>JAKBAU010000087.1 GCA_021808875.1 Pseudomonadota bacterium | reverse complement strand
ACGGTTACGCGGATTTTTCGGTCAAAACCTCTGTTGCGCAGCTGACGCCCAATCGCAAGGATTTTTACATCCGCTTTGCCATCCACGAGGGTGCGCGTTATCACATCGGCAAGGTCGAAATTGATTCCACAATCAAGGAGTTGCCAGCGCGCGAGCTGTTGCCGCTGGTGCGGCTGCATCAAGGCGATCTCTATAACGCATCGCTCGTCGACAAAACCATCGATGCGCTGACCAACGCGGTTGGTACCAAAGGATATGCCTTTGCCCAGGTGCATCCGAGACTGAGACGGGACCGAAAGAATCATACCATCGATCTGGTGTTCAAGATCGATCAGGGGCCGCGTGTTTACATTGAGCGGATCAATATCACTGGCAATAATAAGACCCTCGACAAGGTCATTCGCCGTGAATTCCGGGTTGCCGAAGGCGATGCCTATAACCGGGTTCTTGTCGATCGCTCACGTACCCGCGTCAAATCGCTTGGGTTCTTCAAAAACGTCGATATTTCCACTGCTCCGGGATCGGCACCGGATCGGACCATACTCAACGTCCATGTGACCGAGCAGTCGACCGGGCAGCTGCAACTGGGTGCGGGTTACTCCTCCTTCAGCTCCTTTGTCGGGCAGTTCAGCTATTTGCAGTCCGACCTCTTCGGTACAGGCGAATCTTTCCGCGCGTCGGTCTCGGAATCCTACATTCAGCAGGACTACGAACTCAGCTTCACCGAACCCTATTTCTTGAATCTGCCGTTATCTGCCGGGATCGACCTCTACAAGATGGTCTATGGTTACACCCAGGCCAGCTATCAGGGCGATTCGACATCAGCAAGTCTGCGCTTCGGTTTCCCCGTCTCCGAATATGGCAGTGTTGGACTGAACTACACCTGGGGTATCAACAAGATCACGCCATACCCCAACGCACCGCTGATCATTCAGGAGGCGTCCGGTACTGAAGAGACCTCCGCCATTGGCTATTCTTACGCCTATAACACTCTCAATGATCCGGTTCGTCCCACACATGGCATGGCCTTTACGCTCAGCCAGCAATTTTCTGGCCTGGGTGGCAATCTCAAATATTTGCGCAGCACGGCCGAATTCCTCACCTACTATCCGATCATTTGGAGCGATTTGATTGGTTCGCTGAAGCTGACGGCGGGCTACATTACCGGGTATGGCGGACAATTCGTGCCCCTCAATGAGAGGTTCTTCCGCGGCGGCGACTCCTTCCCGGGCTTCAAGCTTGCTGGCGTTGGCCCGCGTGACATCGTCTCAGGCAGCTATGGCGCGGTGGGCGGAGACGCCTACGCCATTGGCAGTACCCGAGTTCGGCTGCCAGACTTCATGCCTGCCAGCTATGGGATCAGCTTATCGCTGTTCTCGTATTTCGGTACGCTTGGGCATATTGATTCGGGGCCGGGGGTCTGTACGCCAACGAGCTGTGTGAAGGATAATATGGCGTTTCGTATGTCCGTCGGCCTTAGTGTCGGCTGGAAATCGCCGTTCGGTCCGGTCGAAATCGACTTTGGTGTACCGATTATCAAAGCACCTTACGATCAAACACAAAACATACTCTTCAGTACTCAGACAGGATTGGGACAACAACAATGATGAGCAATCGTATCCGCGGCCTTCTGGCCAAGACCTTTGCGGCCGCAGCGATGGCTGCCGCACTTTCTCTCACTGCCACAGTGGCTTCGGCCCAGGCGACTGGCGCCACGCCGGTTACCAAGACGCCGGCTCCTAAGATCCTCGTGATTGACCGTGCCGCGATTTTGAGCCAGTCCAAAGTAGGCCAAGACATAGCCTCGCAGGTACGGGCTTACACCACTGCCGCAGAGAAAGAATTCAAGGGTGAAAGCGATGCCCTCAAGCGTGAGCGTACCCAGCTTGAGCAGCAGGCCGCCATCCTCTCCGCCGACGCCAAGAGGCAGAAGCTGGAGGCCTTTCAGAAGAGGGCGCAAGCCTTCCAGCAGCAGGTGGAACACCGTCAGGAACTGATCCAAGGTGGTGTCATCAAGGCCCGTGAGCAGGTTGAACAGGCACTGGGACCCATTCTGCAAGGAGTGATGGCTGAGCGCGGCGCTAATCTGCTCTTCGATCGCAATGTCGTTATCCTGGGCACAGTGGATGTCGATGTTACTCCGGTGGTCATCTCCCGCCTCAACAAGAAGCTGCCGGCGGTCAAGGTTGACCTGGTGATGCCGCCGAAGAACATGCTTCAGCCGCAGCCGCCGGCACAGTAAGCCGCAAGCGCTCTTGAGGGCCATTCGCACCGGCGTTTGGCCCCAAGTGGGCTTCGGGCGTTCCTCATGGCCGATCCTCGCTTTTTCGACAATCACGGGCCTTTTTCGGTAGAGCAGCTGTGCGCGATCGTGTCTGGGGCGAGCGCCGCAGACAGCCAGCTACCGGCTCTCGTGCACGACCTTGCCTCCTTGACTGGGGCGGGGCCGCAGCATTTGGCGTTCTGTGATGGTAGCAAGTCTGCTACCGAGGCACTTGCGAGGTCAGCGGCGGGTTTTTGCCTGGTCTCGCGAGTGCCGGCTAATGCTTCTTCTGGTTGCCATTTGATCTTGGTTAGCGATCCGCTCGCGGCCTTTGCCGCTGTAGCACGTCTCTTCTACCCAGAGCATGAACAGGTCGTCTGGTCGCAGCAGACCGCAGTCGACCCTACTGCAGATATTGGGGCTGAGGTGATGTTGGGGCCGGGGGTGGTAGTAGGCCCTGGTGCCCAGATTGGCGCGGGGGCGCAGATCGGTGCCGGAACTGTCATAGGCCGCGGCGTCGCCATCGGCCGCAAAGCGCAGATCGGCAGTCAGGTCACGATCAGCCATGCCTATGTGGGGGACAATGTTCTGATTCTGCCTGGCGCGCGTATCGGGCAGCCTGGGTTCGGATTTGTCTCCGGGCCCAAGGGTCACTTCAAGATTCCTCAGCTTGGCCGCGTGATCATTCAGGACAGCGTCGAGATTGGTGCCAATGTTACGATCGATCGAGGCGCCCTGGGCGACACGGTCGTCGGCGAAGGAACGAAGATTGATAATCTGGTCCAGATTGGGCACAACTGCCGCGTCGGTCGCCATTGCGTGATCGTGTCCCAGGCTGGTCTAGCTGGTAGCGTGGAGTTGGGGGATTTTGTGATCTTGGGCGGCCAGGCGGGGGTTGCCGATCATACCCAGATCGGTGATGGCGCGCGGATCGCGGCAAAAAGTGGCGTACCGTCGGGAACATATCCTGGCGGACGGGATTATGGCGGATTTCCGCTGCGCCCGATCATCCAATGGCGGCGGGAGGTGGCGACGTTGGCATTGCTGGCCAAGCGTCGCAAGCGAGATGGGAATGGCTGAAGAACAGGATGCTGTGGTGTTGGATGTTGAGCAGATCAAGAGGCTGCTGCCGCATCGCGCCCCCTTTCTCTTCGTTGAGCGGCTGAGTGATATCGTTCCTGGAGAAAGCGCGGTGGGTTGGAAGGCGGTGTCGTTCAATGAACCGCATTTTGCTGGACACTTTCCCAACTATTCAGTCATGCCTGGCGTGTTGATTGTCGAGGCTATGGCCCAGGCAGCTGGTGCTCTCGTGGTTCACACCATGGGAGGCGTCGACACACAGAAGATCGTTTATTTCATGACCATCGACAAGGCGCGGTTTCGCCGGCCAGTGGTTCCCGGCGATATGCTGCGGTTTCCGGTCAAAGCCTTACAGCGGCGAGGACCGGTGTGGCGCTTCGAAGGCAAGGCCTATGTCGGAACCACGCTGTGCGCCGAAGCGGAATATAGTGCCATGATCCGGGATGCGGATACGCCGACGTGACCATTCATCCAACGGCGATAATAGAAGACGGCGTACTGCTGGGCGCTGGCGTCGAAATCGGCCCTTATTGTCTTGTGCAGTCCGGTGCAGAACTTGCTGATGGTGTCCGGCTGCATGGGCACGTGGTCATCGGTGGCGGCGCGCGCATCGGCGCGCGCACGGAGGTCTATGCCCATGCGGTGTTGGGGGGGGATGCCCAGATCCGTGGTGCCCGTAGCGGCTCCTCGTGCCTCGTGATCGGCGCCGACTGCGTCATCCGTGAGCACGTGACCATGAGTGCCGGCAGTGCAAAAGGGCACGGAATCACGCGTGTCGGTCGGGCCGGTTATTTCATGGCCTACAGCCATGTCGCACATGACTGTACTGTTGGTGATGGGGTTACTTTTGCCAATGGGGTGCAATTGGGCGGACATGTCGAAGTGGGCGAGGGCGCCAATTTCGGAGGTCTATCGGCGGTACAGCAATTCGGGCGGGTTGGGCGCTTTGCCTTTGTAGGTGGTGTCACCGGCGTCAACGAGGATGTCATTCCGTATGGCATGGTGATCGGGTCGCGCGCACGCCTGACCGGTCTCAACCTGATTGGCCTGAAGCGACGCAACATCGCCCGCTCTCATATTCACGCATTGCGCGGAGCCTTTCGCGTCATCTTCCAGGATGAGAGCAGTACACTCGCTAGTCGCGCGCAGGCAGCGGCGCAGCGCTGGCCCGAAATCGCTGAGGTGCAGGAAGTTGTCCACTTCATACTAGCGGACGCCAAGCGTCCGGTCTGCTCAGCGCGCCGGCGAACGGGCGTGGAGTCAGAGTAATGGCCGTGCTTGGGATCATTGCCGGAGGCGGCGCGCTGCCGCTTGCTGTTGCTGATGCCGTACGTCAAGGCGGTCGAGATGTTTTTATTCTCGCGCTCGTTGGAGCAGCCGATCCAGGAGTGGAACAGTATCCTCACGCATGGAACTCGCTAGGCGAGGTCGGCAGAGCGATGCAATTGCTACGTGATCACGGAGTGGATGAGGTATTACTGGCGGGGAAAGTTGCCCGCCCGCGGTTCAGCGAGGTCAAACTTGACTTCAAAGGGGCACGCGTTTTGCCGCGTGTTCTGGCCGCAGCCCGCCGTGGCGACGATGCGCTGCTAAAATGCATGGTGGCACTCTTCGAAGATGACGGGTTTCGTGCGATTGGCGTTGCTGAGGCTGCACCATCGTTGCTGATGGGACCAGGTGCTTTGGGGCGACGCGCACCTTCAGAGAATGATCTGGCAGATATCAAGATTGCGGTTGAGGTGGTCCGGCTGATGGGAAGGCTTGATGTCGGGCAGGCAGCGGCAGTGTGTGACGGATTGGTGCTTGCGGTTGAAGCAGCGGAAGGGACTGATCGCATGATAGAACGTGTAGCCAGTCTTCCTGCTGCGATTCGCGGCGTTCCTGGAAACCCTCGAGGTGTTCTCGTCAAGGCGCCGAAGCCACAGCAGGATGGAAAAACAGATCTGCCGGTAATCGGCATCCAGACCATTGCCAACGCGGCGGCGGCCGGTCTTGGCGGCATCGCGGTGGAGGCTGGGAGCACCCTGATTTTGGGACGACAGGAGGTATGCGCCGCGGCAGACCGCGCGGGATTATTCGTCTACGGATTTTTACGCGACGCTGGATCATGACCCCGCCCCGGCTCATGCTGGTCTGTGGCGAGCCGTCCGGGGACCAGCTGGGGGCGCAGCTGATGATGGCGCTCAGAAACCTGGATCCACAGGTTGAGATCAGCGGCGTAGGTGGCGAAGCAATGACGGCACAAGGGTTGTCGTCGCTATTTTCACTCTCCGACACCGCCGTGATGGGCCTGCGCGAAGTCGTGCCCAAGATTCCCAGAATTCTTGCTCGCGTCAATGAAGCGGTGGATTTTGCTGTGCGCACCCAGCCTGACGCCGTAGTACTGATTGACAGTCCTGACTTTACCCATCGCATAGCGCGTAAGCTAAAGCGTCGGGCTCCTAAGATCGCTACAGTCAATTATGTCGCCCCACAGGTCTGGGCGTCGCGCGCTTATCGTGCCAGGGCCATGGCACGTTATTTTGATCTCTTGCTTGCACTGCTTCCTTTCGAAGCGCAGTTCTTCCAGTCCTATGGTCTCAAGACTGTCTTCGTCGGCCACCCGGTAATCGAGCGTGCCGCTCGCATGCAAGGGGGGCCGGAATTGCGTGAGCGTCTTGGTATTCCGCCAGATGCGTGCCTTCTTTGCGTCCTTCCCGGCAGCCGTAGCAATGAGGTTCGTCTTCTTTTACCGGTCTTTCGTGATGCAGTCGCGCTGCTGCAACAAAGAACTCGCAATCTCTACTGCGTGCTGCCGACCATACCCCACGTCGCAGAGCAGGTGCGACGGGGAGTGTCTTACTGGCCCACACCGCTAACGATCCTGGATCGCGAGGATGATAAATTTTCGGCTTTTTCTGCGGCCAATGCGGCGCTGGCCGCTTCGGGAACTGTCACGACTGAACTCGCTCTTGCGCGCACGCCGCTGGTCGTTGGCTATAAGTTAGGTTGGCTGACCTACAAAATGGCTCGTCCTTTCATTCATGCCCCCTTTGCAACACTCGTGAATATTCTGCTCGGGCGTGAGGCTGTGCCTGAACGCATTCAGGAGCAGTGCACGCCCGAGGCTCTGGTCGACGCCCTCTCGCCGCTTCTGGAAGAAGGCCCCACGCGTGCCCGTCAAATCGCTGATCTTGGCGAGGCCTGCCACAAACTGGGCGAAGGCAGTTTGGCTCCGTCCTATCGGGCCGCACAGTCTCTCCTCGATTTTGTGGGCGCGCATAAGACGTAGATCCAAACTGACCGATCTACCTGGGTTGGCATCGGTTTTGGACAAGATGTTTGCTGACGGTCAAACCATGCAACCAGCATGCTCTGCACCTCAGGCATCGACTTATTTTGTCGATCTGCTGCCTTCCGGTCATTGACGCTGCTATTTGCAGGGTTTGTGGCCAGGATTGAGCAGGCTGTCGACGCTACCAGAAGCCAGGACGCGACAAAATTAAGGTGATGGGAACACGCGGAAGCGCGGATTCAGCCTTGACTTGATGTGCCCAAAAACAAATGACACTACTAGTGTCATAATGCTGCAGGTGATATTCCGTTATCAAGCTGGAGGAATTGACCGATTCTTGTGCTGCGCACGCCTGGCAGCTGCTTCGAAAATCTGCCCGACTATGATTTCGCCGTGCATGATTGCGAGATCTGTGACGCCGATGGAACCAACCTGCGGATTCACCATCTTGATGAGGGATCTGCCGACACGGATAAGGTACTGCTGCTGCACGGAGAGTCGATCTGGTGCTGTCTTCACCGCAAGATCGTTCCAAGGCTGGTTGCCAAGGGGTATCGTGCCATTGCACCAGATTTGATTGGCTTTGCTTGCTCCGACAAGCTGGCTGATCGTAACGACTACAGTTATGAGCGGCTTGTGCATGGATGAGGCACTGGCTCATGACCCTGGATTTCAGGAATATCACGATGTTTTGCCAGGACTGGGGCGGATCGATTGGGCTGCGCCTGGTGGCTTCTTATCCGGCGCGTTTCCCGCGTGTCGTCGTGGCTGATGGGGGTCTGCCCATTGGAACGGGCGCCACGCCTTCCTTCGAGCAATGGCTGCATCTGAGCCAGACCATGCCCGAACTGCCGACTGGCGAGATCGTCAATATGGGCACCGTGCGCGAACTCGGCGCTGCAGAGCGCGGAGCCTATCTCGCGCCTTTTCCCAAAGAAATCTACAAGGAGGGGGCTCGCTTTTTTCCCTTCCCTAGTGCCGATTCCCTCCGTACACGCATCAGTCGAAGAGAATCAGGTGGGCAGGAAGGTTCTTGAGTCATTTGAGAAGCCTTTTCTCACGGCATTTTCGGACAGCGATCCGGTAACCCGTGGCGGTGCACGCGTCTTTCTTGAGCGGGCACGAGGCAGGCGCGAACAGAAGCATGTGACCATCGAAGGTGCACGGTACTTTCTTCAGGAAGATAAACCCGATGAGATCGTTGCGCTTCTGGATCAATTCATCCGTTAGGTAGAGTGTACATATGTGAAGGTCGAGGATGCTCTGTATCCCACCCGTGAACGTATGACGGCGTTTGGCGCAAACGGCGAGACCTCGGCTAATGCATTGCTCAATCTACTCAAAGTTCGCGACCTGGCTGAACATTCCGACGGGCGTTCGAGCACACTGAGCGGTCGGCAAGCCTACAATATATATGGCGAGGCGATGCGTGGCATCGTCGAGGGGCGGTCGGCAAGTTTCTCTTCTATGGCGATATTACTGGACTAGTCATTGGCGAGATTTGTGAGTTGTGGGATGCAGCAGCCTTGGCGCAATATCCCTTGTCGGTCGATTTTGCCTGTATCGCCATACTTCCGGAGGTCCAGCAGACCGGTATTCATCGCGCCGCCGGCCCCAAAGGGCAATTGCAGAATCGTATAACCGCTACCCACATTGCACTTTGGTCATGAGAGATCGCATGCGCTCCTTTGGTCTGGTTCTTCTTTTTCTTGTTCTTGGTGCGTCAGCAACGGCCGCGCCTCTCAGTCCCGTGGCACAGAAGATCTACAACAGGCTCAAGGCGCGTTCCGATATAGCCAGAATCTGCAATGACAAGCAGGCCCTCGCCAGTGCCACTCGCTCAACCGATCGCACTATGTTTTTTGAAGGTGAAATTTCAGATCGTCCGCGCCGGGAGGCGCGCGCCGCGGCGAAGCGGATTTTTTTGACTTGATCCCGGTTCAAGACGTCACCCCAATAGCTTGTCGAAGCTGATGACGACAGTGCACTTTTCGGTTCATGCCGGGGTTACCCGACGGGACAAGACGTCGATTGCGGTCTGTTGACGCCTATGCTCGCCGTCGCCCGCCGTGGCGGGCGCGCGAGAGGCGGGTTTTGCTCCCCACAGCACCGTGGCTGGGTTCTTCGGCAAAGAGTGAAATCAGCTGCTCGGTCATTGCTCCGCCCAACTGCTCGGCGTCAACGATTGTGACCGCCTTGCGATAATAGCGGGTGACGTCATGGCCGATGCCGATTGCGGAAAGCTGCACAGGTGACTTTTCTTCGATGTCATGAATGACATTGCGCAGGTGGCGTTCCAGGTAATTCCCCGCATTGACTGAAAGCGTGGAGTCGTCGACCGGCGCGCCATCAGAAATCACCATGAGAATCTTACGCTGTTCCGGACGCCCGACGAGCCGGCCATGGGCCCACATCAGCGCTTCACCATCGATGTTTTCCTTGAGTAGCCCTTCGCGCATCATCAAACCGAGATTGCGTCGGGCCCGCCGCCAAGGTTCGTCCGCACCCTTGTAAACGATGTGCCTGAGATCATTGAGGCGGCCGGGATGGGGGGCCTTGCCTTGGGTGATCCAGCGCTCGCGCGCCTGGCCTCCCTTCCACGCCCGTGTGGTGAATCCGAGGATCTCTGTCTTGACCGCACATCGCTCCAGTGTACGGGCCAGGATATCGGCACACATCGCTGCCACCATGATAGGACGGCCACGCATAGATCCGGAGTTGTCCAATAGCAGACTGACAATGGTATCGCGGAACTCAAGATCCTTTTCGTGTTTAAACGAAAGTGGATACATCGGATCCATGATGATGCGGGGCAGGCGGGACGAGTCGAGAATGCCTTCCTCGAGATCAAATTCCCAAGTCCGGTTCTGCTGGGCCATTAAAAGACGCTGCAACTTGTTGGCCAGCCGTGATACCACACCCTGAAGAGATTGCAGTTGCTGGTCGAGGAAGTTGCGCAACCGTGTCAGCTCTTCGGCATCGCACAGCTCGGTGGCATGGATGATCTCGTCGAACTGGGTGGTGAAGATGCGATAGCCCCAGCTCTCCTGATCCGCGAAGGGCTGCTCCGGGCGCCAAGGCTTGCTGCCTTCGTCACTGTCCGATTGCTCGGCTAGATCCTCCGCACTTTCGGATTCGCTTTCCGCCGTCAGCTCCTCGCCTTCGTCCCCCTCAGCCTCACGCATCTGGGCGTCGCCGGACTGCTCCTGGCTTTCGGCCTCGGCACCCTCCTGGCCTTCGCCGGACTGTTCCGATTCGTCGGCGTTGGCGTCTCCGTCGCCCTCTTGCTCTTCGGCAAGTTCATCGCCAACCTTGAGGTCCTTCAGGATTGTCCGTGTCAGCTTGGCAAAGGCCGTCTGGTCGCGTATCGCGCCTTCGAGCCTGGATAGATCGTCTCCAGCCCGCTCCTCGATAATGTCCCGCCACAGGTCGACGGCATGCCGCATGCTGTCTGGTGGTGGCTGCCCGGTCAGTTTCTCGCGCACGACAAGGCCGAGCGCATCTGCGAGTGGCACGTCGGCACGTTCACGCGCCTGCGTAACTGGCTTCTGCCGATAGCGGGCCTCCAGATTGGCAGCGAGATTGGCGCTGACACCCTGCATGGCCAATGCCCCAATTGCCTCGACACGGGCCTGCTCGGCAGCTTCGAACAGTTCGGCAGCATCCGTGCTCGCTGGTCGAAAGCGTGCATGGACGCTGTCTTCGTGATAGGCCTTCCGCAAGGCATAAGCGTCACCTGCACCACGTACAATGGCGATTTCGCCCGGCGGCAAGTTGCGCGATGGCAAGGGTAATCGGGCGCGATTGCCACGTAACGACGGTGGTTCCGCGCTGAAGCTGATATCCATTTCAGGCTCGCCCGCAAGGCTGCGCACGGCGGCTGCGACGGCACGCTTGAAAGGTTCGACGGGATTATCGTTATTCGCCATTCGCGCTTTATGCGACCAGGATCTTTGCTGCGCTTTCCGGCAAATCCTCGCCGAAGCAACGTTGATAGAACTCGGCAACGCTGGCGCGCTCCAGCTCATCACATTTATTTAGAAAGGTGAGGCGAAAGGAGAATCCGAGATCACCAAATATCTTGGCATTTTCTGCCCAGGTGATAACCGTACGCGGGCTCATCACGGTGGAAAGGTCTCCGTTCATGAAAGCGTTGCGCGTCATGTCGGCGAGGCGCACCATGGCACCAACGGCTTTTCGACCTTCCGCAGTCTCGTTATAGCTCGGTACTTTCGCCAGCACGATCTCGACCTCCGCGTCGTGGTGGAGATAATTGAGCGTGGCAACGATACTCCAGCGATCCATCTGTCCCTGATTGATCTGCTGCGTGCCGTGATAAAGACCAGAAGTGTCGCCAAGACCAATCGTATTAGTGGTGGCAAAAAGACGGAACGCCTTGTGTGGGTGGATGACACGGTTCTGATCAAGCAGAGTCAGTTTTCCCGATACTTCGAGCACCCGCTGGATCACAAACATGACATCTGGGCGACCTGCATCGTATTCGTCAAAAGTCAGTGCCACCGGATGTTGCAGGCACCAGGGCAGCAGTCCCTCACGAAATTCAGTGACCTGACGGCCCTCCTTGAGCACGATCGCGTCTTTGCCGATGAGATCGATACGGCTAATGTGGCTGTCCAGATTGATGCGAATGCAGGGCCAGTTGAGGCGGCTGGCGATCTGCTCGATGTGGGTTGACTTCCCTGTTCCGTGATAGCCCTGAATGAGTACGCGGCGATTGTGGGCAAATCCCGCCAAAATCGCGAGCGTGGTTTCACGGTCGAAACGATAGGCCAGGTCAATGTCCGGGACATATTCAGCATTACGCGTCGAAAAGGCGGGTACCTGTAAATTGGCGTCGATGCCGAAAGTCTTGCGCACATCGACCATGGTGTCAGGCGCGGTGGCGGGATCGAGGCCCTGAGGCTCAGTGGACATGTTGCGTCTTTCCGGATCCGAGGTAACGACGGTTTTGCCCTCTGCCGTTGACACGCAGGGACACAAAGGGCGCCGGCTTTAGGTCAGGCCGGCCGCGCGCAGGACGCCATAGGCCTTGATTACCTGTTTGAGACGCTCCTCGGCCCCCCGGTCGCCGCCATTGGCGTC
>JAKBAU010000086.1 GCA_021808875.1 Pseudomonadota bacterium | reverse complement strand
GCTGCTCGAGCGCGGAGCCAAACGGGTCACGGCAGTCGATGTGGGCCATGGGCAAATGGATCCCCTGCTTGCCGCGGACCCACGGGTGGAGCTCTGTGAGGGCGTCAATGCTCGACGGCTTCCGGCCTCGCGTATCGGTCGGCCCGAAGCCATCGTGGTAGACGTCAGCTTCATTTCTCTGACACTGGTATTACCGCCGGCGCTGACTCTGGCCGCAGAGGGCGCATGGCTCGTCGCCTTGGTCAAACCACAATTCGAAGTTGGCCGTGGGCACGTCGGCCGCGGCGGGCTTGTGCGTGACATGGCGGAGGCTCTTGCCGCGGCCGAACGCATCGCCCTCTTCGTTACGCAACAGCCGCAGTGGACGTTACGCGGTCTCATCCAAAGCCCAATCGCGGGCGGCGATGGCAACCGGGAATATCTTCTGGGCGCTCAGAAGGAGGCAGGCAGGGCGGGGTAGGCCGCAAGCACTGGTCCTAGTGCCTCGGCCAAGGGCATGAGCCACGGCTCATAATGATGCCAATGCTGGCCCGTATCCTTGCGCATGGGCTGGCGCACCTGTTCGGCACTCGGGGTCACGATCGGTCTTTGCGTCTCATGGGGGCTCAAACAGGATTCCTCAAAGCCGAGCCTGCAATACGCAAGCAGAGCGCGAATCTGCGCTTCTGGTTCGGCAACAAGATCCTCATAGATGACACGGTGGATCCGGCCAGGCAGCACAGTGTCATAATGGGCCATCAGCTCAACATACGCACGATAGAAGCGGCCAATTTCGCGCAGGCGATAACTGAATTCGTGACCGCGGCCGAACAGGTGCATGAAGTTTGACAGACCGCAGGCCATCGGATGTCGACGCACGTCGATGATCGCGGCGTTGGGATAGAGCAGATGAATGAGACCCACATGGAGAAAGTTATTGGGCAGCTTGTCCATGAATCGATGCCGCGGGGTTCTTTTGAGGATCAGGGCCTGACGCAGATAGAGACCGGCGAGTTCCGTGAACTGCCCGTCTGCTGCCTGGCCTAACGCCTGCGGATAAGCGGCATCGCCTTTGCCGCCGGTCAGCCTGGTTGCGAGCTCATAGATCAGAGGCAGTTCACCCAACGCCTCAACCTCGCTGTGGCTGGCCAGGATCTGTTCGACCAAAGTTGAGCCTGAACGTGGCATGCCGACGATGAAGATCGGCCGGTCATCCGTTAACCCTGAGCCAGCGCGATGAGCGAAGAAGTTGCCGGTGAGTATTCGGGTGGTGCGCGATACCATGCCGTCAACGGCTTCGCTGTCAAAATTTACCCGCACGCGTTCGAGGGCGTTGCCAATGGCAAAATTCCGAAAGGCTTCCTCATAGCGTCCGAGTTGATCCAGCGCCTGGCCGAGAGCAAAGCGCAGGGAGAGGCATGTCTCCGCGTCCAAATCCGTTCTTTTGAGGAGCTGCTTCATCGCTTCGGCTTCAGCCTCGCTGAAGCGATAGGACTTCATGTCGGCAAGACCCAAATACGCGGCACCACAATGACAGTCGACTGCGATCAAACGGTTATAGAGATCGATGGCTTCCCCGCGTGCGCCTGTCACCCGTAAAAGATGAGCCAGCTGCAGTATCGCATCCGGCGCCGTCGGACTGAGCGCCAGGAGCTGACGGGCCACGGCAACTGCACCACTGAAGTCACCAAGATCGGCGAGCCCGCGCAATTTCAGCCTGAGGAGCTCGATCTCTGCGGGCCGCGCGCGCAACAGCGCTTCGAGATGTTCCAGAGCCTGAGGAAACCGTGCTAAAGAAAAAAGGGTGTCGATGTAATCCAGCTGTGCCGGCCAGAATGACGGAGCACGCGCGATCACCTCGGCCAGCAACCGCGAAGCTTCATCGCTTCGGTTCGTTTGACGGCAGATATTGGCAAGCACGCGCGCCGCCAGAATATTGGTGGGCTCAGACTTGAGCCGCATCCTCATCTGAGCTTCCGCGCTGTCAGCGCGTCCGTTCTTGACTGCGTCGATGGCCTCGCGGAGTAATGGATCGCTCGCGGCGCCCTGTGCGAAGCGCCCATAGGCGTGATCGGCCTCGCCAAACTGGCCCAAGGCATAGAGGGCATCACCCAAAGCACGCCAGGCCACGAAAAAATCGGCATCAAGTTCGACGGCGCGGCGCAAGGCTGCGGCTGCGAGCGGCCATGCCCCTTGAGCGCAGAAAACAAGGCCAAGCTCATGTTGCAAGACGGACCAGCCCGGCTTGCGCTTGTCGAGTGACGTCAGTATGGCCAGCGCCTCAGCGCTCCTGTCTTGCCTGCGCAGGGCCTCGGCGAGCACGAGCAGCGCTTCAGGATTGTCAGGCTTCGTCTCCAAGACGGAACGGATTTCTGTTTCCACCCGCACGGGATCCGTCTGCATCCATTGGGCTGCAGCGACAATGGCGGCAGATTTTGAACGGGCGGTTCGCGAACGAGGCAATAGTCGCATCCGGTAGAACGGTCCTGCGATCAATGTAGCTGCTGCGCCGCGTTGTCAACGCGAGAGCCTTTGCCGACACAAAGGCTTCACCGCACGCCGGAGGATCTCATGTTTGGTTTCCTTGCGGTTTTGCGTGCGGCCGGAGCTTCCTCCACGTGAGGGCCCCGCATCATCCGGCGAGCCAAGGCACGCGGAAACTCTTCTGAACATTCAGAAAGATGACGGCACAGCGGGGTAGCACTCCAGTACCGGTCCCAGCGCCTCAGCGAGGGGACTGAGCCACGGCTGATAGTGATGCCAGTGCGTGTCGGTGCTGCGGCTTAGAGGCTGGCGTACCTGTTCTGCGCTGGGCGTGAGGATCGGGCGCCGGGTCAGGTGGGGCGAGAGACACGCCTCTTCAAACTCAAGCCCAAGATGGGCGAGCAGCTGTGTGATCTGCGTTTTGGGATCCATGACGAGATCTTCGTAATGGAGGCGAAAGACCCGACCCGGAAGCACCTGGTCATAGTGATCCATGAGCTGGACATAGCTGCGATAAAAGCGGCCCATCTCATTCAGCCGGTAACTGAACTCGTGACCTGGACCAAAGAGGTGGGTGAAATTGGAAAAGCCGCATGCCATGGGATGGCGGCGCACGTCGATGATCGCGGCCCTGGGAAACAGCAGATGGATGAGGCCGACGTGCAGAAAATTGTTGGGCGTCTTGTCGATGAAGCCGTTGCGTGACGTTGTTTTCAGCTGAGCTATGTCATCAAGATAGGCCCGCCCATAAGCGGCCGTCGAGTCTGCATCGAGCGCGGCAAGCGCCATGTCATAGGCGGTATCGCCCTTGCCCTCGGTGATAGCGCCCGCCAGCCGGTAAAGCAGACGCAATTCACCCAGAGCTTCGAGCTGACTGTGGCTGGCGAGGATCTGTTCGACCAGCGTCGAGCCCGAACGCGGCATGCCGACAATAAAGACCGGGCTCAGGTCATCCAGACCCATCTTGCTGCGCGCGGCAAAGAAGCTCGCGCTCTGGCTTTGACGGGCGCGCGCCATGGTGTCTTCGACGGCCTCGATATCGAAATCGATCTGCATCCGCTTGAGCGCGTTGGCGGTGGCAAAATTTTGAAAGGCTTGTTCATACTGGCCGAGTTGATCGAGGCCATGACCAAGAGCAAAGCGCAGATCAATGCGTGCCTGTTCGCTGAGATCTTTCGTCTCCAGCGCCTGCCTGATGGCTTCAACTTCGAAATCGGCGAAGCGATAGGTCGTCAGATTGGCCAGCGCGAGATAGGCTTCGCCACAGGCAGGATCCAGCGCTATGACACGGCTATAGATATCGACGGCTTCATCGCGCGCGCCAACCACGCGCAACAGATGGGCGAGTCGCAGCAGGGTATCACGCGCGGTGTTGTTCTGTGCCAGAAGCTGGCGCAGGATCGCAATGGCGGCGTCATAGTCGCCAAGATTTGCCACTGCCAGAGACTTTAAGCTGAGCAGGCCTGCATCGTCAGGACGCACCATCAGGAGCTGCTCAATGCGCGCGCGGGCGTCACGAAAGCGTCCCAGCCGAAACAGCGTGTCGATATAGTCGAGCTGCGCCGGCCAGAAGGAGCGCGCACGTTTGACCACATCGCCAAGCAGCCGTTCGGCCTCCTCGATCCGCCCCGTATGCCGGCAAATGTCGGCGAGGAGACGGGCGGCCACGATATCACTGGGCTCGAAGCGCAGGCGCAGGCGGGCATGGGATTCGGCGATATCGGCACGGCCGTTCTGTAACGCAGCCACCGCTTCACTCAGGAGCGGGTCCGACGAGGCCAGAAGGACAAAGCGTTCATACGCAAGATCCGCCTCAGCGGGTTCGCCTGCAGCGTGAAGTGCGTCGGCCAGGGCCCGCCAGGCGCTGGGCAGCGACGGCGCCAGTTCCACCGCCTTGCGCAGCGCTCCGAGTGCCAGGGGCCATGCCCCTTGCGCGGAAAGGGCGAGACCTAGTTCCTGCTGCGCAACCGCCCATTGCGGCTGCTTTTCGGCAAGCGGGCCAAGCAGGTGGAGCGCTTCGGCGCTGCGCCCTTGGAGGCGCAGTGCAACCGCAAGCACAAGCTGGGCCTCTGGATCGTCCGGTGTGGCCTTGAGCAACGCAACGATTTCGGCCTCGGCGCGCGCAGGATTGTCCTGCAGCAACTGGGCCGCTCTCACGATGGCGGAATTGGGAGGGTTCGGAGAAGAAGCCACTGCGGGATCCGGTAGGTTTTGGCGTCCGATCAATGGAGATGGCCCGCGGCCTTGTCAACGCAAGTCCATCTTGGCCCTGAGGGGTCAGGCAGGCTAGGAAAGGCCATGGACCCGACCCCCTCTTCGCTCTGTCCGCACTTTGGCGTGTGCGGTGGCTGCCTGTGGCAGGACCTGGATGGCAAAACCTACCTCGCGCGCAAGCGCGATCTCGTCACCGCGGCCCTGAAGCACCATGACGTCCACGCCGAGGTGGCCGAGGTGGAGCCCATTGCGCCCTTTTCGCGCCGCCGGGCCAGCCTGAAAGCCGAAAAGCGTGCTGACAAGGTTGCAATCGGCTTTCACGGACGCGCGAGCCACACGCTCGTCGACATGAGGGCGTGCCAGATTCTGGAGCCAGGTCTTTTTGACTGCGTTGCCGGCTTGCGGGAGCGGCTTGGACGGGTCTTGCGCAATGGCGACAAGATCGAGCTTTATCTTGCCGCCTGTGCAAACGGCATCGATCTTGCTCTCAGGGGGCCCCTGGCCCACAGCCCGACCGTGACCGCTGAGTTCGCCCGCTGGGCCACCCTGCTCGGTGTGGTGCGCATTACGCTCAACGGACGCCTTGCCCTGCTGATGAGCACGCCGCGCCTGGCGATTGCGAGGGTCTGGATTGAGCCGCCACCAGAGGTCTTTCTGCAGCCCACGCGGGCCGGAGAAGAAAGGCTGCAGCACCTCGTCAGTGACGGACTTGGCAAGGCAAGGCGTATCGCCGATCTCTTCTCCGGCTGCGGCACATTCACCTATGTAGCCGCAGAACGAGCCTCGGTGCATGCCGTCGACTCCGATCGGGCGGCCCTTGAGGCCCTGGCCGATGGTGTCCGCCATGGCCAGGGCCTCAAGCCCGTTACCTGCGAGGTACGCAACCTCGCCAAGCTGCCACTCGCAGCCATGGAGCTGAACCGCTTTGATGGCGTCGTCCTTGACCCACCGCGTTCCGGGGCACTGGCCCAGATTGAAAGCCTGGCTGCCTCGAAGCTGAAGCGGGTGGTCTATGTCTCGTGCAATCCGGCGAGCTTTGCCCGTGATGCCCGCCGGCTTGTGGCCTCAGGCTTCGCCATCGGCCTGGTCCAGCCAGTGGACCAATTCCTGTGGTCGGATCACATCGAGACCGTGACGGTGTTTACGCGGCCTTAGCGTGCACAGGATCGGCTGGACCGCCAAGGCGAGCGGGGGCATTGTCCGGTCATGAACAGCATGGTCAAACCCGGTCGGCGTGCACGCCTTGCCTTTGCCGGTCTGCAGTCGGCACGTGTTGCGTTTTACGGCACCCACTATCTTCTGGCGCGGCTGTTGGCAGGCGAAACTGTGCAGCCGCGCACGCGACGGACCCATCCGCTGCCATCTCGCGCCGAACTTCTTGCCGCGATCGGCGGGCTGTTTGCGCAGGACTGGCGCAATGTTGAAGAGGGACTTTATCTGCCACAGCTGGACTGGCGGGCGGAGCTCGGTCTTGCGCGCAAAAGCGTTAGCTATCTCAGGGATGTACCCAAGGTGGTAAGGCGCCAGAGGCACAACCGGCACCGCGAGGTCGATCCCAAGCAGGCGAAGCTCCCCAACTATTATCAGCGCAATTTCCACTTCCAGACCGACGGATATCTGAGTGAGCGTTCAGCCGGCCTCTATGAGTTTCAGGTGGAGACGCTGTTCGCCGGAACCGCAGGCGCCATGCGCAGACGCGCCTTCGTACCGATCGCCCGCTACCTGAAGCGGCGCGGTTCAGAGCCTCTAACTCTCCTCGATGTGGGAGCCGGCACCGGTGCGTTTCTGTCCTTTGTGCAGCAGCAGTGTCCGTCGCTCGCGACCATCGCGCTTGATCTTTCCGAACCCTATCTTGCCCGAGCCCAGCGACGCGCTGTCCGACGCGGCCAGCAGACGCAGTTTCTGGTTGGACCTGCGGAGGCCATCGCCCTTGAGGATGCGAGCGTCGACATCGTCTGCAGTGTTTATCTGTTTCACGAATTGCCCCCGGCCATCCGCGCCCAGGCCGCCCGGGAGATTGCACGCGTGCTCAAGCCAGGCGGTCTCTTTGTTCTCGCCGATTCCATTCAGTATGGCGACGCTCCAGGCTTCGATGGCCTGCTGGAGCTGTTTCCGGGCCTGTTTCACGAGCCCTATTATGCGAGCTATGCGCGCAGCGACCTCAAGAGTCTGCTTGCGCAGGAAGGTCTTTTGCCGATGCATGTCGACATCGCCTATCTGACCAAGATTCTCAGCTTTGAGAAAGTCCCTTGCGCGCAGAATGCCTAGCGTTGCAGGTGTGGTGGTGGCGTCGTCAGCGTCGGCGATGCAGCTTGTTAGGGTTATCGCTGTCAAATACAATATCGAGCTTGTTTTGATGCCACCATGATTGGCGAGCCGCACGTGGGCGGAAATGACCTGCGGAACCGGGCGATTGACGTTGTCCCCGGTTAAGCCGCGCCGATACGTTCTCAGCGTTCGGCAGTGAGCTCCACCCAAAGTGCTTGTCCGCGTCGACTGAAGACAAGAGCACGGGTATTTTGCTCACGTTTTGCCCAACCCAGCTCTACAATGTGCGCAAGTATCGCCCGCCCGAGACTTCCGCCCAGATGAAAGCGCCGTTCGCTCCAATCGAGACATTGACGGCACAATGGAGGGCGTTTAGCGGGCAGGGCGTCGAGCTCGATCCCAAAATTGCGTACAAAGCGGGCACCGGCAGTCGTGAGGAAAACATCCTCGCCTTCTACGCTCAGGAAGCGCCTCGAGATCATGCTGTCAAAAAGGCGCGTCGCCATTTCACCCGCGAGGTGATTATAACAGACGCGGGCCTGTCGCAGCGCCACGTCCTTCGGACCGGGCCGGATGCGCAGGTGCCCGGCGTTCGCTGCGATCCCCATGAGCGCCTCCAGAGCATGCGCGACTTCGTCCCCTGCCAAAGCGAAATATTTGTGCCGCCCTTGTTTACGCGGACATATCAGAGATCCCTGCTCGAGTTTTCCAAGGTGGAAACTTGCTGTTTGAAGCGTCACGCCTGCTTCGTGCGCCAGTTCACTGGCTGTCAGTGCTCTGTTTCCTATCAGAGCTGTCAGCATGTTTGCCCGTGCCGGATCGCCAATCAGACTGGCAATGAGAGCAATGTGAGGTCCCTCTTTCATACTTCGATGCTAGTCGAACCATTTGCGTCGGGCAATGGGGTAATTCTCACTCGCCGAGAAGAGGAGTGGCCATGCTGACCTGTGTGATCCGCTACGAGATCGATCCGACGAGGAAAGACGCGTTCATCCAATATGCGCAAAATTGGGGACAGGCGATACCGCGGTGCGGCGCTGAGCTGATTGGCTATTTCGCCCCGCATGAAGGGTCAAGCACATTAGCCTATGGCATATACAATATCGCAAGTTTGGCCGAATACGAGGCATACCGCGCCCGGCTGGCAGCCGATCCACTTGGACAGGAAAATTACGCGTTCGCGCAGAAGGAGAAGTTTCTGCTGCGCGAGGACAGGACTTTCCTGAAGCTGGTTTCTCCGCTCCGTAAAGGCACCAAGTGATGCTCGCCATTTTAATCCTCCGCCAGCGAGCGGACTGGTGGAACCGCCTGAGTGAATAATGTGCGCGCAGGTCCCGTCATAAAGGCCAGGTCACCTGCCCGCCGGCCGTGAACACTGCGCTGCTGCCTCGCACCACTGTTGTGCCGTCCGTTAGACGTGCGCGGCGCGCTTCGGCTTGGTGAGAAGCCATAGCGGCCATGTGACGTTACGGGTGGTTTGGGCGACGTTATTGCCGCTACAGTGCTCAAGAGCCCCTCCGGAAGCTGTCCTGCCGGTGCCGCAACCCGTTCCTGACCAAACAAAGGGTGCAGCCGCGTCGTCACATGCCGCAGCGGATTTGCCCAAACGCCAGGTCGTCTCAAACGATACTCCCGCCAGCCATAATATTCTGAATCATGATGAAATATGGATGCGGAGCTTCGGAACAAGGACAGCTGTGACGCTAGCCGCATTGTCCGCGGTGTCGCAACGCCTGATCGGCGAGCACGATGGCGAGCATGGCTTCAGCAACCGGGACAGCGCGAATGGCAACGCAAGGATCGTGACGGCCTTTGGTGGCAATCTCGGTGTCCGCACCGTTGACGTCGATGGTACGGCGCGACGTCAGTATCGAGGACGTTGGCTTGACCGCAAGGCGCGCAACGATGGGCTGACCAGTCGAAATGCCGCCCAGAATGCCTCCGGCATGATTGGAGAGAAAGTGTGGACCTTGCGCGCCCTGACGCAGTTCGTCGGCGTTGTCTTCGCCACTTGAGGCTGCGGCAGCAAAGCCCGCACCGATTTCCACGCCTTTGACAGCATTTATGCCCATCAGTGCGGCGGCGATTTCGGCGTCGAGCTTGGCATATACGGGCGCTCCAAGTCCGGCTGGGATGCCCTCAGCAACCACCTCGATGATGCCGCCGCAGGAGGAACCGGATTTGCGCACGCCATCAAGATAGGCGCTCCAGATAGGAACCGTCGCCGGATCGGGGCAGAAGAACGGATTTCTGGCGGTTTCGGCCCAATCCCATCCTGCGCGCGCGATCGATTTTGTACCCATCTGGATCAGCGCTGCACGCACGTCTACCCGACCGTAGAGATGGTTCAGCACCTTTCTCGCCACGGCACCGGCAGCAACCCTGGCTGCGGTTTCACGCGCACTTGCCCGTCCGCCACCACGATAGTCGCGCAGGCCATATTTGGACCAATAGGTGAAGTCCGCGTGGCCGGGACGAAATTTTTCCCGGATATCTGAATAATCTTTGGATTTCTGATCCAGATTTTCGATCAGCAGTGCGATGGGCGTTCCGGTCGTACGCGCCTCGGTCATGCGCTCATCGCCAAATACGCCCGACAGAATACGGACCTGGTCCGGTTCCCGGCGCTGGGTAACAAAACGCGATGTGCCAGGCCGGCGCCGATCCAGATCGGCCTGTATGTCGCTTTCGCTGAGGACAATTCCCGGGGGACAGCCATCCACGATGCAGCCAAGGGCCGGTCCATGACTTTCGCCAAAGGTGGTAACCCGAAACAGATGGCCGATGGTATTGTGCGACATGAGTTGATTCCCGAACGCTGTTGCGAGCCCCTTCGTGAACCTATTCAGCCTTCATGCCCACGGCGATATCGGGGGCATCTTCGGCCTTCATGCCAACGACGTGATAGCCAGCATCGACATGCAGTGTTTCTCCGGTGACAGCGCGGCCCAGGTCAGAAAGCAGAAACAGCGCGGCATCGCCGACTTCCTGCGTGCTGACGGTGCGGCGCAGTGGCGAGTTATATTCGCTCCACTTCAGGATGTAGCGGAAATCACCAATGCCGGATGCCGCGAGGGTTTTGATCGGGCCCGCGGAAATGGCATTGACCGTGATGTTCTGCTTGCCAAGGTCTTCGGCCAGATAGCGGACACTGGCCTCGAGCGCGGCTTTTGCCACACCCATGACGTTGTAATGCGGCATGACCTTTTCGGCGCCGTAATAGCTCAGCGTCAGCATTGCCCCGCCTTTCGGCATCATTTTTTCGGCATGGCGGGCGATGGCGGTGAAGGAGTAGCAGGAAATCTCCATGGTCATAAGAAAGTTGTCGATGGAGGTGTCGACATAGCGGCCCTTGAGCTGCTCGCGATCGGAAAAGGCAATGGCATGGACCACGAAGTCGATGGTGGGCCAGGTTTCGCGCAACGTCGCAAAGCAGGCATCGAGCGACGCAGGACTGGAGACGTCACAATCCATCAGCACAGCGGGGGCGAGGGGCGCCACGAGCGGGGCAACGCGCTTCTTGAACGCCTCGCCCTGATAGGTGAAGGCAAGCTCAGCGCCGGCGGCGCTGAGCGACTGGGCAATCCCCCAGGCGATCGAGCGCTCATTGGCCACGCCCATGACAAGGCCGCGTTTGCCCTTCATCAGCCCGGCAGTGGACATGCGAAATCTCCTCGTATCTGTGCAGCAAGGTTAAAGCCGCGCCGGGAATAGGCCAAGGAACCAAGCAAATAAAGAGGCCTAAGCCGAAGTGGGTCTATTCAGCCGGGGCAGAGGCAGCATGGGAGAGCTGGGCACGCCAGCGGGCCTTGATGGCGTCCGACGTTTCACGGCTGCCATCGGCGGACCAGCCGGGCGGGCCCAGGAAGAAACCCAGCGCCTCCTTGAGCGAACGCGCCCGGCGCAGGTCAGCGACGATCGCCAGCCACTCATGGCTGGCAACTACCAAGGGATTGAAGCTGCAGAGGTTTTTCACGATGCCATACCGCGGTGTTTCCCCTTCGGCCACGAAGCTGCCGAAAAGCCGGTCCCAGAGGATGAACACCCCAGCGTAATTGGCGTCCAGATAGTGCGGGTTGACCGCATGATGGACCCGGTGGTGAGAGGGCGTGTTGAAAACAAATTCGAAGGGCCTGGGAAGTTTACCAACGGCTTCGGTGTGGATCCAGAACTGGTAGACGAGATTAACCCCGCCCACGAATACGAGCATGGAAAGGGGAAAGCCGAGGAGCAGCAGGGGCAGCTTGAACACAAGGCCGGGCGTCAGTGCTCCGGTCCAGGGTTGGCGCAGGGCGGTGGAGAGGTTGTAGTGCTGACTGGAATGATGGCCCACATGATTAGCCCATAGCCAGCGCATCCGGTGACTGGCCCTGTGCCACCAGTAGTAGGCGAAGTCATCGGCGACGAAGCAGGCGATGATCACCCACAGCGTGAACGGCAGCTCTGTCACGCGCAGGGGACGCACAAGGCGCGCCAGATCCACAAACATGAAGGCAAAAGCCGCCCCCACAATCACGCTGCCCAACCCCATCAGGAGGCTGGTGAGGGTGTCGCGGGCCTCATAGCGCGCCCGCCCGGTCAGCCGCGCGTAGACCAGCTCAAGCAATACCAGCCCAATAAAGGCCGGGGTTGCGAGCGTGACTGGATTAAACAGCGCCTTCGGATCGATGTGCATCGCGTCTACCTTGCCAGACATCAAAGCCTGCGGCAGCTGCTTATGCAATCTTCAACTCAGCACTTGACGCGGGCAAGTAGCCGAAAGTCCTACGTAATGGTGGTTGTGTCTCTTCAAGAGGGCGTCTAGCATTTATTTCATGGAATCAAAGCGCTGAATCAAGCGGTTATTGGAGTTTTCGGGAGTTTTGCTGCTGATTCAGTTCAAGGACTATGCGAATGCAGGACAGTCGAATAGCAATTGGACGGCGTATCAAACGTTTGCGAGAAAAAAGGGGA
>JAKBAU010000085.1:7305-11944 GCA_021808875.1 Pseudomonadota bacterium | reverse complement strand
TCGAAGGCGGTTGCTATGCAAAGGTGATTCACCTATCGCGCGAAGCCGAGCCGGAAATCTATTCCACTACGGAACGCTTCGGCACTGTGCTTGAAAACGTGGTCATGAATCCGGTCACCCGCGAACTCGATCTTGACGATACGCGCTATACCGAAAACACCCGTGCGGCCTATCCCATCGACTTTATCCCCAACGCATCGAGCACCGGGACGGCGGGCCATCCCAAGAATGTCATCATGCTCACCGCGGACGCCTTTGGCGTTTTGCCTCCGATCTCCAAGCTGACCCCAAGCCAGGCGATGTATCACTTCCTCTCGGGGTTCACAGCAAAGGTCGCAGGCACCGAAAAGGGTCTCGGCAATGAGCCACAGCCGACCTTCTCCACCTGCTTTGGCGCGCCGTTTATGCCCCGCCATCCGACCGAATATGGCAATCTGCTGCGCGACCTGATCGCTGAACACGGCGCCGATTGCTGGCTCGTCAATACCGGCTGGACCGGTGGCGCCTTCGGCGTCGGTCGCCGCATGCCGATCAAGGCGACACGGGCACTGCTTGCCGCCGCACTCGATGGCAGCCTCGCCCATGCCGAGATGCGGATCGACCCCCACTTCAAGTTCCGGGTGCCAGTGGCGGTACCCGGCGTGGACGGGAACATTCTCAATCCTCGCGATACCTGGGCCGACAAGGCTGCCTACGATGCCCAGGCAAAAAAACTGGTCGGGATGTTCCGGGACAACTTCAGGACCTTTGAAAAGCACGTCGGCCAGGATGTGCTGGAGGCCGCCCCGGTTCTCGCAGAAGCCGCCGAATAGTCGCGGTTCAGGACTGACAGAGCCTGCTTGGCGCCAACGCCTCAGGCTCTGTTGTCCCTGACCGCGTAACCCCAGGGTAAGGAGCCCCTCATGCAACATCGCCAGATCGGCGCCAGCGATATTCGCATCGCCCCCATCATGCTTGGCGGCAATGTCTTTGGCTGGACCGCAGATGAGCCGACCAGCTTTGCTGTGCTCGATGCCTTTGTTGCGGCCGGCTTCAATGCGATTGATACCGCGGACGTCTATTCGCTATGGGTCCCAGGGCATAAGGGCGGGGAATCCGAGACGGTCCTCGGCAACTGGATGGCAGCGCGCAAAAATCGCAGCCGCGTCGTCCTGGCCACCAAGGTTGGCATGCTGCCTATAGGCAGCAAGCCGGGTCTGTCGGCGGCACAGATCACCGAAGCGGCCGAAGCTTCACTGCGGCGTCTCAAGAGTGACTACATCGACATCTATTTTGCACATCGTGATCATGAGGACACGCCACTCGAGGAAACCCTCGAGGCCTTTGCCGGCCTGGTGCGCGCGGGCAAGGTGCGCATGATCGGAGCTTCCAACTATAGCGCGCCGCGCCTGTCTGAGGCCCTGAAAACAGCGAGCACGCGGGCGATCCCGCGCTACGAGATCCTGCAGCCGCTTTACAATCTCTACGATCGCGCCGTGTTCGAAGATGAGCTTGCAGAGCTGTGCCTGCGCGAGAAAGTTGGCGTGGTTCCCTATTACGGTCTTGCCGCCGGCTATCTGACCGGCAAGTACCGCTCTCAGGACGACGCGGCCAAAAGCCCAAGAGGCGCGGGTATCGTCAAAAAATATCTGAACCCGCGCGGGGAGCGCATTTTGGCGGCGCTTGATGCTGTTGCCGCACGGCTCTCGGCCAGCCCGGCGCAAGTGGCCCTGGCCTGGCTCATGGCGCAGCCAGCGGTCACCGCGCCGATTGCCAGCGCCAGCGCACCATCCCAAGTGGAAGATCTTGCTGCGGCGGCCACGCTGAAACTCGATGCCGCGGCGACGGCCCTTCTGGCAGAGGCCAGCGCGCCCTGAGCCTAGCGGGAGCGGTAGACCCAAACCCGCGCTGGTGGCAGGTTGGCCCAGATCACAGCAGCCCGACGCACCTCGAAGCGGTCGGTGGCAGGCATGGGTGGTGTCAGGCCATAGGAGAACTGGATAAATGGTGCGTGCGGCCTGACCCGGTCGAGAGCGGCCTCGATCAGCGCCTGACGCCGTTCCTGGGGCCAGTTCAAAAGAGGAATGCCCGAAATGACGGCGCAGCAGCCGCTGTCCTCGGGGCGCAGCGTACGGTCGAGGGCAAAAGCGTCGCCCTCAATCACATGAACACCCGGACAGCGCTCCCGCACCCGACGCACGAATTCGGGGTCATATTCGATGGCGGTAATGCGCTCGGGCCGAAAGCCCCGGGCGATGAGCGCCTCGGTAACAACACCGGTTCCCGGACCAAGTTCAAGCACGTCGCCAGGCTGATCCGGATCTGCCTGCAAGGCGATGGCCCTTGCCAGAGCAGCGCTGGACGGGGCGATGGCGCCTACCCCTTTGGGGCTCGCAATCAAGCCGCGAAGGAATTCGAAGTGTTCAGCAAGAGGGCTTGTGCGCGTTGAGATCTTCACTGCGGCCTTGTGGGGCATGTCTTTAAGTTCTCCTCTCGCAGGCGCTCTCTTAGTCGCTGCCTCTGCCCAGAACGGACAATACCGCCATGGATTATGAACGCGCCAACCGCGGTAATGGCGGGCGCTCCGCGGTGAGTGCGACAGAGCTGCCTGATCCGGTACCGCAGGACAAAAACCCGGGTCGTCCAAACCGCGGGGCTTACTATCACGGCCCCCTGGCACCACCAAGCCCTGCCCTTTCGGCAGGGCCGCAGCCCAGCGAACCCAGGCTCGGCTATGGGGCGCTGCCGCCCAGGAAATCCTTTACCTTGGCAAAGAAGCCTTCGGATTCAGGCTGACTTTCGGGCGTGCAGTCCTGTTCGAAGGCGCGCAACAATTCCTTCTGACGCTTGGAGAGCTTGACCGGTGTTTCCACCATGATCTCAACATAAAGATCGCCGGCAGCGCCACCACCGCGCAGTACCGGCATTCCCTTGCCCTTCATCTTGATCTGCCGTCCTGACTGCGTGCCCTCTGGGACCTTCACACTCAGCCTTTCGCCTCCAAGTGTCGGTACCTCAACCACGCCGCCCAGTGCTGCGGTCACAATCGAGACCGGGCAACGGCAATAAAGATCGTGACCATCGCGCTGGAAGATCGCATGTGGCGCCAGTGCGATGAAAATGTAGAGGTCTCCCGGTGGGCCACCGTTCAGTCCGGCCTGTCCTTCACCGGCAAGACGAATGCGGGTGCCCTCTTCGACGCCCGCCGGAATATCGACGGCGAGCGTGCGCTCCTTCTGCACCTGGCCCATGCCGTGGCACTGCTTGCAGGGTCGGCGGATGACGCGGCCATTGCCCCGACAGGTTGGGCAAGTGCGTTCGATGCTGAAGAAGCCCTGCTGGGCACGCACCCGCCCGGTGCCAGAGCAGCTCGGGCATTGTTCGGGCGCATGGCCCGCCTCTGCACCGCTCCCCTTGCACACCTCGCAGGCAATCGCAGAGGGAACATTGATTTCGGCACGATAGCCGTTGAAGGCATCTTCAAGACGGATTTCGAGATTATAGCGCAGATCCGCTCCGCGATTTTGCCGGCGGCCACGACGTCCACCGGCAAAATCGCCAAATAGATCGTCAAAAATATCACTGAAGGAGCTTGCGAAATCGCTAAACCCGGGGCCTGCGCGTCCGCCCGCTCCGTTCTCAAAGGCGGCATGACCAAAGCGGTCATAGGCGGCCCGCTTCTGCTCGTCCTTGAGCACGTCATAGGCTTCGTTGATCTGCTTGAAAGCCTGCTCAGACTCAGGATTTCCGGGATTACGGTCCGGATGCAGCTCCTTGGCGAGCTTGCGGTAGGCGCCCTTGATCACCTCAACGGATGCGCCGCGCTCGACACCAAGGATCTCATAATAACAGCGCTTGCTCATTGAAGATCATCAGCCCGATTAAATGGCGGCCCCCGTCATTCCGTTCTACGGAATGCGGGGGCGCCCGTCACGCTTGGACTTCAGCTTAATGCCCCCGTCACACCGAGGTTCAGCTGGACTTCTTGCTGTCGTCAACCTCGGAAAACTCGGCATCGACCACATTGTCGTCGGGCTTTCCTGCTTCGGCTCCGCTGTCGGGCTCGCCAGCAGCCTGGGCCTTGTACATGGCTTCACCGAGCTTCATCGAGGCCTGGGCCAGGTTCTGGGTCTTGGCCTTAATGTCGTCGGCGTCGCTGCCTTTGACCGCTTCCTTGAGATTGGCAAGCGCCGTCTCAATCGCTGTGCGTTCATCAGCACCAATCTTGTCGCCATGTTCGCTGAGGGCCTTTTCGGTCGAGTGCACCAGCGCCTCAGCGTGGTTCTTGGATTCCACCGCTTCCTTACGCTTCTTGTCCTCGGCCGCATGGACTTCGGCATCCTTGACCATCTTCTGGATATCGGCGTCAGACAGCCCACCACTGGCCTGGATGCGGATCTGCTGTTCCTTGTTGGTGGCCTTGTCCTTGGCTGTCACGCTGACGATTCCATTGGCATCAATGTCGAAGGTGACTTCGATTTGGGGAATGCCCCGCGGTGCCGGTGGAATGCCCATCAGGTCGAACTGGCCCAGCATCTTGTTGTCAGCGGCCATCTCACGCTCGCCCTGGAAGACGCGGATGGTCACCGCCGTCTGGTTGTCTTCGGCGGTCGAGAATACCTGGCTCTTCTTGGTCGGGATCGTCGTATTGCGATCGATC
>JAKBAU010000085.1:0-7295 GCA_021808875.1 Pseudomonadota bacterium | reverse complement strand
ACGCCGCCCAGGGTTTCGATGCCCAGTGACAACGGGGTCACATCGAGCAGAAGCACGTCCTTGACTTCGCCCTGCAGCACGCCGGCCTGAATTGCAGCACCCACCGCAACCACTTCGTCGGGATTGACGCCCTTATGGGGCTCCTTTCCGAACAGCTGCTTGACGATCTCCTGGACCTTGGGCATGCGGGTCATACCGCCAACGAGGATCACCTCGTCGATCTGGCTGGCACTGACCCCAGCATCCTTGAGCGCCTGCTTCACCGGCCCGATGGTACGCTGGACCAGATCATCAACGAGGGCTTCGAGCTTAGCCCGCGTGATCTTCATCGTCAGGTGCTTGGGCCCGCTCGCATCGGCTGTGATAAAGGGCAGATTGACTTCGGTCTGGGTCGAGGACGACAGCTCAATCTTGGCCTTCTCTGCCGCTTCCTTGAGCCGCTGCAGCGCCAGACGGTCCTGGCGCAGATCAATGCCCTGCTCTTTCTTGAATTCGTCGGCAAGGTAATTCACCAGCCGCATATCAAAGTCTTCACCGCCTAGAAAGGTGTCGCCGTTGGTCGACTTGACCTCAAACACGCCGTCACCAATCTCCAGCACGGAGATGTCGAAGGTACCACCACCGAGATCGTAAACCGCAATCGTGCCGCTGGATTTTTTGTCGAGACCATAGGCCAGAGCTGCCGCCGTGGGCTCGTTGATGATGCGCAGAACCTCGAGCCCCGCGATCTTGCCGGCATCTTTGGTTGCCTGGCGCTGGGCGTCGTTAAAGTAGGCCGGCACGGTGATCACCGCTTGGCTTACCTTTTCACCAAGATGGGCCTCGGCGGTCTCCTTCATTTTCTGCAGGATGAAGCCGGAAATCTCCGACGGCGCAAAACGACGATTGTCACGTCCGCCAACCCAGGCGTCGCCATTATCGGCCTTGACGATCTTGTAGGGCACCATGCCGATGTCCTTCTGGGTCATCGGGTCGTCAAAGCGACGTCCAATCAGGCGCTTGATCGCAAAGTAAGTGTGCTCGGGATTGGTGACGCCCTGCCGTTTGGCGGCCTGTCCGACCAGACGTTCTCCATCCTGGGTGAAAGCAACGATCGACGGTGTCGTCCGTCCGCCTTCTGAATTCTCAATGACCTTGGGGCTTGAGCCCTCCATCACGGCCACACACGAATTGGTGGTGCCGAGGTCGATGCCGATGACCTTCGCCATTTGAAATTCCTTTCCTTGGGCGGACGGTTGTCGGGCCTCTTGCCGAGCGCCCCTTGCCCGTCCCCTTGATTTGTTTGACGAATTGAGGCCGTCGCGTAGGGCCCGCCTCGCCATACTCTGGCGGGTATATAGGTGGGCGGCTCCGCAGCTGCAAGGCAAACGGGCGCCAAAGCAGACGCTAAAATCAGCTCTGGAGCCAAGCGTCGCAGGCCCTGCTCGGGCTACGGCCCTGCTGGTGAAGGGCGCCACAGTCATGCAAGTGGCCACATTGCCTCCCGTCGTCCGATGGTCAGGCTGATCTGTCGGCGCCAGCTGCATTCAGTACTGCCAGCCGCTCAGCGGCAACCCGGCCAAACCGCAAGGTGACGGCCCTGCGCCGGCTGGCATGCAGAGCGACGCGGGGCGACGGGCGCAGAATTGCGCCACCGTAACGGTCGGCGACGATCAAACCCGTGGAGTCCGGCACCAGTTCCTCAGGAAACCCTGGAGGGATAGCGAAATAGAAGAGTTCGCAGAACTCGAGATAGTCGGGCCATTTGGCGTCCGCCTTGAGGTCGGCCGTTGCCACCTTGATCTCAACGCCCAACATGGTTCCATCGGCGCCAAGCGCTGCCACATCAAGGCGCCGACCATTGGCCAGGCTAAACTCAAGAAGCGGCGAAAAGCCTTCCTGAAGGAGAAGGCGAAAGACGCCACGCGCGACCTCAGCTGCTGTATGTCCGCTCATCGCCACATCAGAACAGTACGGGAACATAAGTCAACACTGCGACCTCCGCAGGCCTCATTCCCCGGCCGCCCTTATTGCAGAAAGGCAAGCATGCGACGCCAGGCCGAACCATCCGGGCAGCGTCTGCCAAATTGATGTAAACATGTGCTCCTCAGGAGGCTCTGGCAGCTGAGGGGTATTGCCTTGTTGCCGCGCGGCGGAGAGGTTTCAGCGAACGAATTCGCACCCGGTCACGCACGGGCTCATCCTGCGATCGCGTTCACACTCGCACTTGTCATACAAGCTTGTGTTTTCCTTATTCTTGCGCCCGGACCAACGGGTGTCACCATCTCTGCCGACCACGCTCACGAAGTCGATATTGAGATATTGCATGCTGCGCCGCCAAGCAGGGCGCGGACCGACTTACGTCCAAGCCGCCCACTGCATTCCCTTAGGCGTCGCACTGCTCTTGTCCCACCCGCGCCCACGCGTGGCGCGGCGAGCCAAGTGGTGCACTCTGAGTCAAACTTGCAGGGGCTTGCGCGCACCCTATTCGGTTGCGGACCGGGAACAACGCCTTTGTCTGCGCGCAAGGCGCGGCCATGCTCCGGCATCGCACTTTATGCGCGGGCGGGTTCTGCGTTGGGGAGCTATCACAGTCGACCCCAGGCCAAGCACGCCCTCAGATGGGCCCTGGCTCTTGCGCAGGAACGTTCGCCGCTCCTGCTACCTGGAGCGCTTCTTGCCCCTCTCTTTTATCTGGGGTCGGTGGTGAGCGGATCGATCATGGACAAAGACAGTCTCGCCCGAGATCCGGCGCGCTGGCCAACCTATCTGACACCAGGGCGCTTTCTTCCGAGGTCACAGCCAGCTGATGCACCCATTCCAGCAAAACAAGCGCAGTCACGGTCAATGGCCCCAGCACCGCCGCCACCCAATGCCGGTGCTTCGCAGCACTTCAATACGGATCACGGGCATTAAACGTCTATCTGCAGCTGCCGTGATTACCGCCTGTTGCGACACTCTTGGCTCATGCAATGGAAAAGCCCGGCGCAAGCGCCGGGCTTGTTCACATGCAAAATTCGAAACCTATTCGGCGGCAAGAAGGGTCTTCGCCTTGTCACCGGTAAAATTGATGGTCTGGAGGAATTTGATGCCGTCTTCGGCAATTTCATCGCCAATCATGCGATCGCCTTCAGCCTTGAGCCCGTTCATGTCGACATACATGCCATAGAACGCCTTGGTGCGATCGGTGATGATGCCGGCATTCAGAAGGGTCTTGATCAGCACACGGAATATATTGGCTGATTCCTTCATTTGCTCACGGCGCGAATCGTCACCAAATGCTTCCTGTATGGCATTCATTCCTTCCTGTGGATCGATGCCAACAGCGCGATAGACATGATGCATCTGCAGGGGATTGACGAGATTGAAGAGTAACGTCTGGAAACACTGCGCGGCCCAATCCTCGACACGAGCATGTTCCTCCTCGGAAAGCTTGGGAATGGTCCGATCAGCCCATATCTTTCCGAACTTGTGATGGAACGCCTCGTCCGTCATCACCAGCTGGCACAGCTTGCGCAGCAGGGGATCGTGCGACTTCTGATAGAGCGTCGCAAACGCCCCCATGGCAAGACCTTCGACCAGCATCTGCATGCCCACGATCTTTTTGTAGACCTCCGGCGCCAGCACCATTTCGGTGAGCAAGGTCTGCAGCGTCTCACCGCAAGGAAGCGGTGTGCCCCAACGCGACTTGATGTAGGCCGAAAACGCGGTGACGTGGCGCGCTTCTTCGCGTGTCTGATTGGCGGCATATTCCTGCGCGCCTGGATCCTTCAGAATATGACACAGCGAGGCTGAGAGCGCGAGGGCGCCCTGCTCCCCATGAAGGATGGCCGAAAGCTGCCAGCGACTTGATTCACGGGCGAACAGAAGACGCTTCTCGGTTCCCATCGTATCACCGAGCTTGGTGGCAAAGATCGGAAAGAAATCCTCTGGCAGGAGCATATGCTGGCTCTGATCAAAGGCTTCCGTGAAGTCGATGTATTTCTTGTCGAGCGGATCCCAGAAATGGTCGTGCGTGGCCGAGATGATCTTGTCAAAGGCGGTGGAGCGGCACCCGTAGCGCTCTACATCCATCATCGCCGGGAAATCTTTGGGGTCTACGGCGTCGTAAGCGGGATCCTTGGTAATCTGCGACATGAGGCCTCCGGACAGGCAAGAGCATTGGCAAAAATGACGACCCCGTCAACATATTGGAATGCGTCTGAGAGTCAAGAAAAATGACGGCGTCGTCACCATTCCTGACGCCGAGTCACAAACTGTCGTCGCCTTCGAGGATGCCCTTGGTTGAGGCAACTGCTCCCTCCAGCCGCTCGTCGGGGCTCACCGCCTGGCGCAGGGCCCTTGCCACGGACTTGAAGCAGCTCTCCACGATGTGGTGACTGTTGACGCCATAAAGATTTTCCACGTGCAGGCAAAGACCGGCATTCTGGGCAAAGGCTTGGAACCATTCCTTGAACAGCTCACTGTCCATTTCTCCCAGGCGCGGTGAGGGAACGCTGACCTTCCAGACCAGATAAGGCCGGCCCGAGGCGTCGATCACGGCCCGCGTCAGCGTCTCGTCCATCGGAATGAGGGCCGCACCAAAGCGGGTGATCCCGGCAAAATCGCCCAGCGCGCGGGCCACCGCCTTGCCGATCACGATGCCGGTGTCTTCGGTCGTATGATGAAAATCGACATGCAGATCGCCGCTCGCGCGCACCTTGAGGTCAATCATCGCATGCCGGGCAAAGCTCTCCAGCATGTGATCGAGAAAGCCGATACCAGTATCGATGTCGCCGTCGCCCGAGCCATCCAGATCCAGCCAGACCGAAATCTCGGTCTCGCGGGTCTTGCGCTCGATGGTTGCGGTACGCATGGGGCCGCCCTATGTGAGAACCTGCGTGACATATAGCAGCCCAAGGCAGCAGAACAAATGCCGACCCAAGATGAATCCAGACGCTGGCGCTCCACCACCATCCTCAGCGTCCGCAAGGCTGGCCAGGTGGTGGTCGCCGGCGACGGCCAGGTCACACTCGGACAGACCGTCATGAAGGCCAATGCGCGTAAAGTGCGCCGCCTGGGCAAGGGTGATGTCCTGACCGGCTTTGCGGGGGCAACTGCCGATGCCTTTGCCCTTTTCGAGCGACTGGAAAGCAAGCTGGAGCAGCACCCAGGCAATCTCGCCAGAGCCTGCGTCGAGCTGGCCAAGGACTGGCGTACCGATCGCTACCTGCGCCGCCTCGAAGCCATGCTCGCCGTGGCCGATGCCCGCACCTCACTGATACTTTCGGGCACCGGAGATGTTGTCGAGCCGGAGGATGGCATCATCGGCATTGGATCGGGTGGCCCCTTTGCCCTGGCCGCAGCGCGGGCCCTGATTGATACGGAGCTCAGTGCGGAGGCAATCGTGCGCCGGGCCATGACAATTGCCGCCGACATCTGCATTTATACGAACGCCAACATCGTTCTGGAAAGCATTCCCACCACATGAACGCCTTCTTCACGCCACGCGAAATCGTCTCTGAACTCGACCGCTTCATCATCGGCCAAACCGATGCCAAGCGCGCAGTGGCCATCGCCTTGCGCAATCGTTGGCGACGCCAGCAATTGCCGGCCGAATTGCGTGAAGAAATATTACCCAAGAACATTCTGATGATCGGGCCCACGGGCGTTGGCAAGACCGAAATCTCACGTCGACTTGCCAAGCTCGCTCAGGCTCCGTTCCTCAAGGTCGAAGCCACCAAATTCACCGAAGTCGGCTATGTCGGCCGTGATGTCGAACAGATCGTCCGCGATCTGCTTGAGGTTGGCATTGCCCAGGTTCGCGCGCAAAAGCGCAAGGACGTGGAAGCCCGTGCCGAGGCGGCCGCGGAAGAACGCATCCTTGATGCCCTGGTGGGGGCCAGCGCCAGTCAGTCTACGCGCGATTCCTTTCGCCGACGCCTGCGTTCAGGTGAACTCGATGACAAGGAAGTCGAACTTGAAATGCGTGACAGCGGCAGCGCGCCCACCTTCGAAATCCCTGGCATGCCTGGAGCCCAGGTTGGCGTCCTCAACCTCGGCGAGCTCTTCGGTAAGTTCGCCGGACGGGCTGTACCGCGTAAACTCACGGTTGCAGCAGCCCATGACCCGCTGGTTGCCGAAGAAGCTGACAAGCTGGTCGACCAGGACGCGATTGTGCGCGAGGCCATTGCCACGGTTGAGAACAATGGCATCGTTTTCCTGGATGAGATCGACAAGATCTGCGCCCGCTCTGAACAGCGTGGCGGTGGCGATGTCAGTCGCGAAGGCGTACAGCGCGATCTTTTGCCGCTGATCGAAGGTTCCGCAGTGGCCACAAAGCATGGTCAGGTCAAGACGGACCACATCCTGTTCATCGCCTCTGGCGCATTTCATACTGCCAAGCCTTCCGACCTCCTGCCGGAACTGCAGGGTCGGCTGCCCATCCGTGTGGAACTCACCGCTCTCAGCCGCGACGACTTCAAACGCATTTTGACTGAACCGGAAGCGAGCCTCATTCAGCAGTACACAGCGCTCCTGGCAACCGAAGGGGTCGATCTCAATTTCTCGGAAGATGGCATTGGGGCGCTCGCTGACGTGGCCGCGCACGTCAACGCCAATGTGGAGAACATTGGTGCCCGCAGACTGCATACCATCATGGAACGGGTTCTGGACGAGATCAGCTTCTCGGCCAATGACCACGAAGGTCAGACCATCACCATCGACGCCGCCTATGTGCACGACCGCGTCGATGAACTCGCCCATGATCAGGACCTTTCGCGGTTCATCCTTTAGGGGGCGCCGCGGCATCCTCCCCAGACCTGGCGCCAGCCCATCATGAGGGGCCAGCCATTGACCCCGAGCCTCATCCTTGCAAAAAGACGCGCCAACCGTCCCCATCCGGCCAATCTAATCCATGAAAGGGGTGTCGATGTCCCGCGCCAATTACCTTTTCACCAGTGAAAGCGTCTCCGAAGGTCATCCCGACAAGGTCTGTGACCGGATTTCAGATGAGGTGGTGGATCTGTTCTTTGGCCTTGGCCCCAAGCATGGCGTCAGTCCCAAGGACATCCGCGTGGCCTGCGAATCCCTTGCCACTACCAATCGTGTGGTCATTGCCGGTGAGACCCGTGGCCCCAAGGAGATCACGCCGGAGCTCATCGTTGAAGCCGCCCGCAGCGCGATCAAGGACATTGGCTACGAGCAGGACGGCTTTCACTGGAAAACCGCCAGCATTGAAGTGCTGCTGCATGAGCAGTCACCCCATATCGCGCAAGGCGTCGACGCGGTGGGCAACAAGGATGAGGGTGCCGGCGATCAGGGCATCATGTTAGATC
>JAKBAU010000084.1 GCA_021808875.1 Pseudomonadota bacterium | reverse complement strand
CTTGCCAATGTCCTTGACATGGACGCAATCAAGGGATGCGGCCTCAAGCTCGCGGTCGATCCACTGGGCGGGGCGGGGGTCCATTATTGGGGCCGGATTGCCGAGGATTACGGCCTGACGCTTGAAGTTCTGAACCAGGGGGTTGATCCCACCTTTGCCTTTATGAGCGTGGACTGGGACGGGCAGATCCGCATGGATCCATCCTCACCCTATGCCATGCAGGGACTGATCGCGCTCAGGGAAAAATTTGACATCGTTTTTGCCTGCGACACCGATCACGACCGTCATGGCATCGTCACCCGGAGCCGCGGACTGATGGCGGCCAATCACTATCTTTGTGCGATGATCGCCTATCTCTTTGACCATCGTCCGCACTGGTCGCAAGCCGCCGGCATCGGCAAAACCGTTGTCAGCAGCGGGATGATTGATCGTCTGGCCATCCGGCTGGGGCGTGCGCTATATGAGGTTCCGGTCGGCTTCAAGTGGTTTGTCGACGGGCTTCTGGCTGGCCGGCTCGGCTTTGTTGGTGAGGAAAGCGCCGGGGCGAGCTTCTGCCGGAAGGATGGCACGGTGTGGACCACCGACAAGGACGGCATTGTTCCGGCGCTTCTTTCGGCGGAGATCGCGGCCAGGACAGGGCGTGATCCCGGAGAACTTTATGGCGCTCTGGAAAACGAATTCGGCGCCCCCGTCTATGCCCGCATCGATGCGCCGGCCAGTGCAGAACAGAAGCCAAGACTGGCAAAACTTGGTGCCTGCGATATTGTTTCCAGGCAGCTTGCGGGCGAGCCCATTCGGAAGATCTTGACGGAGGCACCGGGCAATCACGCTGCCATTGGCGGGCTCAAGGTAAGCACGCAGAATGGCTGGTTCGCGGCCAGACCCTCGGGCACAGAGAATATCTACAAGATCTACGCCGAAAGCTTTCTGGGCAAAGAGCATCTCAAGCGGATTCAGGATGAGGCACAGGCGATGATCAGCCGGACGCTTTCGGGTGGCTAAGCCCGGCAAGGAGCAAAAAGCCGGGGGCGCGCGCAGCGCCAAGGTCCCGGCCGCAGTGCGGCCCTCGACCCTCTTTGTCGACATCGGCGGTGTCCTGCTCAGCGATGGCTGGGGCCGGAGCCAGCGTGAGCGGGCAATCGCCGAGTTTGGCCTTGATGCCGAGGATTTCAGCAGGCGGCATCTTCAGATCTGGAACAGCTACCAGCTCGGCAAGTGTTCGCTCGATGAGTATTTTGAGCGGGTGCTGTTTTATCGTCCGCAATCTTTTTCACGCGCGGCACTCAAGGCGTTTATGTTTGCCCAGTCGATACCGTGCCAGGACATGCTAGATCTGGTCGCGCGTCTGAAGCGCAAGTGGCGGCTTCAAGTGGTCGTAGTGAGCAATGAGGGACGCGAACTCAACGCCCATCGCATCCATACCTTCCAGCTTGATCGGCTCGCTGACATCTTTGTCTCGTCCTGTTATGTACAAAGGCTGAAGCCGGATGCGGGGATTTTCCGCCTGGCTCTTGATCTGACGCAGGTTTCGCCTTCCGAGGTCGTCTATATCGAAAACACGGCGATGTTCGTGGAGGTCGCCCGCGGGCTCGGCATTCAGGCTCTGTTGCACAAGAGTTTTACCGAGACGCGCACGGCATTGGCGCAGCTGGGTCTTGGGGATGACGATGATGACGGGGCACGGGTCCCCGGTGTCCGCATCCAGGTGTGAGGGGCCCTGAGCACGCGCGCCGTTCGCAGCGTTCCTGATCGGATCAGAAGGCGGGACAGCAAGATGGCAATCGACAGCGACACACTTTTCCTGCAGATGGACGCTTACTGGCGTGCTGCCAACTATCTTGCAGTGGGGCAGATTTATTTGCGTGATAATCCGCTCTTGCGTCGTCCGCTCGTGCGCAGTGACATCAAGCACATGCTGCTCGGTCATTGGGGGACGACGCCGGGGCAGAACTTCATCTATGTGCACCTGAACCGCATCATCAATACCTACGACCTCAACATGATCTACATCTCGGGCCCCGGCCATGGCGGGCCGGCGGTGGTGGGGAACAGCTATCTTGAGGGTACCTACAGCGAGATCTATCCCCAGATCAGTGAGGACGAGGATGGCCTCAGGCGCCTGTTCACCCAGTTTTCCTTTCCCGGCGGCATTCCCAGCCATGCCTCACCCGAATGTCCAGGCTCGATCCATGAAGGTGGCGAGCTTGGCTACTCTTTGAGCCACGCCTTCGGTGCGGCGTTTGACAATCCAGATCTTGTTGTCGCCTGCGTCGTGGGTGACGGTGAGGCGGAGACCGGGCCGTTGGCGACCTCCTGGCACTCTAACAAGTTCCTCAACCCGCGCCGGGATGGCGCCGTGCTGCCCATCTTGCACCTCAATGGCTATAAGATCGCCAATCCCACGGTCTTGGCGCGCATCAGCCCGCAGGAGCTTGATCAGCTCCTGCGCGGCTATGGCTGGACGCCGCTTTATGTGGAGGGCGACGAGCCCGTGGCGATGCACCGCAAGATGGCCGCCGCCCTTGATGAGGCGATCGCAAGCATCCAGCACATCCAGGAGCGGGCACGCAAAGAGGGCCAGAGCACGCGCCCCAGCTGGCCGATGATTGTGTTGCGTTCGCCCAAAGGCTGGACCGGACCAAAAGTGGTCGATGGGGTCGCCATTGAGGGCACGTTTCATGCGCACCAGGTGCCCTTGCTTGGCTTTGACGAGCATCCCCAACATGTGAAGATGTTGGGAGACTGGCTCAGAAGCTATCGCCCGGAGGAACTCTTTGACGCCAGGGGCAGGCTGAAAGAGGAATTGCGCGCGCTTGCCCCCAAGGGCGTGCGGCGCATGGGGGCTAATCCTCATGCCAATGGCGGCAGCCTGCTCAAGGATCTGAGGCTGCCCGATTTTCGTGACTATCGCGTCGAGGTCCCGGAGCCTGGGACCCCTGGTATCGGGGATACCCATGTTCTGGGACGCTATGTGCGCGATGTGCTGCGGCAGAACCGCGAGACGCACAATTTCCGCCTGTTCGGTCCGGACGAAACAATTTCCAACGGCCTTGAAGCCGTGTTCGACGTCACTGCGCGGCAATGGGAAGGTGAGACGAAGGCCAGTGACGAGCATCTGGCAAAGGAGGGCGAGGTGCTCGAGATGCTCAGCGAGCATCAGTGCGAAGGCTGGCTGGAGGGCTATCTGCTCACCGGACGACACGGCCTGTTCAACTGCTATGAGGCCTTTATCCACATCGTCGATTCGATGTTCAATCAACATGCCAAATGGCTCAAGGTCACCGCGGGATTACCCTGGCGGTACAAAATCGCGTCGCTCAATTATCTGCTGTCCTCGCATGTCTGGCGGCAAGATCACAACGGCTTCACCCATCAGGATCCGGGCTTTCTCGATCATGTGGTGAACAAGAAGTCAGGGGTGGTGCGGGTGTATCTGCCTCCGGATGCCAACTGCCTGCTGTCGGTGATGGACCACTGCTTGAGGAGCCGGCACTATGTCAACGTGGTCATTGCCGGCAAGCACCCCTCACCGCAATGGCTGACCATGGAGCAGGCGGTGATACACTGCACGGAGGGGATCGGTGTCTGGCCGTGGGCGAGCAATGACCAAGCCGATGAGCCGGATATTGTCATGGCCTGCTGCGGTGATGTACCGACGCTTGAGACACTCGCAGCGGTGAGCATTTTGCGGACACATCTGCCAGAGCTTCGACTCCGGGTCGTCAATGTCGTCGATTTGATGAAGTTGCAGCCGCAAAGCGAGCATCCCCATGGCCTCAGCGACCGTGAATTCGATGAGATCTTTACCCGGGACCGGCCGGTCATTTTTGCCTTTCACGGTTATCCCTGGCTGATTCATCGCCTGACCTATCGGCGCACAAATCACCACAACATCCATGTTCGCGGCTACAAGGAGGAGGGCACGATCACGACCCCGTTCGACATGACGGTCTTGAATGATCTGGATCGCTTTCACCTCGTGATGGATGTCATCGACCGGATGCCGGCGACGAAGGCCCGTGGCGTCTACCTCAAGCAGAGGCTCACGGACAAGCTCATCGAGCACCGTCAGTACATTGGCGAACAGGGCCTTGATCTGCCGGAGATCCGGAACTGGCAGTGGCCAAACACAAGTCTCGCCTGACGAGCGGGTGATGCCGTAACTCTCATGCACCGAGATCAGCAGATGACGGACATGCTCCTCATTCTGAATGCGGGTTCATCGAGCCTCAAATTCACGCTGTTTGAGCTGCGTACGCCGCTTGATGCACAGGATGCCGTGTGCGATGGAATGATCCTGGGGTTTGGCGAAGGCTCGCGCTTTCAGCTCAAGGACGGGCGAGGGCGGGTGCTCCTCACCCGCCATCTGGATGACGTGTTTAGCCACCATCGCGCGCTGAGCGCGGCACTCAATGTTCTGAAGGAACGTTTTGACGCGGCAGAGCTCAAAGCCGTCGGCCATCGCATCGTTCATGGCGGGCGTAAGTTTTTAGGGCCGGTGCGTCTGGACGCCAAGGTTATTGGCGAACTGAAAAGGCTGAGCCCGCTCGCGCCACTACACCAGCCCCACAATCTGGCGGCGGTGGAGGCGATGGCCCAGCTTCATCCTGCCTTACCGCAGATTGCCTGTTTTGACACGGCCTTTCATGCCACGCAGCCTGACCTCGCCACCCGTTTCGCGCTCCCACAAGCGCTTCATGATGAGGGTGTTCAGGGCTACGGCTTTCACGGTCTTTCCTATGAATACATCGCCGGCTGTCTGCCGGAGGTTCTGGGACCGGTGCGTGCCGAAGGCCGCGTCATCATTGCCCATCTGGGCAGCGGGGCCAGCATGTGTGCGCTCAAAGGGCGCCGCAGCATCGCCACCACCATGAGCTTCACGCCGCTTGACGGGTTGATGATGGCAACGCGGCCCGGCGCGCTCGATCCGGGCGTGCTGCTCTATCTTCTGAACGAAAAGAAACTGACCGCGAAGGCGCTGGGCGATCTGCTCTATCACCACTGCGGTCTTCTGGGGGTGTCGGGCATCAGCGCGGACATGCGCGATTTGCTTGCAAGTGACGCGCCTTCTGCACAGCGGGCGATCGATCTCTTTGTCTATCGTATCGGGCGTGAATTGGGTGGGCTTGCCGCTGTTCTGGGCGGCCTTGATGCCTTGGTATTTACCGCGGGGATCGGTGAGAACGCCCCCCAGATACGCGCGCGGGTCTGCGCTGGGGCGTGCTGGCTTGGCATTGAGCTCGATGCGCAGGCCAATCAGAAGGGCGGGCCCTTGATTTCGAGGAGCGAGGTATCAGCTTGGGTGATACCGACCGCGGAGGATCTCATGATTGCGCGGCACACACTGGCAAGTCTTGGTATGAAAGGCTGAAAGGCTTTGGCCGAGGACACAGGACGCGATGGGGAAGCATTGCCTGTGTCCGCTCACGTTTTGTAGCAGAGTTTGCCGATCAGGAGCCGCCAAACCAGTTATATCCCTGCTTCACCCAGTAGCCGCTCGGGAATACATTGGTCACGCCCATGGCGACAATGGATTTTGGATTCTTGTAACCGAGTTTGGTTGGGATGCGCAGCCGCACCGGTGCGCCGAACGGTGCAGTCAGTGGTTCGCCGAGGAAGTCCAGCGCCAAAATGGTCTGCGGATGGAGGGCTGAGGGCATGTCGATGCTCTCGTAATAGCCGTCTGCGCACTGGAACGAAACGTATCGCGCCTTGGTATCGGCATTGATACGACGAAGAAACTGACCGAGTGGCACACCGCTCCACTGACCAACGACGCGCCAGCCTTCGACACAGATGAAACGGGTAATCTGGCTTTCCTGGGGAAGAGCGCGTAATTGCCCGAGTGTCCAGGGGCGCTTGTCTGCGATGCGGCCGGTCAGCTCAAGACGCCAGGTAGCGGGATCGACCTGCGGCGCCTGATCGATGTCGTAATAGGCGTTGAAGCGCGGCGGACGGGTGATCGCCGAGGCTGGATAGCTGGGAGCAAGACGGTGCTCGCTGAACAAGGCTGCCTGCACCCGATCATTCCAGCGTGACATGCCGGTCAGGAAGCGGTCGGCCATGTCGGGATGTTGAAGATCGTCGTAGTTGCAGCCGGAGAGCATGGTGGCAGCACCAAGGATGAGGCCGCGGCTGAGCAGTGCGCGTCGGTCGAGGGGCGAGGTCATATTTTACTCCGCGTGGGTGGTTTCGGGGACGCGGCCGCCGAAGATCATCGCCGGCAGAACGCGCGGCACCAGGGCAACGAGCAGGACGTGGATGAGGAGGAAGGCGCAGATCCCGCTCATTGCCGCGAAATGCACGATGCGGGAGAACGCGAAGCCGCCGAAGAGATCGGAGAGATACCAGAGCTGGACCGGCTTCCACACGGCAAGGCCCGACAGCACCGCAAGGATGCCAAGACTGATGACGCCCCAATAAAGAAGACGCTGGACCGCGTTATAGACCCCTTCCTCATGCTGCAGACGTAGGGAAAGCGCCGCCAACAGATCGTCGAATACCGCACGCGGGGTGATGGGAAGGAGCTTGCGGCGAAAATGTCCGCTCGCTGTGCCCCAGATCAGATAGGCCAGCCCGTTCAGCATCAAGAGCCAGATCGCGGCAAAGTGCCAGGCAATGGCGCCGCCAAGCCACTCGCCGATGACGGCCCATTGCGGGAAGGAGAAGGGCAGAATGGGGGAGGCGTTGTAGATTTCCCAGCCGCTACCGATCAGTGTGACGATGGCGATCACATTGAGCCAGTGCATGATTCTGAGCGGCAATGGATGGATGGGGCGATGGCGGCGCATGGTCTTGCTCCTCCGAGGGTCTTACGCAGCCCACGTCATGCCCTAATTCCCTGGATAGGATCGAGGTATCGAAACCATAACCAAACGGTATTGGAGTGCTGTACGGCCCATACGCATCCTGTGCCTGACCGGACGGCACTGTGCCGCCCAGGCACTCTCGAACCTGGGGCGCCTGCCCCGAACTCAAGGAGACCAACATGATCCGTTTTCTCGGCGCCGCAGCCCTGATGCTTAGCCTCGCCTCCGGTGTGGCCTGGGCCCAGAGCAGCTCGGCGATGGGCCATGACGCGATGGGCCACAATGCGATGTCACATGCCAAGGCCATGGCCCATTCGGGCTCGGCCATGGGCCATGGGGCCATGGCACATTCCAAATCAGCCATGGCGCACAGCAAGATGGGACATTCGCCCATGGGCCATAGCAAGATGGGCCACAGCAAAATGGCCCACAGCGCCATGGGACATGGCGGCGCCTGAACGGATCTTGTCATTCTGTAATGCCGAGGCGCCGGGCCTTGATCGAGCCGGCGTCTTGGTTAGTTTTGGGGTGTGAAAGGAAACCACAATGGCCATGAGCCTCGATGATCTGCTGACGGCGGAACGCGAGCGGCGTAATGCCAGCGAGGCGATGCGCGTTGCCTATGAGGAAGTCGTGGGGACGCTTGGCTCCAATGACTTTCTTGCCAATGTGCTGGCAGAGGAGTCGCAGTTTCCGGACTTTATACTGCCAGACACGGAGGGACGCCTGGTCGCGCTTGCCGACCATCTCGCCCGTGGTCCGGTGATCGTACAGTTCTTTCGTGGCATGTGGTGTCCTTATTGCAAGCTGATGCTCAACGCGCTGGTTGAAGCTCTGCCCGAGATCAGGGACGCTGGCGCCAGCCTTCTTGCTCTGACCCCGGAGGTTGGGCCTTGGGCGCGCTCGGCCAAGCTGGATCGCGAGGCTCCGTTCAGCGTGCTGTCGGATGTGGATTGCGGGGTGGGGCTTGCGGCTGGCGTCGTTTTCCGCATTCCTCCCATCTACCATGCGCTCCTAAGCCGGGCTGGCGTTGATATCGGCGATCGCCATGGCAATGGAGCGGATTTTTTGCCGGTACCAGCCGCCTTCATACTTGAGCGCGACGGTCGTGTAGCCTGGCGCTTTATTGATGTCGATTTCACGCGCCGTGCGGCGCCTGAGCGGATCCTGGCCGCGCTGCGTGGGCTTGGCGACATGCAGCGGGGCTGACGTTATGGAGCTTACGCAGGTCCGCTATTTCGTGACGCTAAGCAGGCTGCTGAACTTCACACGTGCGGCGCAGGCCTGCAATGTCAGCCAGCCGGCGCTGACCCGGGCGATCCAACGCCTGGAAGATGAGTTGGGTGGTCCGTTGGTCTTTCGCGAACGCAACCTCACCCAGCTGACGGAGCTGGGACGGGCAATGCTGCCCCATCTGGATGCGATGCTCACCGCAGCTGAAGCGGCGCGGGCGCTTGCCGAGGCCCGCCGTCAGCAGCCTGCGGCCAGCCTGAAGATCGGTCTTGGGCCCGGTGTGGGGGCGGCAGCGATCGCGGGTGCTGTACGCGAGATTGCGCTTCTCATGCCCGAACTGATGGTGCGTTTTGAGGAAGCAGCGGTTGCGATGCTGGTAGAGGCCATGCTGTCGGACATGCTCGACTGCGCCATACTCCCGGCAGACTGTCCTTTGCCGGATCGCTTCAGGTCCTGGAAGCTTTACGAGGAAGGCGCGGTGGCGGTCCTGCCACCCGATCATCACCTGTGTGCGGCGTCCACCGTCACGGCCAAGGACCTGCATGGCGAGGTGTTGCTTCATGGCGAGCGTTGTGGCGGCTTTGTTCAGATGCTGGCACCAGACGGGGCGGACGGCATCCGCACCCGCCGCTGTGATGGCGGGACCGCGCATATTCTTGATCTCGTCGCCGCCGGGCTTGGCATTGCGGTGCTGTCCGAACGGATGGCAGTGCCGGCGCCACTTGTGGCCCGACCGGTGGTCGAGCCGCCGATCCGTCGAGAGGTTCGGCTCACGGCCGTTTCCGGACGACCTTATGGCGCGGCACTTGCCGGCTTTATCAAACTTTGCCGGGCCGGCCGGACGCATTGAGCGCGTGGCAATTCGCGCACGGGTCGGAGTGTCCGCTCCCGTGGGTGATGGCTGAATTGAGGTGACTTTCGGATTTGTCGCCTCAGCGAGGTAGACTTTGGCGATCTGTTTTCGGCTCCGATCACCCGGCCTTGCACCAAGCTTGAGGCGGGACACTCAAGCATGGGCCATGCGGATCACCCGCGAAGCGTTGCGGACGCTGGGCGGTGCTGAGCTGAGCGGGAAGGCGGGCGTCGTCGGTTCTTGGTGCCGCCTTGTCCACAACCATCGCCGCTTTGGCCGGCGCAGTACTTGAAAATCAGCTGCGAATGCCTCAAATGCAACACTTTCGGCGCTACGTGCAGAATGTATCATACTGATAATATTGTTATATTCATAATATCTTGCAAATACGAGAATTATGCGCGATTTTGCATAAATGATACCACGGCACCTTAAGCCAACCCTCGAAGACCGGCTCAAACAGTTTCCGGCGGTGGCGCTTCTCGGCCCGCGCCAATCGGGCAAGACGACTCTCGCCTTGGAATTGGCCGAGGAGCGCGGAGACAAGGCGATTTATCTCGACCTGGAAAATCCGGCCGACCGGCGCCGTCTTGACGATCCCGTTGCTTATCTCCGCGCTCAGCGCGGTCACCTGGTCATTCTCGACGAAATTCACCGCGCCCCGGAGATATTTACCGTTCTGCGGAGCGAAATCGATGCGCGCCGCCGGGCGGGAGAAAAGACAGGCCAGTTCCTTATCCTTGGCTCCGCCGCGCTCGACCTACTGCGACAATCATCCGAAAGCCTCGCCGGTCGAATCAGCTTCCTTGAACTGATGCCATTCCAGCCGCAAGAGGTGCTCCCGGTAGAAGGCGTCGAAGCGGCTGACAAACTTTGGCTACGCGGCGGATTTCCGGATAGCTTTCTCGCCGAGAGTGACGGCGAGAGCAGCCGTTGGCGCGCCGCGTTCATTCGCTCCTATCTCGAACGCGATATCCCGCAGTTCGGCGTGCGCGTTCCTGCGGGAACGATTGAGCGCTTCTGGACCATGCTGGCACATACACAAGGGGGCCTGTTCAATGGCCAACGCATCGCGCAAAGCCTCGGTGTCGGCTGGCACGCGGTCTCGCACTATCTCGGACTTCTCGGCGATTTACTGCTGGTACGGCGATTGCCGCCATGGACGGCCAACATCGGCAAGCGGCTCGTCAAATCGCCGAAAATCTATCTGCGCGATTCCGGCTTGTTGCATTCGCTGCTGAATTTGCCGACGCTCAATGACGTGCTCGGTCATCCGATTGCTGGCGCGAGTTGGGAGGGATTTGCGATGGAAGCGATCATCGCCGCCGCGCCAGATGGAACGAAGGCCTATTTTTATCGCTCGGCGACGGGTCAAGAGATCGACCTCGTGCTCGAATTGTCCGCCTCTCGCCTTTGGGCATTCGAGCTCAAGAAGTCGCTTTCGCCATCAGTAGAAAAGGGATTTCACGTGGCCTGCGCGGACATCGAGGCAGAGCGTAGGATGCTCGTCTATCCGGGGCAGGAAGCCTATCCCGGTGCTGGTGGCATGGAGGTCATGCCGTTGCTTGACGCCATAGCCGCCACCGGAAAGGCCGGTTCAAAGTTATGACGACTATGGCCAGGCCCTCGCGGTAGCGGGTTCGCTGTCTGGCGCAACTAGGACGCAGGTGGCCCATGCGTCACCGCCTTTTGAGCCCTTATTACTTGACATCCTCGCCGGCCTGAAGGCCGGAGATTCCTACGGCGCTCAGGCGCGGCATTGATCCGCTCCTGAGTCGCTTCGGCGGGTTCCTGCTGCTGGCGGCATTGCTGCACCGCTCACTTCACAGGCGATCCGGGCTGCGGTGCTCCGCCTGAGCGAAGCGTCGCTCGTGTCCTGCCCTTCGTCTCGCAACGTCTGATTCCCGCGAGAGAGGATGTTGATCGCGCCGACGACATCGGCGTTTTCCTCGAAACCGCATTCGACGCACAGGAATTGCGCCTGCATCTGCCGGTTGTCCGCCGACACATGACCGCAGCGCGGACAGGTGCGGCTCGTGTACTGCGGCGGCACGGCGATGAGATGCCCGCCGGTCCACGCCAGCTTGTAGTCCAGTTGGCGGCGGAACTCGAACCAGCGTTGATCGAGGATGGACTTGTTCAAGCCCGACTTGGCCCGAACGTTTCTTCCCGGTGCATCTGCCGTGCCTGCCGCCGACCTGGACATGCTCCGCACCTGCAAGTCCTCGATACACACCATCGCGTGGTTTTGGCTGATCGTGGTGGAGCACTTGTGCAGGTAGTCGCGGCGGGCGTTGCCGATGCGGGAATGGATGCGCTGGACGCGGGCTTTCGCCTTCTTCCAGTTGCTGCTGAATTTGGTTTTGTGGCTCATGGCCTGCTGCGCCTTGCGCAGAGCCGTTTCATGCCGCTTGAAGCTATTGAGGGGCGCGTAGAACGTGCCGTCCGAAAGCGTGGCGAAGCGGGCAATGCCCATGTCGAGTCCGACCGCATCACCCTGCAAGATGGGCTGCTCAATCTCGCGCTCGGTCTGGATGCTCACGAACCACTTGCCGCAAGACTGGCTCACGGTGATGTTCTTTACCGTGCCCAGCACCTCGCGGCTGTTGCGGTAGCGCAGCCAGCCAAGCTTGGGCAGGAACAGGCGGTTGTTGGCCTGATCGAGCTTGATCTGTTTCGGGTCGGGATAGCGGAAGCTGTCGGACTGGCCCTTCTTCTTGAAACGCGGAACGTCGGCCCGCCTGGCGAAGACGTTGGCATAGGCCCGCTCCAGATCCTTGAGCGTCTGTTGCAGGGGGTGGACTGGCGCATCGGCCAGCCAGGCCGTTTGCGTGCTGTTGCGCCACTCGGTGAGCAGCTTGCACAACCCGGCGTAGCCGAGCGTCTTCTCGCCTTGCTCGTGGCGTTCCTTCTGCAGCGCCAGCGCCTTGTTGAAGACGAACCGACACGCGCCAGCGAAGCGGCGCATCTGCCGCTCCTGCTGGCCGTCTGGCATCAGTTCGTACTTAAAGGCTTGAGGGCGTAGCATACGTTAATTGTGCTTTCGGTCTATGAGCGATTTCAACGATATTAGACACGGGCGGCATT
>JAKBAU010000083.1 GCA_021808875.1 Pseudomonadota bacterium | reverse complement strand
GTCGACCCTATCAAGAAATTTTCAGCTGGAATTCCTGCGTCCGATGCTCGGACGCGACGATATTGAACTTGTGATCCGTTCGGGCACCATGCGCGAACTACTGCAGGACCTGCAGGCGCATACCCTGGATGTCGTTCTCGCCAATCGCGCCGTTCAGCGCGATGCCACCACCGCCTGGCACAATGACCTGATTGCTGAAGAGCCGGTCAGCCTAATAGGGCGCCCAGGACGCCGGGGGCGTGCGTTTCGATTTCCTCAGGATCTCAAGACTACGCCCGTGCTGCTTCCAAGCCTCGACAGCGAAATGCGAATTGCCTTCGACCGTATTCTGGCGGATGCGGGCATCCGACCTATCATTGAGGCGGAAGTCGACGACATGGCAATGTTGCGTCTTCTCGCAAGGGAAAGCCACGGCCTGACGCTAGTTCCTCCGGTTGTGGTCCAGGACGAATTGCGGGCGGGGGTGCTTAAGGAGCGCTTCCGCCTGCCACAGCTGCGTGAGCGCTTTTATGCCATTTCGCAGAGGCGACGATTTCCCAATCCTGCGCTCAAAGTACTGCTGTCGCGAGCACCTCTGGCACATCGCAGTTCTGTGCGCGGTTAACGCCGTTCACTGGGCCGTGTGGGCAGCGCCATACGACCCCTTAATATACACGGGCCTTGGGTTTGATGTACTCGATGTCATTCGACAGCGTATAACTGTGCACCGGACGATAGTCGATGCTGACATCTCCGGATTTGATGTCGAGCCAAGCCAACGTATGCTTCATCCACTTGGTGTCATCACGTTCCGGAAAGTCTTCCCGCGCGTGCGCACCGCGGCTTTCCTGGCGATTGACGGCACCAGCTACGGTGACGGCGGCAAGGGCAACAAGATTTTCAAATTCGAGGGTCTCCACTAGGTCCGAATTCCAGATCATCGAGCGATCAGACACGCGAACGTCATCCTTTGCGCGATAGATCTCCGCAATTCGCCGCTTTCCGGATTCCAGAGTCTCTCCCGTCCGAAATACCGCAGCGTCTTCCTGCATCGCGCGCTGCATCTGCATACGTAATTGCGCGGTCGGCGTGCTACCGCTGGCATGACGCAGCCGATCCAGTCGCTCCAGCGCTTCCTGCCCAGCATCCTTGCGCAGGGCCGCCTGCTTTTGGTTGGGCGCGAGGTTCTTGGCACATTGCATACCTGCGGCCTTACCAAACACTACAAGGTCGATAAGAGAATTAGAGCCGAGACGGTTGGCGCCGTGAACCGACACGCAGGCGGCTTCGCCAACCGCCATCAATCCGGGAATTACGGTGTCGGCATTGCCGTCTTTCAAAGTCAGTGCATCTCCCATGTAGTTGGTCGCGATACCACCCATATTGTAATGCACCGTGGGAAGCACGGGGATGGGTTCCTTGGTGACATCGACCCCAGCAAAAATGCGTGCGCTTTCAGAGATGCCGGGCAGTCGTTCATGGATGATCTTGGGATCAAGGTGGGAAAGATGCAGATGAATGTGATCCTTGAGAGGTCCAACGCCACGACCCTCGCGAATTTCCATGGTCATGGCCCGGCTAACCACGTCACGCGAGGCCAGATCCTTGGCACTGGGGGCGTAACGCTCCATGAAACGCTCACCTTGCGAGTTGGTCAGATAACCACCTTCGCCCCTTACCCCCTCTGTGATCAGAACACCGGCACCATAAATACCAGTGGGGTGAAACTGCACGAATTCCATGTCCTGCAGCGGGAAACCAGCCCGCAGCACCATAGCGTTACCGTCTCCGGTCTGGGTGTGGGCTCCTGTGCATGAGAAGTATGTGCGTCCATAGCCGCCGGTCGCAATGATGACACGGTGGGAGCGGAAACGATGGATGGTTCCGTCATCGAGATTCCAGGCCATCAATCCGCGCACTGCGCCGTCTTCGACGATCAGATCGAGGGCGAGGTATTCAATGAAGAAGTTGGTGTCATGCTTTACACACTGGCCATACAGCGTGTGCAACATCGCATGGCCGGTACGGTCGGCCGCGGCGCAGGTACGCTGGACGATTCCCTGGCCAAAATTCGAGGTCATGCCTCCAAAGGCGCGCTGATAGATCTTGCCGTCCTCGGTACGGCTGAATGGCACACCAAAATGTTCAAGTTCGTAAACCGCCTCAGGCGCATTTCGGCACAGAAATTCTATGGCGTCCTGGTCGCCTAGCCAGTCTGAGCCCTTGACGGTGTCGTACATGTGCCACCGCCAGTCGTCCTCGCCCATATTGCCAAGCGAAGCCGCAATCCCGCCTTGCGCCGCCACGGTGTGACTGCGGGTCGGGAATACTTTGGTGATGCAGGCAGTTTTGAGCCCACTGGCAGCCGCTTCGAGAGTGGCCCGCAAGCCGGAACCTCCAGCTCCAACTACGACAACGTCATAGGTGTGATCGATGATCTCGTAAGCGGTCATGGCGTGAGGTCCAAATTTTTTAAAGCGCGATGCGGTACATGGCGAATAGGCTTGCCGCGGCTACGGCCCAGGCGAATGCCTTATTGAGGACTAGAAGAATGATTTTTTTTCCATCGTGATGGACGTAATCCTCGATCACAACCTGTACGCCAAGCTGCATGTGGACAACGGAGGCAATAACAAACAGCACCATCAGAACCGCGGACACTGGGGCATGCAGAAAAGCCAGCACCTGGTCACGCGACGCACCGACGAGATTGAGCATGGAAAAACCCAGCCAGCACGACAAGGGCACAAGAGCTGCTGCGCTTACCCGCTGGCGCCAGAAATGCTCCACCCCTGAATGGGCGCTGCCCAGTCCTTCGACCTGGGAAAGCGGGGTGTGATAGGCCATCACGTACCTCCGAACAAGAACAGGCCGTAGAGATAAAAGCCCGCGGCCAGAACGATGGAAAGAATGATGATCGCAACGCTTAGCCGATTGGCAAAGCGCGGCGCAAAGCCATAGCCGAAATCCCAAGCCAGGTGGCGCACGCCGTTGAGCAGGTGATAGCAAAGCGACCATACGAAGCCGAACACAAAAAACTGCCCGATCCAGGTGAAGACCAGGTCGCCAAAGGTGGCATAGGCATCCGGGCCGCTGGCCAATGCCATTAGCCACCAGGCGAGACCCGCCAGACCAATGCTCAGTCCGACACCGGTCGCGCGATGCACGATCGAGGTCATCATCGTCGGGCTCCAGCGATAGATCTGGAGGTGGGGTGAAAGCGGGCGCTGACGCGCCCCGGAGCGAACGGCGTTATCGGCCATGGAAACTTCCGGAAAGCTGGACAAACCGGGGCGGAGTGTAGGGGCCTAAGCCCTCAAGTCAACGTGCGGATGAAGACAGGATGAGCCGGGCCTTGCCGTCGGATTGTCGCACCGAAGGCACCCCAACCTCGGCTCGGCCCTAAATTGTCCCTAGGGTCAGGGGCGCTGATTGCCTCTGGTGCCTTGCGGCCACATCGAGAATCCGGCACTGCTGTAAGCATGATCCCGGTCCGCATTGCGCCGTCCATCCTGTCCGCAGACTTCGCGCAACTCGGCGCGGAAGTGGCAGCTGTCGATGCGGCAGGTGCCGATTTCATCCACATCGACGTGATGGACGGCCACTTTGTGCCCAACCTCACCATCGGCCCCTTGGTGGTTCGCGCTCTACGTCCCCATAGCCGCAAGAGTTTTGATTGCCACCTGATGATTGCCCCAGCGGATCCCTATATCGAAGCCTTTGCCGAGGCTGGCGCAGACATCATTTCGGTCCACCCCGAAGCAGGTCCGCATGTACACCGTACACTGCAGCTGATTCGAAGCTTGGGAAAGTCTCCGGGGATCGTCCTTAATCCGGCCACGCCGATCCAGGCGATCGATTATGTCCTTGATCTAGTCGATCTGGTTCTCATCATGAGCGTCAATCCCGGATTCGGCGGGCAAAAATTCATTGACGGTCAGCTGCGCAAGATCGAGGCAGCGGCTGAGCGTATCGCCAAGACCGGCCGCCGGATCGCACTTGAGGTCGACGGCGGGATCACGACCGCTACAGCTCGTCAAGCGGTGTCCGCTGGCGCAGATGTGCTGGTGGCGGGCACCGAAGTGTTCAAAGGGGGCAGGGGTCATTACGCCGCGAATATCGCGGCTCTGCGCGGATGAACGAGGTGTTGATGGGCGCGGAGCGCCATGTACCGAAAGCACCAGGCGCCGCCCTGCCGCTGGCGCTCGTTCCAGAGCTTGCCGCGGCCGAGGCGGACCGTCTCATTACGCCATGGCGAACAGCCTGGCGGCGTAACTGGTTCTATCGCCGGTTGCTGAAGGGTGAGCTGTGCGATCGGCTTCGCTACCAACCGTCTGATCTGCTGCCGCGCCAGCTCGAACGTGCCGAAATGTTGCTGCGCGGACGCTTTATGTTTGGTACGCAAAGCGTTGAAATGCAAAGTGGTTCTATATTTGACAAGCCGGCGCCGTCGGCGGCTTGGGCTCGGGCATTGCACGCCTACGAGTTCCTGCCGCCACTTGCCAATGCTGGCGGCGAACCGGCCCGCGTCCTGGCGACTAATCTCATCGCGCAGTGGCTTAAGCGCTACCGGCGGTATCGTGAACCGCAGTGGCAGACCGAGGTGACGGCCCGCCGGCTGATCAACCTCTTCGTGCATGGACGTTTTGTGATTGCCAACTCGGATTTGGTGTGGCGGTCTGGACTCTTCGTGTCGCTGCATGAGCAGGCACGGCTGCTGGCACGTATCGCCCACAAGGCTCCGGAGGGCTTGGCCCGCCTGGAGGCTGCTGCAGCACTAACGCTGTCAGGAGCCTGCCTTGATGACGCGCCCGGGCGGTTAGGCCAGGGTTTGGCGAGATTTGAGGCGGAAATTGCGGCACAGATCCTTCCAGACGGTGGCCATGTGGATCGCTGCCCGGAAACCTTAATGCATGCTTTTCGGTACCTGGTGATGGGGATCGAGGCTGCCCAGGCGATGTCCAACTCCGTCACGCCCAGCCTTTTGTCCGCGCGCGACCGCATGGCGCCAATGCTGCGCTTTTTCCGCAATGGGCAGGGAACACTTTGCCTCTTCCACGGTGGTCATGAGGGGGACCGCGGTACCCTTTCGTCACTTCTGCAACGCGACGAGGCGGGCGGGATGCCGTTCGGCTTTGCCCCCCACTCTAAGTTCCAGCGGCTGACTGCCGCTAAAAGCTTTGTGGTGATGGATGTTGGACCTTTTCCAACCGGAGTCTATGCCAACGCTGCCCATGCCGGATGCCTGGCCTTCGAGTTCAGCTCCGGAGCCCAGCGTCTGGTGGTAAATTGCGGCAGCAGTCCAAATTGGGATGGGGCGCTGCGATCGACAGCGGCTCACTCGACCGTAACCGTGGCCGATACCTCTATGGGCCAGGTTTTGCGCTGGGAATTTGCCAGTCGCCGGATCGGGCCGCGCCTCCTGGGCGGGCCCGATCACGTCGACAGCGAACGCCAAGAAGCAGCACAAGGAACCAGCGTTTCTGCCAGTCATGACGGTTATTTGCATCGCTTTGGGTTGGTTCATGCCCGACAGCTCAGCCTCTCTGCAGATGGCACCAGGCTCATCGGCAAGGATCGCTTGCTCCCCAAGGTGACGCGCCGGCGGCGATGCCAGGTTGCGGCACGGTTCCATCTTCATCCCGACATCCGTGTCTCTCAGGCACAAGGCGGCGGGTTGTTGTTGAAGCTCCCGGGCGGGGAGGGGTGGCGCTTTCGCTGCAGCGGTGAACCAGCGATCGAAGACAGCATCTATGTCGGAACTGAGACGCCGAGACGCTGCGAACAAATCGTCCTGACGGGTGAAGTGGGCGGCGAAACCCTGGAGCTGGTCTGGATGTTTGAACGGATAAGTGTGGCATGACGCAGGCGTCCTGGTACTGGCGCGCCCGCGTAGTCAGTGCCTATATCGCAGCACGTTTTCGGCCGCTGCCCAAACTACATGACCGGCAGTGCAACATCTGCGGTTTTCATGGCCCGTTCGGACCCGGCGGAAAGGGTACGCGCAACGACGCAAGGTGCCCACGCTGCCGTTCTGTTGAACGTGATCGGTTGTTCAAATTATGGCTTGATAAAGAGCCTCAATCGCTTGAACAAAAAGATATTTTGCATTTTGCACCTGAGCGCAGTCTGACCTCCTTGGTTCGACCCCTTGCGCGCCGTTATCGCACTGCGGATATCGCCCCAGGTCGAGCCGATCTGGTGTTGAACATTGAACGGCTTGAATTGCCACCGGCAAGCGTAGAGGCCGTCATTTGCGCCCATGTGCTTGAGCATGTTGACGACGCCAAGGCGCTTGGTGAACTTTACCGTATACTGGTGCCAGGTGGCCTCGCGGTTATTTCCGTGCCCATCGTTGAGGGGTGGTCTGCAAGCTACGAAAATCCTGCAATCATCACGGCACAGGAGCGCGCGCTGCATTTTGGCCAGTGGGACCACGTCCGCTATTATGGAGCCGACTTGCGCGACCGTATTCGAGCGGGCGGGTTCTCTTTGCGCGACTTCACCGCGAGCCCGAGCGAGGGCGTGCGTCATGGCCTGATCCGCGGCGATACTCTCTTTATTGCGCAAAAACCGGGCTGATGCATGCGACACGGGAGCCCGGTTGGCGGGCTCATCGCGTTCCGACGTTGCAGCCCGAGGGGTGGGTTGCTATTCAGGACATGATATGAATCGGCCGTAAGGCCCAGGAGTTGTTCCATGGTGCAGTTTACTTTGCCGCGTGGTAGCGAGCCCAAGCCGGGCAAGGTGTGGCCGGGACCGACCACCTCTAATGGCAAAAAACCCAAAAGAACCAAGGATTTTCGGGTATATCGCTTCAACCCAGATGAAGGCACCAACCCGGCCATCGACACCTATCGAGTGGACCTCGAGAATTGCGGGCCGATGGTGCTTGATGCGCTCATTAAGATTAAGAATGAAGTCGACCCGACGCTGACCTTCCGCAGGTCCTGCCGTGAAGGAGTTTGTGGCTCCTGCGCGATGAATATTGATGGCAAGAATACGTTGGCCTGCACCAAGCCCATCAGCGAGATCTCCGGCTCGGTTAAGGTCTACCCTTTGCCTCACATGTCCGTAGTCAAGGACCTGGTGCCTGATCTGAACAATTTCTACGCTCAGTATGCCTCCATTGAGCCTTATCTGCAGACCAAGACCCCGACACCGGAAAAGGAATGGCGTCAATCTCCCCAGCAAAGGGAGAAGCTGAACGGGCTTTACGAGTGCATCCTCTGTGCCTGCTGTTCGACATCATGCCCGAGCTACTGGTGGAATTCGGAGCGCTACCTGGGTCCGGCGGCGCTTCTACAGTCCTATCGCTGGCTCGCTGACAGCCGTGACGAGGCCAAGGGGGAGCGCTTGGACAGGCTCGAAGACCCCTTCCGTCTTTACCGCTGCCATACGATCATGAACTGCGCCAATACCTGCCCCAAGGGACTTAACCCGGCCGAGGCCATCGGCGAGATCAAACAGCTTCTGGTCAAGCGTAGCGTCTGAAGGTCCGTCCCTGCCATTTGGCAAGATGGGCCAGTGTTCGCAGGGTCAGCTCTGCGCGCGGCGTTGAATTTGCGCGCGTCGCGGTGAGAACCTCTTAAAGCTCCACCATATCAAAGTCGGACTTGGGGGTCCCACAGAGCGGGCAAACCCAGTCGTCGGGAATGTCCGCCCAACCCGTCCCGGGGGCGATGCCTTCGCCGGGATCGCCCTTTTCCTCACTGTAAAGATAGCCGCAGGTGCGGCATTGCCAGGTTTTGTAAGCAGCCATCAATAAGCGGTGCGTGCACCGTCCCTCACAGCAACGATCGGCCCCGCTGTCACAGGGCGACCTATTCCATTACATAGCGTATCGGTATGGATTTGGGCCCGGAGACGAAATTCGCTTCTACCAGCCTTGGGGTTCCGCTTAGCTCCACGGATTTCAGACGCGGCAGGAGTTCTTCCCAAAGGATGCGCATTTCCATTCGCGCAAGATGTTGACCGAGACAGACATGGGCGCCATAGCCAAAAGCGATCTGCTTGTTGGGATTGCGGTCAACTTTGAAAGCAAAGGGATCCTCAAACACGGTCTCGTCACGATTGCCGGAGGGGTAACAGAGCATGAGCCACTCACCTTTGGCCACCGGCTGACCTGATATCTCGGTATCAACGGTCGCGCTCCGCATGAAGTGCTTCACGGGTGTCACCCAGCGAATGGTTTCCTCGACAAAGCTTGGGATCAGAGAAAGATCAGCCTTGAGCTTGGCGAACTCCTTGGGGTTTTCAGCCAGAGCCCACAACCCGCCTGCTGTGGTATTGGAGGTGGTGTCATGACCGGCCGCTGCCACAATCGTGTAATAGCCCATGGCTGCGCGGTGGCTGAGTGGTTGGCCCTTGATTTGGCCATTGGCAATGACGCTGGCCACATCCTCGCGTGGGTGGACTCGGCGGTCCTCGGTCATGGCCTCGAAGTAACTGGTGAAGTCCTGAACCGTCGCAATGAGGCCCATCAGCATTTCGTTGGAGTCGAGAGGTGTTGCGCCCAGACGATTCATCTCCGGATCGGAGGTCCCGAACAGTTCCTGTGTCAGTTTGAGCATGCGCGGTTCGTCCTCAGGCGGAACGCCAAGGATCTGCATGATCACACGCAGCGGATATAAAAAAGCTATGTCTCGAGCAAAATCGCAGTTGCTTCCCAGTGAGGCCATTTTATCAACAGTCTGTCGCGCCAGATCGCGAATGCCTTGTTCCAGCTTACGGATGTTCTGGGGCAGGAACCATGCTTGGGTCAGTTTGCGATGATCGAAATGGTCGGGATTATCCATCTGCACCAGTGAATAGACCAGATGTGGCGAGCCGCCGGTTAGCGCGCGCACCTTCTGGTCAGCTTCCTGTGTTGTCAGCGTGGTCGGCCGATCACCGTTGTGAAAAATCTCATTCTGACGCTCGACGGTGAGGATATCGGCGTGGCGGGTGATCGCGAGGAAGGGATCGTACCCGGGAAGTTCAATGCGCCCGATAGGCATATTGTGGCGCAGCCAGCGAAACGCCTCATGCAGGCGCGTGTCGTCGGCATAGGCCTTGGGATCAACGATATTGGTAGCAATTTCAGCAGGAACAGTCATCGCGGCTTCTCGACAGATGCGGACCAAGATTGTGCCGTCAGCCTCAACAGTGCAAGTGTGCCGTTGCGGCAGCTTTCAGGCGTTGCCAAGTACTCGGTTTCCGGCCCGCAGTCGCAAGATCTGCCAAAGCGCCGCGCTGGCCAGATTTGTGAGCCAGCTCTGTGCGGTAAGACCGCAGGCTTTGGCCACCATCTGCACTAGTTTTCTGACGTGATGGCGGCGGTAAAGCGCCACGGCCGTTGCGTTATAGGCCCGCGAATAGCGTGAGCGGTTATAGGGCGTGCGTGGAACATCTGAAGACGCCACGTTGGCACAGTAATAGGCATAGGCCAGCTCGTCGTCGTCAGATTCCTGAACGCGTGTGAAGGCCAGATAGAGCTTTTTCCATACCGGCAGATCTGCTTCCGGCTGTGCGTTCAGGGTCTCCAGAAACAGACGGTAATGACGGAATTCATCCGCCGCAACGCGTCCGGCAATTTCCTTCAGCACTGGCTCATTGGTCGCGTCGCGAATGGCACTGTAATAGGAGGAAGTGCCACATTCGACGACGCAACGCGCGATCATTTCCCCTCGACGAGAGCCCCGCACTGAGACCGTGTCCTGATTGGCAAAATGCGCTGGACGGTAGCCCGCGCGAAACCGGGAAAAGGCATCCTGAAAATTAAATGTCGGATCGGCCATTTCCGCCCAGCGTCCAAGCACCAGACCATGCTGGATTTCTTCTTGTCCCCAACGGGCAAGGTCATGCAAGGTCTGGGCCGGACCTTCCTGAAACACCCGGGAAAGATAGGTTACGTAATCGGGAGCGTTATATTCTACGAGCGAGGCGGCCTTGACCGCAGCCAAAAGGCGCGCATCGACCTTGCTTGCATCGAATTTGTCCCAAGCAACGTCGTCCAGGCTCCAACCGCCGTGATAGATCGTGCCGTTCGTCATGGCTGTCCATCCATGTTTGTGCCCTATCCTTTATGAAGGAGAGCTTAGCAAATTCGTCCCCCCCAAGGAAACCGACGGCGCATTACTGTATTGACAGGTAACCCTGTAACAGTTCCAGGGCGTTCAGCGTTGCAACCGCCTTTTGCCGGGTGGTCTCGGATTTGGCTTGCAACACGTCCTCATGGGCGTCCTTCAGACGGCGTTCCACATCTTGCAGCGACACGGAAGCCAACGGAAACGCTTCCTCGGCCAGAATTGTTGCCTTGTCATTGGTCACTTCGGCAAAACCGGCCATCACAAAATAGCGCTCGTCACCCTTTGGTCCGGCCTTAATGTCGATCATTCCGGGCTTGAGCGTCGAGATGACTGGAGCATGGCCAATGCCGACACCGAAATAGCCTTCGCTGCCGGGCAGGGTGATCATCTCCGCATCCCCCGACAGCAACAGCCGTTCGGGGGAGACAATATCAAAGGGAATTTTCTCTGCCATGGCCATTATGCTTCGGCAGCTGCAAGCTTCTGGGCCTTGGCAACCGCATCTTCGATCGTACCCACCATGTAGAAGGCTGCTTCTGGCAGGTGATCGTAGTCACCACGGACAACGGCGGCGAAGCTGCGAATGGTGTCTTTCAGGTCCACGAACAGTCCCGGGAAGCCAGTAAACACTTCTGCGACATGGAAGGGCTGACTGAGAAAGCGTTCGATCTTACGCGCTCGCGCCACAGCGAGCTTGTCTTCTTCAGACAATTCATCCATGCCAAGAATGGCGATGATGTCCTGAAGCGACTTGTAGCGTTGCAGGATCTGCTGCACGGCACGTGCAGTATTGTAGTGCTCGTCACCAACGACGCGCGGATCGAGAATGCGTGAGGTTGAGTCGAGCGGATCGACTGCAGGATATATGCCCTTCTCCGAAATCGCACGATTGAGCACCGTGGTAGCGTCCAGATGGGCAAATGAGGTCGCTGGTGCAGGATCAGTGAGATCGTCGGCAGGAACGTAAATGGCCTGCACCGACGTGATCGACCCTTTGGTCGTGGTGGTAATGCGCTCCTGAAGGGCACCCATGTCCGTGGCAAGGGTTGGCTGGTAGCCCACGGCCGAAGGAATACGCCCGAGCAAAGCCGACACTTCTGATCCTGCCTGGGTAAACCGGAAGATATTGTCGACGAAAAAGAGCACGTCCTGGCCCTGGTCGCGGAAATATTCGGCGACGGTGAGACCGGTCAAGCCAACCCGCGCGCGTGCACCCGGTGGCTCGTTCATCTGGCCATAGACAAGGGCGCATTTGGAACCTTCGGTCGAGCCGGACTTCGGATCCTTGTTCACACCAGATTCGATCATCTCATGGTAGAGGTCGTTACCCTCGCGCGTGCGTTCGCCCACTCCGGCAAAGACCGAATAACCGCCATGCTTTTTGGCGACGTTGTTGATCAGCTCCTGAATCAGCACCGTCTTGCCCACACCGGCACCGCCAAATAGGCCAATCTTGCCACCACGGGCGTAGGGCGCCAAAAGGTCGATAACTTTAATGCCCGTGACCAGAACTTCTGCCTCAGTCGACTGCTCAACGAAGGCCGGTGCTTCCGCATGAATGGGGCGGCGCTCTACAGCACTGACCGGGCCTGCTTCGTCCACCGGCTCACCGATCACGTTCATGATGCGTCCAAGGGTGCCATCACCGACCGGAACGGAAATCGGCGTACCGGTGTCACGCACGCTTTGGCCACGGGTAAGCCCTTCGGTGGCGTCCATCGCGACGGTACGCACGATGGATTCACCCAGATGCTGGGCAACTTCCAGAACCAGGCGCTGACCGTGATTGTCGGTTTCCAGCGCGTTCAGGATCTCTGGCATATGGCCATCAAACTGCACATCGACCACGGCACCCATGACCTGGGTTATGCGGCCTTGCATGTTGGTCGGTGTCACGGCGTTCATGACGTTTTCCTCTTTTCATCGTGTGGTGCGATCGGCCTC
>JAKBAU010000082.1 GCA_021808875.1 Pseudomonadota bacterium | reverse complement strand
TTATTGGAATCATCCCGCGCTTAATCCAGCAGCTTATGCGCAGGCATTTGCGGAAGTCTCGGCGCTCTATATCGGATCCTGGTACGATTCCTATGGCCGCGCACTGTTCGAACTCTACAACGCACATCGTGCTGTAGCGCGCCGGCGCGTGCGCCTTGTAGTCGGTCCCTGGGTGCACAGCACTTCAAGTGTCGAGCAACCAATTGCTGGTGGTATTCGCTTTACGCCCGACGCAACCATCGACTACAAAGCGCTGTTGCTACGTTGGTTTGACGTCGAGCTGAAAGGCCGTGACTACACCGATGAACCATTAATCCGTCTCTACGTGATGGGTGGAGGCGAAGGGACCCTGGACGCTAACCGCCGGCTACAGCATGGCGGTCATTGGCGCAATGAAAGCAAGTGGCCACTCGCGCGCACCGCGTATGAGCCCTATTATTTGCTTGCAAATGGTCAGCTCGCGACGGAATCGTCGGAAGACGAGGCAGGTCTCCTCAGGTTTCACTTCGATCCGGCCAATCCTGTACCCTCGATCGGCGGCAATGTCTCCTCGCTGCTCGACGTCGTACCGAACGCCCACGAACCGCACCAATTCCACCGTCTCACGCATCTTGAGCGGACAGTTCCAATCGTCGCACCTGGCGGCTACGACCAGATTGTAACGGAGGAGACGTTTCGACTGAACGACCGGTTGGGACCGCTCTCGGAACGTCCCGACGTCCTGGTCTTTGAAACTGCACCACTGACCAGGGCTATCGAGATCACGGGACCGATCTCGGTCATGCTCTGGGTAAGTAGTGATGCTCCTGACACTGATTTTACGGCCAAGCTCATAGACGTCTATCCGGTGGGCGAGAACCTGCCCCGCGGCTTTGCTCTCAACTTGACGGATGGCATTCAACGTATGCGCTATCGCGATGGATCCGGACGAAGCTCTCTGGTCAAGCCAGGGACTGTGGTTCCGCTGGCAATCACCCTCTATCCGACATCCAATGTATTCGCTCCTGGCCACCGCATCCGACTTGACATTTCAAGCTCGAACTTTCCGCGCTTTGATATTAATGCCAACACTGGCTGCTCCGAGGATGGCGTGCGTGAAGGAAAGATCGCGGCCAATACAGTCCATTGCAGCAGAATAAGGCCGTCGTACCTCTTACTGCCAATCAACTCCGTCTGATCGGTAAAGGCGCAGCGCCTACGGAGAATATTGTCTGACAGCATCAACAGAAGGTGATGGAGCGGCGTATTGCCGGGGCAGTCTAGTCTAGCAGGCAAAATGCTTCATCCGCCGTACCATGAATTTCATCCATGGTTCGGCGCCGTCGGCGCGCTTTCATAGAGGTTCCACACATTGATGCAATATCTAGCCAGTCGTCAAAATATCAATACGCAGCAATCCCAGGGTGCGGTTGTCGCACACCGAAGAGCATGGACGCGACAACCCACCTCGATGGGGAAAGGCACAGGACTGGAAAGAGCATCGTCCTAAGTCAGGTATACGAGATCTGAATTGTGGCGTGCATGGACGAGCGCGCAGAGTCCCGCACCGCGCGTACGACGCGGCGAGCTGCGTTATGGCGCGCTTGAATAGCGATAATCGGGAGATTGAAATACTGTTGCATCGCCTTGCTGCCGAGCACGGGCAAGTGATTGGCGGTGTGAGACGCCAGGCGCTGGCGGCCGCCGAGAACTCAAATCTGACGCACATTTTGACGTACAGTTCTCTGCGCGCTTGGAGCCTCGGTGGGCGACGTTTGGATCAGAGCCGACAATTTGAACAGGCTTATTTCACTGGATTTTTCGCCACGCGTGGCCGCTCAGGGTAGCAAAGCGACTGGCGAAGAAGTCCACGCTGTCCCCCTGACTTGACTTCCTCCTCCATTATAATATATATACCCATATCGTGGAGGTTAGGATGCTTGCCCTTAAACTCAGAAAGGTCGGGACTTCGATCGGCCTCGTCCTGCCAAAAGAGATGCTTGGTCACCTCCATGCCAAGGAGGGCCAAGAGATCTACGCGGTAGAGACGCCGACCGGCTATACGATTACCACCCTTGATCCACGCATTCAGAAGCAGGTCGAGATAGGGGAAGCCTTTATGGACCGCTATCGGGACGTGTTCGCCGTTCTGGCAAAATGAGGGAGCCTATCTGGGTCGAGAAAGAGGCCCTTCTCCTTCTCCATCCCAAGGGGCTCGCCCGTTTCGGGGGCGTTGAGGGGATAGGTGACGAAGGGTTGTTGGACTCAGCTTTGGCGCGGCCCCGGCACGCGTTTCACTATGATGGACTGAGGGACATCGCCGGGCTGGCGGCAACATATGCTTTCGGGCTGGCAAAGAATCACCCCTTCGCCGACGGGAACAAGCGGACCGCGTTTATGGCGGTTGGCTTGTTCCTTGGGGGCAATGGATGGGAATTGGATGCTGATCCGGTCGAGGCGATTCGGGCGGTGGTGGCGCTTGCCGGGAGCGAGATCGGGGAGACGGAGTTTGCGGCTTGGCTCAGGCTGCATATCAAGCGCATTTAGCAAAACGCAATCCCGCCCCCGGAGAGGTGAGGCGCTGGAACGACGCGACCAACTGCGCTATATAAAAGCCCACTCGGCCCGCCGCTTTGCCCTGCGTAAATTGAGTTGGCACTAAACTGGCACCGGCCCAGTCTCCCGCCTGGAAAAACCCAGCATTTTGCGGAAAAAACGTCAGATTGCATGGCTGAATAGCAAGGCTCTTTAACCTGAGCCGCACCGCCAGCGGGAACATCCAGCTGGTCACCACTAATTTCGATCTCCTCTTCGAGCAGGCTGGAAAGAAGGTTCGGTCATGGACTCCAAATGACCTACCGGACCTGCGCCGTGGCACCTTTGACGGCAGCGTGCATCTGCACGGGATGCTCGATCCCGCGTACCACCCCATGCGCTTGAGAAGCTGAAGGAAAGCCATATTGCTCAGCGGCTGGCGCTTCTTGGCGAAAGCCCAATGACATCAATGCTCCCGGCGCCGTCCACCCAAACAAAGACTTCGGCATTGCGTTTTGTACCTATGAGTGGTACATAGATACATGAGCGGAGCTGCCGGATGATCGCGAGCTTTCGGGATGAGTGGCTGCGGGCCTCCTTTGTCGAGGACATGCGGTCGCGGCACATCCCGGCCGATCTGGAAAGCCGGCTGTTCCGCAAGCTGCAGATGATCGACGACTCGACGACCGACCAGGACTTGCGGGTGCCGCCCAGCAATCACTTCGAGAAGCTGCGCGGCAATCTGGCGGGGTTCCACTCGATCCGCGTCAACAGTCAATGGCGGCTGGTCTTCCGGTGGGACGGCAGCCGCGGCGAGGCGGAAGGCGTCTATCTCGACGACCACAGCTACAGATGAGGCGAACCATGCTGACGACGAAGCGCAAGCCGGCCACAGTCGGCGAAATCCTGGTCGAGGAGTTCATGCAGCCCATGGGGCTGACGCAGGCCGCGTTAGCGGAGGCGATGGGCGTTCAGCGTAAGCACGTCAATGAGCTGTGTAACAATCGCCGGACGGTGACGGCGGCGACCGCGCTCATCCTCGCGCGTGTATTCGGCAATAGTCCGGACTTCTGGCTGAACGTCCAGCGGCGCAGCGATCTGTGGGAGGCGATGAACAGTCCCCGCGAGCGCGAGCGGATCGAACGTGCGACGCCACTCGGTACGGCGGCGTAATCTTTGTTGCCGGGAAGAGGAAGGATGCTCTGGCGTAGAAATCGGTCGTTCCGATCCTGGAGGCTTCGCGCGATCCTGGCACAATGTCTCGACCTCGCACCAGCCTGGGTGTTCCGCCCGACGATCTTTACATCGACCCGGAGCCCTGGCCTCGCATCGGCCGCCCGCCCAAGCATGATGTCGAGGCGTGGACTGTCACGAACGATTGGCCCGACGGTGTGCCGATCACCGACGCCCAGCTCGACGTGTTCGAGGCATGGTTCGCCGATCTCTTCGACGAGTTGTTCGGGCCGCACCAATGATCTGAGAGGACAATCGCGATGACCGTGCCGTTGCGCGCCGCCCTTTACTTGCGCGTCTCGACTGCGCGTCAGGCCGAGCACGACGTCTCGATTCCCGATCAGAAGCGGCAGGGTGAAGCGTGTTGCGCCGCGCGCGGCTACCAGCTTGTCGAGACCTACGTCGAGCCCCGCGCCTCCGCCACGAACGACCGACGCCCCGAGTTCCAGCGGATGATTGAGGCGGGAACCGGCAAGCCCGCGCCGTTCGATGTCGTCATCGTCCACAGCTTCTCACGATTCTTCCGCGATCACTTCGAGCTGGAGTTCTACGTCCGCAGGCTGGCGAAGAACGGCGTTCGGCTTGTCTCGATGCGCATTTTCACAAAAACGGGACAGCAGTTTCGCTAATTCGCGGACGGCAGTTTCGCTAAATCCCGGACAGTTCCGGGAGTGGGTTTTCGGAAGCGCCGTTCTGGCATTGTTCGTCCCGACGATAGGTTGGGGAGACGGCAATGGCGGGACGGAAGCGATCGAAGCGCACGACGGTGAAAGACATCCGCACGATACTGCGGCTGACGCAGGAGGGCCTGTCGATCCGGGAGATCTCGGAGCGGCTGGGTCTGAGCAAGACGACGGTGGCAACCTATCAGCTGCGGGCGCGCGAAGCGGGGCTGAGCTGGCCACTGACGGCGGAGCAGGACAGGGATGAGGTCCTGAAGGCGGCTGTGTTTGGCAAGGTTGGTCGGCCGCCACGGGACCTGGCAGAGCCGGACTGGACCCAAATTGCCGTAGAGCTGAAGCGTCCCGGGGTGACGCTGATCCTGCTGTGGCAGGAGTACCGGGAGAGCCATCCGGAGGGTTTTGGCTACACCTGGTTCTGTAACCAATATCGCCTTTATGCCCGGCGCGCCCGGCCGACGTTTACGCACCGCCATCAGGCAGGGGCTGTGATGCAAACCGATTATGCGGGCCAGACGGTGGAGATCATCGATCCATCGACGGGAGAGATACGCACGGCGCAGATCTTTGTGGCGGTTCTGGGGGCCTCGTCACTGACCTATGCGCGGGCGAGCTTCAGCCAGAGACTTCCGGACTGGATTGAGGGGCAGTCGCGAGCACTTGCCTATTTTGGTGGGGTTCCGAAATCGATTGTCTGCGACAACCTCAAAAGTGGCGTGGTTAAACCACTGTGGTTTGAACCGACGCTGAACCAGACTTTTGCGGCGATGGCCGAGCATTACGATACGACGATTTTACCGACGCGTGTGAGAAAGCCTAAGGACAAGGGAAAAGTTGAGAACGCGGTTTTACTGGTAGAGCGCTGGATTTTGGCGCGCCTCCGAAACCGCCGCTTCTTCAGCCTCGAGGATCTGAATGTCGCGATCGCGGGTCTGGTGTTCAATCTGAACAGCCGGATCATGCGGCGCGCGGGCAAGTCTCGCCGGGAGCTGTTCGAGACGATCGAACGGGAGGCTTTACGGCCCTTGCCTGACACCCCCTTCGAATATGCCGAATGGAAGAGTGTGAAGGTCCATCCCGATTACCATATCGAGGTTGACAAGGTCTTTTACTCGGTACCGTACCGACTGATCGGCCGACGCGTGGAGGTACGACTGACCTATCGCACGGTCGAGATCTTTTACGATCATCAGAGAGTGGCCAGTCACGTCCGCAGCTCTCAATACGCCGGCCATGTGACGGTGGGCGAACACATGCCCAAATCCCATCAGCGCTATGCCAACATCACGCCAGCCAGCTTGATCGCCCAGGCGGCACGCATTGGCGTCAATGCTGCCATTTTGGCTGAGCGGATGATGCGCGAGCGTCCGCATCCGGAGCAAGGCTATCGCTCGGCGATGGGAATACTCGCGCTGAGGCGTCGCTACGAGCAGGAGCGTCTGGAAGCAGCCTGCGAACGGGCGCTGGCAATCAACGCGATCAGCTACAACTCGGTGCACGCCATCCTCAAATCTGGACTGGACCGGGCCAAGCCGGCCGCAGAGCCGGTCAGCCCCGCGCCGGCACATACCAACATCCGCGGTGGCACCTATTACCAATGACAGGAAGGACACCCATGCTGACAAACCCCACTTTGGATCAAATGCAGGCGCTCGGCCTTGCCGGGATGGCGGCGGCTTATCGCCAACTGCTCGAACAGGACAACGCTGGCGATCTCAGCCGTGAGGACTGGCTAGGATTGATGCTGGACCGGGAGGCAGCTACGCGCGCGGACCGCAGTCTCGCTTACCGCATGCGGGCCGCTAAACTGCGCTTTGCGGATGCGTGCATCGAAGATATCGATTTTGCCAGTCGGCGAGGTTTGGATCGCCGCAATATCCTGCAGCTCGCCCAGGGTGACTGGCTGAAGGCCCATGAGAATCTGATCATCACGGGCCAAACCGACCTCGCGTCATAATGCACACCTCGCTATGTCATTGAAAAAACAGTGTCTGCTGAGTTTGCTCGACTGATAATGGGCGCCGGATCCCGGCCATGGCATGGTGTCTAACCTCAGGACGCTCGAGATCCTCGCCTCGAATCACCCAGGGCGACCCTTTGCAGTACTGGGAGGCGGGAAGGCAGCCTGCGTGTATCAGGCGTAGCACGGTCATTGGCCGCACGTTGAGGTGATTTGCTGCTTCCTGCAATGTGTACTCGCCGCGAGCAGAACGTTCGCCGGGTTTGTAGACTTCAATGTCATGTCTGTTACGGAACGTGCACACCCTTGACTGGGTCCATCCGTTGAGGCGGCCAGTTGTTTTGCCGAGGCGGTTCAAAAGCGAGGCAATTGCTTTGTCGGGGAGCTGCCGGGCCAGAGCCCGGATCAGGGGCTCGATCTCGGGCTGGCTGCTCCAGCGATGATGTCCCTTCTTGTTCTTCTTGATTTTGAGCGCTGTATGATCACCGCCCTGCCAGTGCACCAGCATCTCAATCTTGTCGTTCTCGACCCGAACAATGATCTCGCGCACGAGGGCGCGAATGATCCGCTTGCGCGTAACGCTGGTCGCATTGGGGTGATGCCAGGCTCGTTCGAGATCGGCGCCCATCGACAGCAGTGCCTGGCGCTCGTCGTCAGTCATTACCACCTGCTTTTGCCTATCGAGGGCATCACGTTCGGCTTCCCGTTCACCAACGGTAACAAGAGCGGCGTTCCACCGCCTCTCAAGTTCGCCGGCGACAAGCCTGTTCGACGGATCAACGGCATCATATTGACGCTGCGCATGAGCTGCCTCATAGCGTGCCTGCTCGAGGGCGAGTTCCACCTGGCGCCGCTTCTCATTGGATTGCATCGTGGAAAGGTCGATGGCATGAAGCGCCGCCTCGATACCCAGCGGTTGCAGTCGCGTCAGGACTTCGGAACTGATCGCCTGGTCGACCCGCAGCGAACCAAAGTTGATGCAGGGGTCGGTGCCATGGTTGATGAGGGCGCCGCGGCAATGATAGCGGCCGGTGTTGCCATTGCGTCCAGAGTAGGCAACGTGCAGCTTGCGCCCACAATGGCCGCAGCGTAACAAGCCGCCCAGGAGCAACTCGCCCCGTCGCAGCGCTCCTCGTGCCATCATGCCTTTGCCGGTGGCGTTATCTGCAATCAGGCGCTGATTCCTCTGGAAGTCGGCCCAACTCAGATACCCCTCATGATGGTCGACGAGCAAGACCTCCCAGTCAGATTGCTCCTTGCGTAAACCGCGCACAATGCGCTTGCGACCGTTCTCGATTGACGTTCGACTCCCCGTCCGGCCAAAGACATAGGCGCCAGCATAAATGGGGTTGGTGAGGATGTGATGTACCGAGTTATAAACAGGCAGCTTCCAGACCACTCTGCGTCCGGCTACCCTGCTGTACTCGATCGAGGGAAGGAGGACGCCCTCCTGGCGCAGCGACAGGTGCACCTGGCGGATGCTCTGAAGCGCGGCAAAGCGCTTGAACACAAGGGTGAGCGCCTCGCGTACACGTAAATCCGGATCCATCTCGATCCGGTCGTTGCCGGCCTTCACATAGCCGATGGCAACTGTCAGAAAGAGCTCGCCGCGTCGCGCTTTGCTCTTGAGCGCTTCGAGCGAGCGGGCACGCAGGATCGACAGCTCAAGCTCGCTCATTGTCCCCTTCATGCCAAGCAAAAGTCGATCGTTGGGATGGCGCGGCTCATATATGCCGTCCTCATCTATGATGATGGTACCTACCAAACCGCAAAACTCGATGAGTGTGTGCCAATCCCGACCATTACGTGCCAGACGAGAGGCTTCGATGGCGAGCACGGCTCCCACCCGGCCCTCACAAATGGCCGCGAGCAGCTTCTCGAAACCCGGCCGGCTGATACCAGATCCGGAGCGACCAAGATCATCGTCAATAATGACGACGTTCGCCCAGCCCAGCGTGCGCGCGCGATCTGCAAGACCGTATTGACGTCGCCGGCTCTCCGGATTGTTTGCGATCTGGTCGGGCGTTGATTGCCGTATATAAATATAGGCGCTGCGGCCCAGGTGATCAGGCGTGATCTTCATGATCCGCCTCCTGCAAAGGTCTTGCCGCTTCCTGAAGTAGCTCGCCGACCAGCGGCAGAACCCGCTGACGAACCGCGGGCGGAAGGCTTGGTGGCGGGAGTTGACTCGAGAACAGGTCCGGCTGGCCGCGTCTGGGCTGCCTGTGCTGCATGGTTGCCTCCATCATGGCCTGAGTCGCCATCAAGGAAGCTTAGAAGGGTCATAAGTTCGCGCTGCAGCGCGCGCAGACACGGCAATGGAATACGGGGCGTCTCAACGACCTCCATGGCCGCCGAGGCCTGCTCCGTCATCCAAATCGGTATCAGAGCCAAGGTACCGTCCGGCTGTCGACCAACATAAGAAAGTTCACCACAATGACGCTGTCGACCGACGACAAGTAGTTCCTCACTTACACGCGGATGAAATGGGTACTGAACAATCACCCTCGTGCTTGTTTGCTGATATTGGGCATTATGAGCCCCATCTGACTGGCACTGGAAAGACCTGGATCGGGTGTGCCTTTGGCCGCCAGGCTGCACGCCACGACTACTCCGTCCTTTACATGCGCGTGCCACGGATGTTCGAGAGCCTGGCCATGGGGCGCCTGGACGGCCGCTTCCCCCGCCTCCTTGATAAACTGGCTCGGGTCCAATTGCTGGTGCTCGACGATTGGGGGACCCATAGCCTGACTGATCAGCAACGTCTCGACCTGCTGGAGATCTTCGAGGACCGCTATAAGCGGAGATCCACCCTCATCACAGCACAGCTACCGGTCGCCAAGTGGCATGACATGATCGGCGAGCCGACGACGTCATGATGCCCTTCTCCTCGATGAGATACGACGAACGGAAGCTTTGAGTTCAACGATCTGTGTATCTGATAAATTGATTTGCCACGGCATTCCCTTGGCAAGTTGTTGTCCGGATAATCGTCCCCGCTGAAGCCATTTGAATACGGTCTGCTCGGATATCAACAGCTGCTGTGCTGCGCCTTGGACGGAGTAGGTTCCGTCGGGCCATTGTTCGGGATTATGGTCCTTGCCATTGATCTTCACCGTTGGGATGTTCCAACGTTTGCGTAACAGATGAATCTCGCTACCGCTGAATGGGCGTCCATGTGCCGACAAGTGTCCCTCTGCATTGAGTGTCTTGGCAATATCACGGTCCATCTTCTGAGCTGAAACGAGTTCGCGAATCCGCGCCTCGAGCCGGGCCACTTCAGCATAGTTATTATAGCTGCTTACATTGCGCCGGACACTATGCTCGCTGACGGCGCCGGTTTGCCACACGATCCGAATCGCGACCCGTCCGCTCTCATGCTGCCGATCCAGGATCACCTCCTTGAGGATGAGCCTTAGCATCTGTTTGCGTTCGACGGGAGTTGCCTTGCTCCACAACTTTGGAAGATCGTTACCCAAGGCGAGTATCTGAGCGCGATCTGCTGTGGCCAGCGATATTGGCCGCTCCCGTCGCCAGCTCTCATAGTCGCTGTCTATCTGTTCTACCTGCCGCAGCTTATCCTCCCATACGCGTTCCAGAGAGCGGGCCACAAGCCTGTTCTCGGGCTCGACGGTATCATATTGGCGACGGGCGCGTTCCACCTCGTAATGGGCCCGCTCGCGCTTGAGTGACCATTGGCGTTCGAGTGCGCGAGCCTCATTCTCAAGCTCGCCAAGGGCTGCAATGGCCAACGCGAGACGATCTGGCTCTAGAGCTTCCAGGGCGAGTTCTTCCACGGCGGTATCGACGCCCAAGGCACGAACTTCCTGACACCGCGGTCCGCCATGTTCCTGCAGGTCGGCGCGGCAAACGTAAACCGGGTACTCCCCTTTAGTTCCGGAATAGCGTAACGCCATACGGTGGCCGCAACGGCCGCAAATCGCAATGCCTTGAAGCAAAGCTGCGCCCTTGCGCGGGGCCCCACGATTCTGATCGTAATGATTGAGATTGTCCGCGAGCCGCCTCTGGTTCGCCATAAACTCCTCCCAATCGATGTATCCAGGAAAGGCGTCTCTTAGGCAAACCGCCCAGTCCTGGATTGCCACGGCTTCCGTCGCACACTGCCGTGAACCGTAGTGACGGCCGATTGGCGTACGCCGCCGCCGGCCATAAACATAGGTGCCCGCGTAAGCTGGGTTCTTCAGAACATGCAGGATACGGGAGTTGCTCGCAGGTCGCCATACGATATCATGTGGTGATGGCCCCTTGAGGGGTCTTACCGGCACCAGCATTTTGGCTTTCTGGAAGTGACGCATCACGGCCTTGGCACTTTGAAGCTCGCGAAACTTCTCAAATAAATAGAGCAATCGTGCCTGTACTTCCTCGTCGGGGTTCAGGCAGATCCGTGCGTCGCGGCCATAAGCCAGGCCAGCTGGCAGCGGCACCTTCAGCTCTCCTCTTGCTGCTTTCTGGCGCTCACCTTGATGAAGCCGAAGCTTGATCTGATGTAGTTCCGCTTCACTCATGATGCCGGATAGCCCAAGCAGCAACCGGTCGTGATAGGTACACGGATCGTAGACACGTTCGCCATCCGCAATCAGCACGCCGAACAGGGAGCACAGTTCAAGGAGCTGATGCCAATCACGGTTGTTACGAGCCAAGCGTGATGCATCGAGGCTTAGCACAATGCCCGCTTTGCCCAATCCGATCTCGGCAATGAGGCGTTGGAAGCCGCCCCGTCCTACGCTCGAAGTCCCAGACTTGCCTAAGTCATCGTCAATGACTTCAATCCGCTCCTTTGGCCAACCGAACGAAAGAGCCCGATCGGCCAGTCTGTACTGCAACTCGGTGCTCTCCTGATGCTGACGCACTTGGCCGGCGGTCGACTGCCGTACGTAAATATAAGCCAGCTTTGCTCGATGCGCGGTCGTGACCTGGCTTTCCAAGTTGAGCTGCATGTTCATGTTGATCCCCCGTGTCCGGCACTTGGGCGTCGGTTGGCAGCACTGACCAGAGCAGCTGCGCCATTCGCTTCGCCAAGTGTTGTCGCATCGTTGGTGTCATCGTCGGCCACAATCTCGGCGCTACACGCGTCGCTCGAGCCGGAACGATCGGCTCGAGCAATAAACTCAACTGAATAGCCTGGTGTCCCATCGCCCCTCTCTCCCGCATCGGGGAGCCGTGCGCGAACGTATTGCGCCAATGGCAGTAAGGTGCGTACCGACACCATCGGAAGATCATGATTCCGCCGGTCGTCACAAGCCGAATCATCGCGATCTGTGACCGCCTCTTGCACCCAACGGTGCCGGCCGTCAGGCAGGACTACTCTGATCCATCCCGGGCGACTTCGGAGCTCTGCTTCGCCAATACTAAGCCGTTGACCGAAAAGAGGATGTCTCCTGTCGATAACGCAAACCTTAGTAACTAGGTCTTCTGACTTAGGGGTATTACGTCCTGATCGGCGAGCCCACAATTGCCGACGCCATCCTGGACCGCATCGTCCATAACGCCCACCGCATTACCCTGGAAGGCGAGAGCATGCGAAAGCGAAAAGCCAAGCCCCTCTTGACCCCTGAGGAAAACCGCGACACCAATCCCAACTGAGGAAACCAGGCGACCGAAAGCCCACCCCGGAACTGTCCGGGATTTAGCGAAACTGCCGTCCGCGAATTAGCGAAACTGCTGTCCCGTTTTTGTGAAATACGCATCGAAAATGCAAATGCAGGA
>JAKBAU010000081.1 GCA_021808875.1 Pseudomonadota bacterium | reverse complement strand
CATTTCAGCGCTAATCTACAGAACCCGGGAACTCGACTTCGAAAACCGACCTGTACCCTCAATACCGATATTCGTCTGATTCCGTGTAATCCTCAATTACTTCGATACGAAATGCAGTGAACCAAAATGACGAACTGCTGGCTGCGTGGCACGATCCGGCCATGGTCGCCAGCTTCACTGCCCTCCTCGCCCTGATTTGTGATGCGCTCCTGTGGCTACGGTTGGCGATGCGATCGTACCGATCGCTCACAGCCGAAAACCTCTTTTCGCGACAGACAACACGTCTCGATATCGAGCGCGACGTCAAGCCGCACCGAATTAACCCGGTCCCCGGTCGCCTCCAACGCCTGCGCCATGGACTCCAAGCGGTCAGAAGCCGTTGTCCCACGTTTCGATCCCAGCTCCCGGTTCCCCTCGAGCCGCAACGGCATCATCGGCTCGTTGCCTGGTGAGGCGGATCTCAGCGGCTCGACCTTCTTCGTGGAACCACAGATCGACGACGGCGGTATCGTCGCTCCGCGGTCGCGGGGAGGCCTCCCTGACCTTGAAGGTCGTCGGCAGATTGACCGACGTTCCAAACACCAGCGCGTGCTGCCGAGGCAATGACGGCAACCGCTTCAGGACCGACTCTGAGATGAACGGCGTCATCTGGCGAATCTGGGAGAGATCGTCGGGATTCTGGATGCGGTGAACCAGGAAGTTGGAGCACTGGCTGAGGACCGTCTTAGACAGCTCGCTTGGGCGCTGAGACGCCAGAAGCACAAACATGCCGTATTTGCGTCCTTCTTTGGCGATGCGCTCGAAAATCTTGGTGGCGTCAATGGAAAAGCGGGATGGCGTAGAGGCTACATATCTATGAGCCTCTTCGAGCAGTAGGTGTATCGGGAAGCGGTTTCTCGGTTCCGCATGGCGAAGAAACCGAAAGAGCATGCGGGCGATCACCGCACTGACCAGCTCAACGATTTCATCTTCGACGGAATTGAGATCAATAATAATGACCTGATTGCGTTTGGTGAACGATTCGCCGGCCGCCCTATCCAGACCGACGATTTTGGTCAAAAACTCCAGATCGCTTACAGCCGCGTCAACGTCAGTTCCTTCGTGACGCAGAAAGGCATATTCTCTTCTCTCCTGGAGAGATCTGAGCCGCGTGACCATGGACGAGCAGTAGTCTCGGATTTGGCGATTACCGTGAGCCTCCTCATAGAGGATCGCGAAGTCGAGACACTCGTGCAGCTCATCAAAAGAGAATGGCGTCCGATTATAGGCTGGTAAGGGCGCGTCCTCCCGGAGCTTTTTTCTCACTTCGTCCAGAAACGTCGATTGGTTGTTCCCCGAAAAATTTCCATACTGAAAATTAGGATTAAAGCGGTTCAGAAGCGCCATATTCAGGTCGCTTGTCGGATACTTCTGGAGAAGGGAGACGACGCGCTGAAATTTCGATACGGGGGAGTCGCCATCTGCCCCTCGAAAGCACTCAATGATACAGGTGGCGACAAAGTGCTCGCGCAGCGCCAGAGCTTCTGGAGTATTGGCATGAAAGAGACTTGTCAGACCTAACGCCGTCCGAAGGACCGGCAGTTGTGTTCGCTCGCTGGCCTGCAAGAGCAGTTCCCATTCTGCCATCTCCAGGAACCAATGCGGCATGCGGAAGCCTGCCGCCGTGCCGTCGAGGATGACGCGCGCGACCCCGATGGCTCCCTCCTTCGCGGACGCGGCCAGAGCGGCGTGATACTCGCCATTGACGTCGAAGACGACGAAGGTCGCGCCGCGGGCGTGATGCTCCTCCGGCTTGCTGAAAAGGGACTGCAAAACCGAGGCGACCGTGCAGGACTTACCGCTGCCGGTGTTGCCCAGGACGGCGACATGGCCGCCAAAAAACTCGTTCAGCCGGACCTTGATATCGTAGTCCTCGAACACCACCGATTTGCCGATCGGCAGCACCCGGTAGCGCGTGGCTCCTTCGGGTTTGCAGGGGTCGCCGTTCGGGCCGACTGACGGCTCCACGGCGGCCTCGGTCTCGAAGATGCGGTCGAGTTCGTCGTCCCGCGCATAGAGCGCATCCGCATAAAGCGACGGGAAAATGGACACGCCGAAGCGGAACGCGCCGCCACGCATCGGCAACATGCCGACAGGCACCACATCCAGATATTTGGAAGAGCCGGCCCGGTCGAAATCGCCCCGCTCGGATGGCGTACTGGCATCGCGTTCACGCAGGCCGACAACCTCGACCACGACATATTCGGACTGCGACGGAATCATCAGGAACGATCCCAGCCGCGCCACATAATGCACGCCGTCGAAGCCAACGACCGTGAAGTTGTCGGTGCCGACGTGCATCTCCACGACAAAGCGGTCGGCCGCGACCGAGACCACCTTGCCGATCGCGCGCTTGCGATCGTCGTGGCTCATGCCTCGCCATCCTTCGGCTCGTCGTCCCTTTTCGGCGCCAGCTCCGACAACACCTTGCGAACGGCGTCGTCAATCCTGTCGCTGGGACGCTGCGGCATGAAATGATCGACGATCACGTCGAAGTAGTGCGCCCTCGTCCCCTCGGCAGGACCGTCACCCCCGATGATCCAAATGCGCGGGTCGCGCAGCGTCCGCAGCTTGGCGATCTCGCCGGCCGTATCCGGCGCCGCGAAGATCACCAGACGGAACGTCGGGATCGTCAGCGCCTGGTAGATGATGTTGTTCAGGTGCTCATCACCGAAGGCGTAGCCCGCCGTGATGAGAACGCTCTGCTCGCGCACGATCCGGGACTGAAATTCCCGGAACAGGTCCGCGTAGGGCGAGCCGAGCGAGGAGTTCCGCTTCGCCGGCGTCGGATAGATCAGCATCTGGTTCGTGGACTCGGGCGGCCAGACCTCCTTGATCGGGAACAGGCCATGATCGTCCTCGGTCCAAGTGACCGAGCCGTGCAATTTGCAGAGATAGACGAAGGCGTCGACGGCGGTCCATTTGCGGCTGGCGACGTCGAGCTGCTCGGCCAGGGCATAACGGAAGATCGCCGGGTTGAAGCGACGTTCCACGACGCCGGAAAAGCCGTTGGCATAGGGAATGCCCAGGCGATCCATCGCCAATTCGCTGAAATGATCGTAGTTGGTCGTGAACACCCAGGGCCGGGGCAAGGACCGATCGCGCAGGACCAGTTTCTTGTAGAACCGCTCGTAGAGGTCGCGCACGGTGGTGTCGCCCTCCGTGGCGAAGGCCCCTCGGGTGACACGGGTCCAGAGGAAGTCCTGAACCTTCTTGATGATGCCGTCGAGAACAGCGCGGTAGGGGTGAAGAGCGGGATTCTCGCTCTGGCGCAGCACGAACCGCTGCGCGAACAGCACCTCCATCAGGCGTTCCAGGTTGCGGCTGTAATCCTTCGCCAGGTCGATCCCGAGCGCATCGAGATAGTCGAGCTCGCCCTTGGTCAGCCGCCACGGCGCCGGGGCAGCGCCGACAACCGGCGGATCGCCGTAGAATCCCCCCGCCCGCGCATCGAGGGTTTCCCCGCAAAACTCCTCGGCCAGGGGCGCCATCGTCGCAATGCCAGTTTCCTTTTTGTCTTTCATCAGGGAGGAACATCCAGCACCCAGCAAAAACGCGATATTCCTGGCGTTCATGGCCTCGGAAATCGCCTGGCGGGCGCTCTCGACCCCCTTGTTCCAGTCAAGGTCTGAAGGTTCGGCATCGCCGTTCCGCAGGAACTGGAATTTGCGCTCTTCGCTTTCCTCACCCATCTGATTCCTTCCCCACGCCCTTGGCCGGTACGTTTTGGCTCGCCTATGGAGCCAGGAGCCTCCCCCATTTTGGATCGGCTTCAGGCGGCTGCCCGCCCAACGATATCCATGAGCTTCTCGTAACTGGTGACGACGTCGTACTTGACCCGATCCTCGCTGACTCGCCGTCCAATCTCGTCAAAGAACTTTCGAGCGCACGCGATCTTGGTGTTCTCGATCTCGCGGAGCTTCATCGAGGACATGGTGCCCTTGGTCTCGGCGACGAAGTAGATGTGTTTGACGCAGCCTTCCTTGAAGGAAATCGCCCAGTCCGGATTGTAGTCGCCAACCGGCGTCGGGATAAGGAAGCCGCGGGGAAGCTTGGCGTAGACCACCACCTCGCTGCTAGCGTCCAGGGCACCGGCGAATTTGCGCTCGATCTCCGAGTCTGTGACGACATAGTCGTAGACGTGGTGCTTCAGCTTCGCACTGACCTTCGAAAAGTCCTGCCCGGTTTGGTTGGCCGTGAAGATGTCCACGGCGTACCGCTCGGACAGGCCGTCGTAGGCGAGCCGTTCGATGATCATCGTAGCCTTCTGCTCGGCGACGATCCGGGAGGCCTCGGCAATGAAGTGCTCGGGGTTCTCTCTGAATTGACTGAACACACTGGCCTGGATGCCGGTGAGGATGTCGGCCACGGTCTTGCGCGTCAGCTCGGTGTTTTCGGCGACCTTTCCGAGAAGGTCGTATTTCACAAGGGAATGGATCGATCCGCCGCGCTCGGTCGTCGATCCGGTGAGGGAGAAGCCGTCGCCGGCCTTCAATTGCTCATCGGTCAGTCCATCGCCCTGGATGCCGGTCTGCACGGTGTATTGAAGCGGCGTGACCCGGAGCTGGTTGTCGAGAGCGCTCACACATTTACGGACCAACTCATCGGAATCGAACTCGACGCGATAGACGGCCTTCTGGTTGATCCGACGCCAGAGTTCTTGAAACTCCTTCTTTTCGAAGTTTTCGTTCAGCGGATTGGTCTTGGGCTTCCGGCCATCGTCCACCTTCGGCAACTGGGCATCGCTGAACACGCTGTCGATGATCTGGAAGATCTGATCCGCGTGAGGCTTCAGGTCGTCCGGCAACGCCGCCAGCGTCCCGGCCTCCTTGGCCTCATGGTACGCCGTGGTGATCTGGTCCGACTCGTCCGAGTAGTCGTTCTTCACCAGGTAGCGGTAGATTTGCTTGGCCATCGCTGGCGTGATCTCGATCGGCCCGCCGTCCGTCGTGATGGTCTTTCCGGTGAAATAGGCCTCGGTCGCCTTCCGGGGGCGGGAGGTCAGCGTGTCGGCGATCTCCCTCTGGAGGCCACTGACGAAATCCCTGTAGCTCTCGCTCGCCACGACGGTCAGGATGTTGATGTCGTGGACCACGGCGGGATTATCCATGCGGTCGCCATTCTGATCGACCGACAGGCGCAGCCCGCGGCCCACTTCCTGGTGACGCGAGATCGTGTTGTCGCTGTGCTTGAGCATGCACATGACGAACACGTTCGGATTGTCCCACCCCTCCCTGAGCGCCGAGTGCGAGAAGATGAAGCGGGTCGGCTCGCCGAAGGACAGTAGCCGCTCCTTGTCCCTCAGGATCAGGTCATAGGCGTCAACGTCGTCGGAATCGACCGCGCGCGCCCCGACCACAGGGTCCTTCAGCCGGTTCGTCTTCTTGTCGATCGAGAAATAGCCATTGTGGGTCGCTGCGGCATCGATCCCGGCCAGATGCTTGCGGTAGGCCTCATTGTCGATTGCCAGCTCCGACAGAAACTCCTCTTTGAGGAGTTCGTACTCCTCCTCGAACACGCGCGCATATTCGCCCTTCTCGTCAGGCTGGGCATAGTCCCGGTACTTCACCACCTCGTCGATAAAGAAGAGCGACAGCACCTTGATGCCCTGGGTGAAGAGTTGCTTCTCCTTGTCGAGGTGCGCTTTGATCGTCTCGCGGATTTGGATGCGCCTTATGTCGCGCTCAGACACGTCCCCGGCCGCTTCACCGGCACTGAGCACCAGGCCGTTCGTGAACTCCACCGTGTCGTTCCGGGCATCGATCTGCGCGATGGTGAAGCCGTCGCGATACTGATCCAGCTCCCCGGACTCGGCAAAGAGGTCGTCGCGAAGCTCCAGCCGCCTGAGCTGCCGCTTGATCTCGCCGGACTTCAGCTTGACCTCGATCTCGATGCGCGCCACCGGCGCCTTCTTCGAGATGTCGATGCCCTCGAGATAGAGATAGGCGTTGGTGCCGGCGAGGCCGCGCGTCTGGATGCCACGCACAGCGATCTTCTTCACGAGCTTCTGGTTATAAGCGTCGAGCGCGTCGAGCCGGTGGACGCGATTGTGCTCGGTCCGGTGCGTCGCCGAGTAGCGAAGGATCATCAGCGGCTTGAATTTCGGCAGCGCCTCCATCGTGGCGGCGCCTTCCATTTTCTGCGGCTCGTCGAGGATCAGGATCGGCCGGTTGCTGGCAATCACGTCGATGGGCTTGCGGGACTGGAAATCGTCCAGTTCGTCATAGATGCGCCGGTTGTCAGCGCCCCGGGCGTTGAACGCCTGGATGTTGATCACCATGACGTTGACGCCGGCGTCCGACGAAAAGCTCTCCAACTCGTGCAGCCGCCGGGAGTTGTAGATGAAGAAGCGCGCCTTCTTCCCGTAGCTCTCGGCGAAATGGTCGGCGGTGATCTGGAGCGATTTGTAAACCCCCTCACGGATGGCGATGCTGGGCACCATGATGATGAACTTCGACCAACCATAGCGCTCGTTCATCTCGAACATGGTCTTGATGTAGCAGTACGTTTTGCCGGTGCCGGTCTCCATCTCGATGTCGAGGTTGAACCTGCATCCGGCGTTGGAGACCAGCTTGTCCGAGATCGGTAGGTTCTGGCGCCGCTGGACGTCCTTGATGTTGGCCAGCACCTGAAGGTCGGTCAAAGCAAGATCGGCGTTCTTGAAGCCCTCCTCGAAGGCACTAACCTGCGCCTTGCGGCCGGGGTCGATGCGGTAGGTGATGCCGCTCACCAGCGGCTGGCCGGCGAAGCAGTCCACCACCGAGTCTACGGCCTGGGTCTGGTAGGACTGGACTTTGAACTTCAGCTTCATTTCCGTCGCCCCCTCAGATCGACCGGACGTCGGTGCTGGGGGAAAGCTGGCGGAAGACCTGCTCGACGTTGATCTTCACGGCGTCCGACACGAAGCCGTTGTCACGGAAGACGACGCGCAGCGGTTCGCGGCTGGCAAGCTCCTTCACCAGTTCCTCGGTCACCCCCACATCGAAGCAAGCGGCGAGGGCGTTTTCATCCACGAAGAAGACAATCTTGCCCAGCACCGCCTCGCGCCGGATCGGCAGAGTCAGGTCCACGCCCCAATCGACCAAAACCTGGAACAGCAAATCCTCCGGGGTGCGATCCGGCCTAATGTTGTCGACCGCCTGAAGCAGGTCCCTCTGATCAACCTGATCCGGGCGGTAGTACACGTTCTGCATGTTTGACGTGTCGACCTTGAGGACACGGAAGCCGACGTCCAGATCTGCTGCATGATGGTTTTCGAGCAATTCTGCCGCAACATTTCGAATACGCTTGAGGCCCATCTCGAAGATGGACTTCATATCGTCTTCCGGTGAGGGTAATGGCTCCGGAAATTGTACTGCTATGTACCTTCGATTTCCGCCGTCCTTTGCATTTTGCTTTATTACTGCGTGCGCCGTGGTTGCGCTTCCGCTGAAAAAATCGAGCACAATGTCTTGATTGCCGGGCTTGCCTGCTAGCTGAAGAATTCTTTGGATCAACCCTACCGGCTTAACCGAATTAAGGACATTTTCAGTGTGCTGGAATGGTACATATTTCAACAAATCCTTCTTTGCGTCCTGGGTGTGACCCACCTCTTTATAGAACCATATGGTTTGTGGCGTCCGTCCCTGTTTCACCTCAGAAAGGAAGCGCTTCAGTCTAGGCATATTGTTGCCGTCGTCGCCCCACCAAATCCTATTGTCGTTATCGAGCTTCTTGAAGTTCTCTGGACTGACCCGCCAATACATTCCCCTGCCGGGTCCTTCGATGACTCGGCCGGATGGACAAGTTACAGGGTATGTTCCTTCTGCGTAGTAATTACGAGCTTGCAGGTCTCCCGACGTCCAAGGCCCACGGGAATCATTATCGGGGTTCTTGTAACGAGCGATCATTTCCTCGGTTTGAGGGAGCAGCTGCGGAGTCCACAGCGCCTTTTGCTTAGCATACACGAGTACGTAATCGTGGTCTTCCGAGAACCATTGTGCAGTATTTTTTGGAGAAAAGACTTTCTGCCATATTATCTGTGCAACAAAATTTTCCTCGCCAAATATCTCGCCGCAGAGCTTCCGAAGGTTGTCTGACTCATTATCGTCTATCGAGATAAAAATGACACCGTCATCCTTCAGGAGCGACCGCGCGAGCCGCAGGCGTGCATACATCATCGTAAGCCAATCGGAGTGAAATCGACCATTGGCTTCCGTATTTGCGACAAGGCGCTCCGAGTTGTCATCAGCTTGCTGCGACTGCCTAAAGTACGCCTCCAAATCTTCCGAAAAATCATCGTCGTAAATAAAATCTCGTCCCGTGTTATAGGGCGGATCTATGTAAATGATTTTTATCTTTCCGAGGTATATTTCCAACAGGAGCTTTAGAGCTTCCAGGTTGTCTCCCTCGATAAATAGATTTTTTGAGTTATCGAACTCAACACTTTGTTCACGGCAGGGGCGGAGGGTCTTCGCGATCGGCGCATTAGCTGTTGCCAATGCCTCTCTTTTCCCCGGCCAGTCCAACCGATAGCGCTCTTGAGATCCTTCCACGATGTGATCGCTTAGCTCCTGCCGAAGCTGGTCGAAGTCCAAAGCCAGTCGGAGTCTCCCGGTCGCCTCGTCGTGCGCTTCGGTCACACAGCCGGGGAACAGTTCGCGGATTTTTGCGATGTTCTCCAGGGATATGTCGGGGCTGTGCATCTTCAGCTTTTCCATACGTCGTCCTCTTACTCGATCGTCACAGCACGGATGGGCTCACCCATGGCCAAGCGATCCAGCTCCTGCTTGGCCATCCGCAGCTCCGCGTTGATAGCGACCCGCTTGTTGAATTTCCTTTCGCGGCCCAGCCGCGCCTTGATCCGGTCTACCTCTCGGGTCTTGGCCCGGATCGCTTCCATGCGCGCCACGCGCGTCTGAATGTCTTCGTCCGCCGCGTTCGCCACCGGCATCATGGCCGTGAGAATGGCGTCGTAGAGTCCACCAAGATTGAGTGCGATCGGCAGGGGCCGGCGCGGCGCGTCGTCCGGCGTCCAGTCGGTCGCGAAGTATTCGCTGACCACCCATTTGGCCGCATCCGCCTCGCTCGGCCGCTTGAAGGTGGCGACCGCCCTCCTCTTGCCCGACCAGGTGAGCTCGAAGAGCAACGGGAAAGGGATGGCGCGGTCGATCGCGCGCAGCACCTCTTCGTCCAGCTTGCTGGTCCGCAGGCTGATCCCAAACACCTGAATCTCGCTCACCGCTCGCGTGGCGGCGAGGTTGATCGTCTCGGGCGCCAGCTTGAATCTCCAGACGATCTGATCGACCTGCGTGACCAACAGGTCCTTCAGCGCGGTGCTGGCGCCAACGTGCTCATATATCCGCGTCTTGGGCACCACGCGGCCGAAGGCGGCGGCCTTGGGATAGTCGAAGAAGGCGGTGATCATGCGGGCGCCTCCTCCACCACTAGGAAGGCGATCAACTCGAAATCGTCGAGCCCGGCGATACTGTGAACCAACGCCGTGGTTCGCCCGCCGCTGAACAGACTATCGAGGTCTTTCTCCTCTTTCACCTCGATCATCGAACGGATGGCCGCGCTTAGAAGCGCGGAGCATTGCCCCATCTTCCGGCCGTCCTGCGTCAGCTCGTTGAATAGACGGCAAACCGCCTGGATCGGCTCCGGCCGGCCCCTGCAACTCGTCCGGATCAGGTCGAGCAGCCGCTTCACCTCGGTATGGTCGACCACGACCTCCCCGTCGCGGCCGACATAGACGAGGTAATAGGGGTGCAGGCGGTTCTGCTGGTTGATGTTCACGCTGTCGTGGATGTTCTTCAGCGCGAAGATCACCCCCGGCGGGAGCCCGAGTGCCAGCTGCGCGGGCACGACCGCGTGCATGCCGTTGGGCAGATGCTCAAGGTTACCGTTCTCCTTGATGTGGTTCAGGAGGTCCATGCGGAAATCGTTGAGACCGAGATCGGTGATCGAGATTCCGGTCCGCACGTCCTCGAGCTCGATGACCTCCTCCTGAAGGCGCTTGAGTTGGTCCTTTCGGTAAGCGATGTCGCTGCTCTTGGCGGTGAGCACGTTGTCATCGCCCGTAGCCGTGAGGTCGGCGATCACCATGCGGTTTTCGACGCGCTCCTTGAGGTTGATATATTCATCGAGTGAGATGTCCGGCCAGTAGTTGACGAGCTGGATCTGCGCGTTCGGCGATCCGATGCGGTCGATGCGCCCAAAGCGCTGGATGATCCGCACGGGATTCCAGTGGATGTCGTAGTTGATCAGATAGTCGCAGTCCTGAAGGTTCTGGCCTTCGGAGATGCAGTCCGTGCCGATCAGAATGTCGATCTCGCCGGCCTCATGCGGCAGGACCAGATGCTTCTCCTTCGAACGCGGCGAGAACAGCGTCAGGACCGACTGGAAATCGTAGCCCTTCTTGAGCGTGGTCTTCGGCGCGTCGGAGCCCGTCACCAGGCCGGAATTGAGCCCGTGGGATTCCAGGAAGGCCGGCATCAGGTTGGTGTAGAGATACTTCGCCGTGTCGGCGAAGGCCGTGAAGATGAGGACCTTGCGGTTGCCGGGGTTCAGCGGCTCGTCCACCTTGCGGGTGATGACGTCCTTGAGGTGCTGAAGCTTGGCGTCGTCGTCGGGACCGACCTTGTCCATCGAAGCGATCAGGTCCCGGATGAGGGCGAGGTCGGCCTCCAGGTCGTGCTTCCACGACGACAGGTCCATGTCCGCGAGGCTGATCTGGATCTTCCTGCCGACCGTGAACTCGTCGAGCCCGGTCAGGTCCTCATCGTCGGCATCGAAGCCAGGATCGTCGAGATGATCGGTGACACTCGCCGAGCCGCCGGTTTGTTCGAAGGACGAGATTGCTTCGAGCGTTTGCGCGATGTTCCCACTCAGCGCACGCAAGGTAAGCCGAAAGGCTTCAACCGAACTTTCCAGCCGCTTGAGCAGATTGGTGGTCATGAGAGCCTGAAGGCTCCGCTCCCGATCCGCCTGGCGCAGCTTGCCGCGCCCGCCCTCGACCTGGGTGTCGTAGATCTCTTCGTATTTGCGCAACCGGCTCGGCAGGATGTAGCTTATAGGGGCGTAAACGGCGAGTTTGAGTACCGACAAGTGGCTGAAGATATCATTGAGCCCGAGCACGTCGGGCCGGTGGGTGATCGGGCACTGATGAGACAGCGGCCTTCGGCGCTGCGGGAACTTTCCGATATCCTTTGTGTCGTAGAAGGTCTCGATATGTTTGCGTGACCGGGCGATCGTCACCGCGTCGAGCAGCTCGAAAAAATCGAACTCGAGCGCCTTGAGGATGGCGGCCGCCGTCCGCTCCGGTGGTGGAAGCTCCGACCAGACATTGAAGGCCTTCTGGGCACGCCGAAATATCTCCTCAACCCCGGTCTTGGTCTTGAGGTGGCGACTGAGGTTCTCGGATTCCCCCTCGTAGGCCAGGGCAAGCTGATTGCGCAGATCGTTGAACCGATTGTTCACCGGCGTCGCTGAGAGCATCAGAGCCTTGGTCTTCACGCCGGAGCGGATGACCTTGTTCATCAGCTTCTGGTAGCGCGTCTCCCGGTCCTTGAAGACGTCGTTGTTTCGAAAATTGTGCGACTCGTCGATGACGACGAGGTCATAGTTGCCCCAGTTCACGCGATTCAGCGGTATTCCGAATGACTCTCCCGAAGTACGGGAGAGATCGGTATGACAGAGGACGTCGTAGTTGAAGCGATCCTTGGCGAAGATGTTAGTCGTCAGGTTGGTGTTATAATTCCGCCAGTTGTCAGCGAGCTTCTTCGGACACAGAACCAAGACCGACCGATTGCGCAGCTCGTAGTATTTGATCACCGCCAGCGCAGTGAAGGTTTTTCCGAGGCCGACGCTGTCCGCCAGGATGCAGCCGTTGTGCATCTCCAGCTTGTTGATGATGCCAGTCGCCGCGTCGCGTTGATAGTTGAACAGCTTGTTCCAGACGAGTGTGTCCTTGTAGCCGGTCAGGTCGTTCGGCAGCGCGTCCTGATCGACTTCCTCGAGGAAGTCCTGGAAGATGTTGTAGAGGATGTGGAAGTAAAGCCGCTCGGGGGAGTTTTCCTGGTAGACCGAATCGATGTGGTCGCAGATCGCGGCCGTTACGTCGCTGACCTTCTCCTCGTCGTTCCATATTTGGT
>JAKBAU010000080.1 GCA_021808875.1 Pseudomonadota bacterium | reverse complement strand
CTTCGATGAGGAAAACCCGCCGGGCACCGGCGGAGAGTGCCGATTCCTGAATGGCGCGCCGTTCTACCGCCGTCGAACCTGACGGCACGCAGACGATGATCATGGGATTAGCGAAGGAGCGGCGATTGTGCACCTTGCGGATGAAATGCTTGATCATCTCTTCCGCAATTTCGAAATCGGCTATCACGCCATCGCGCATCGGTCGGATCGCTTCGATGTTACCGGGCGTCCGCCCGAGCATCATCTTGGCGTCATTACCGACAGCGCGAACCTGCTTCTTTCCACCACGGTTGAGGATGGTGGCGACAACGCTGGGTTCGTTGAGAACGATGCCTCGTCCCTTCACGTAAACCAGCGTGTTCGCTGTGCCGAGATCAATTGCCATATCGCTCGACAGTGCGCCGAGAAGGCTGCCGAACATGCTCAAAAGCCCATTCCTTTCCAACCAGGTTACGCGTTGCGCCTTGCGGACGGTTGGCCTCAGGCCGATGCCGTCGTAGCGGGCGAAAGCGCCTCGGGTACCTGCTTTTGTCGTTTCACCAACAGCTTATTGAGCGCATTGACATAGGCGTGCGCGGCGGCCACCAGAGTGTCCGTGTCCGCACCACGCCCGGTGACCGTGCGCCCGTCTTCCTCAAGCCGCACCGTGACAGTCGCCTGGGCATCCGTCCCTGCCGTGACGGCATGGATCTGGAACTGCGCCAGCGATGCATTGTGCGGATAGAGCTCACCAATAGCATTGAAAATAGCGTCGACAGCACCATCACCAGCTGCCGTGGTACGGCGTTGCTCGCCATCGACCACCAACGTCAATTCTGCACTGGGCTCAACGCCGAGCCCGGTCGCAACCTTCAAGGCTTTCACAAAGATCGAATCATGACTGCGCACCATACCATCGTCTACCAGCGCAATCAGATCTTCATCAAAGATATGTTTCTTTTTGTCGGCGAGGGCCTTGAAGCGACTGAAAGCTTCCTCGAAGTCGGCGGTGGGCAGCTCGTAGCCAAGCGCGGTCAGCTTGTCGCGAAACGCGTGGCGTCCGGAGAGTTTGCCCAGCACGAGCGAACTGCCAGTTACCCCGACATCTTCCGGTCGCATGATCTCGTAGGTTTCAACATGCTTGAGCATGCCATCCTGATGGATGCCTGATTCATGGGCGAACGCGTTCTTACCCACGATCGCCTTATTGGCCTGGACCACAAAGCCGGTGACATTGGAGACAAGCTTGGAGGCCTTGGCCAGCAATGGCGTCTTGATGCCTGTCTGAAATGGCATCACGTCCTGGCGCACTTTGAGCGCCATCACGATCTCTTCGAGCGCAGCATTACCGGCCCGTTCGCCGATGCCGTTGATGGTGCATTCCACCTGGCGGGCACCGGCCAAAACACCGGCAAGAGAGTTGGCCACCGCAAGGCCGAGATCATTGTGACAATGTGTGGAAAACACCACTGTGTCGGCATTGGGCACGCGGTTGCGCAGCATCGTGATCAAATCGAAAAATTCCTGCGGCGTGGCGTAACCCACGGTATCGGGAACGTTGATCGTCGTGGCACCCGAACGGATCGCCAGCTCAACGCAGCGGCAGAGAAAATCCCGTTCGGTGCGGGTGGCGTCCTCGGCACTCCATTCGACATCGTCGGTATAGCGACGGGCCCGGGCCACCGAGGCGCCAATCGCGTCCAGAACCGCGTTCGGTCCCATCTGCAGCTTGTGCTTCATGTGCACCGGACTGGTCGACAGGAAGGTATGGATGCGTGGCTGGCGCGCACCCTTGAGCGCTTCACCTGCCCGGTCGATATCCTTGAAGCCTGCGCGGGCGAGCCCGCACACCACGGAATTCTTCACCCGCCTTGCCACCTGGCTCACTGCTTCGAAATCACCGGGGGAGGAAATCGGAAATCCGGCCTCGATGATATCAACGCCGAGCGCATCGAGCATGTCGGCGACAGCCAGCTTTTCGTCAAGTGTCATCGCTGCGCCTGGCGATTGCTCGCCGTCCCGCAGCGTGGTGTCAAAGATGCGGATCTGCTCCAAGGGGCTCTTATGCGTCGTCATGACAATCTGTCCTTCCATCAGCCGTTGCGGTCTACTGCTTCTTCTCCATCGGTCCCCTGAGCGCCCAGCCACGGTGTGCGGCCTGACGGAACTCAGGGGCTGATAAGGAGAAGAAGGCTAGAGACCTGCGGCGAGCCGTTAGAAGGACGGAGCTGGGATGACTTGCGCAGCGCAAGGCACAGGCCGTCCGTGGCCGTGGTCATCCTTGTGGTTGCGCGCATAGTCATGAATTCGGATCCGTTTCGCCCGTCGCGCCGACACATACGTGCCCACACGATCTCACATCCGTTCCCCGAAAACTATTCGAAGAAACTTAACGAATGCCTCGTGGCCACCAACGCGGATAAGCCACGAGTTCGTAATCAGCATTTAGGGCAAAGCCTGTCACACTGGCAATAGCGGGACGCGCGATTCCTCCTTTGAATAGCGGTGATTTCGGCCCTCGCGCGGCCCTGCGCTTTCCCGCCCGCAAGCAGCAAAAAGCACTTGGCCGCGGCGCCCAGCCGTGGTTATTTGCGCCCGGCCGCGCCCAAGTGTAACGGCCTCCCGACCAACCAGCCCCCGTCTGCCACCCCAACGCATCGAAAGTCGCTGGGCATGAAGATACTGCCGCCCGTCTCCATCGAAACCCGGCGTTTCGTGCCGGACAAATGGGATGTGGTGGCGGCTGTCCTCGTCATCGGCTTCCTCGTCGCTCTCGCCGATGCCAGCCGCACCGTCGTCCTGCCGCTTTCCAGGCTCCAGGCCGAGCCGTTGAGCCTCGCCCCCTTGGCCCTGCCCTATTACGCCCTGCTGACGGCCCTGCGCATGCTCATCGCGCTCGGCGTTTCACTAGTCTTTACATTTACTTACGCCACACTTGCGGCCAAGTCGGCGCGCGCCGGGGCGTTCCTCGTTCCGCTGCTCGACATCCTGCAGTCGGTGCCCATCCTCAGCTTCATTTCGGTGACGACGCTGTTCTTCCTCTCCCTCGCTCCAGGGATGGAGCTTGGCGCCGAGTTTGTCGTCATCTTTGCCATCTTCACCAGCCAGGCGTGGAACATGGCGTTCAGCTTCTACCAGTCCCTGCGCACCGTTCCTGACGAGCTGATGGAAGCCGGCCGCATGTTCGGGCTGACCGGCTGGGGCCGGTTCTGGCGGATCGAGGTACCCTTCGCCATGCCGGCCCTGATCTGGAACATGATGATGTCCATGTCTGGCGCATGGTTCTTCATCACCGTGGCCGAGGCCATCAGCGTCGGCCATATCAATATCGCGGTACCCGGCATCGGTTCCTATATCGCCCTGGCCATCAGCCAGCGCGATCTACCTGCCATCGGCTGGGCCATTGCGGCCATGGCGATCGTGATCCTGATATATGACCAGCTGCTTTTTCGTCCACTGGTCAGCTGGGCCGACCGTTTCAAGATCGACATCGAGCCGAGCGCCGACGCTCCCGAATCCTGGGCTCTCATGGTCTATCGCCGCTCGCGTCTCCTGGATCGGCTGACTGCTCCCCTTGGCGCCGCGATGCACCGCACCTATCGCATCCGTCCGCCCAAGCTGCTCTCAGCCACGGGCAAAAACCGCGGCGAGCCTGGCCGAGGCGGACAGATTCTCATCTATGGCGCGCTCGGCATTTGCTTAGCGTTCGCGCTGTGGCAGGCCACCCGCTTCATCGCCCAAAGCCTCAGCCTGGCCGATGTGGGCGAGGCCGTGTTTCTGGGTCTGCTCACGGCGCTTAGGGTCTTTGTCCTGATCGCCCTGGCCAGTGTGATCTGGACCCCGATCGGCATCTATGTCGGTCTGCGCCCGCGGCTGACCAGAATAGTGCAGCCCGTGGCCCAGTTCCTGGCTGCCTTTCCTTCGAACCTGTTCTTCCCGATTGCGGTTTACCTGATCGTCACTTTTCGGCTCAACCCTGACATCTGGCTCTCGCCTCTGATGATCCTGGGCACCCAGTGGTATATCCTCTTCAATGTGATTGCGGGCGCCTCGGCGCTGCCGCGTGAACTTCGCGACGCCGGCCAGAATCTGCATGTCGAAGGCTGGCTGTGGTGGCGCAAGGTGGCGCTGCCGGCCGTTTTTCCCTATTTCGTGACCGGTGCCATCACCGCCTCGGGTGGCTCATGGAATGCCGCCGTGGTCGCCGAGCTGGCGAGCTGGGGCAGCCGCACCGTGGAAGCGCACGGGCTCGGCGCCTACATCATGCAGGCCAGCAATGACGGCGATTTTCACCGTATCGTGCTTGGTACCTTGGTGATGAGCGGCTTCGTCGTCATCGTCAACCGGGTGCTGTGGCGCCCACTCTATAATTACGCCGAACGCAAGTTCCGCCTGACCTGAAGGAGCCGACAATCATGTCCGACACCGTGATGAAGGCCCCGCCGCTGCTTGATGTGCGTAGTGTCCGTCAGGCTTTTCCGCGTCCAGGTGGTGCCGAACTCCTCGTCCTGGACGGGGTCAACCTGACCCTGCACGACAATGAGTTGGTAGGCCTCCTTGGTCGTTCGGGCTCTGGCAAATCGACACTTCTGCGCCTGATTGCAGGGCTGTCCACCCCCACCGGAGGTAATGTCCAGTATCTTGGTCAAAAGGTCAGCGGACCGGCGCGTGGCATCGCCATGGTGTTTCAGAGCTTTGCGCTTTTTCCCTGGCTGACGGTGCTGGAAAACGTTGAACTGGGCCTTGAGGCCCTCGCCCTTCCTGCCAAGGAGATCCGTCAGCGGGCCCTGGCCGGGATCGACCTCATTGGCCTGGACGGCTATGAAAGCGCTTATCCGCGCGAGCTCTCTGGGGGCATGCGCCAGCGTGTCGGCTTTGCCCGGGCCCTCGTGGTGCATCCCAACATCCTTTTGATGGATGAGCCCTTCTCGGCGCTGGACGTGCTCACGGCGGAGAACCTGCGCACCGACCTCCTCGAACTGTGGGGCGAGGGTCAGCTCCCCATCAAGGGCATCATTCTGGTCACGCACAACATCGAAGAAGCTGTGCTGATGTGTGACCGGATCTTGATCTTCTCCACCAATCCGGGACGCATCGTGACCGAGATCATCGTGGAGCTGCCCAAGCCGCGTGACCGCAACGATCCCAAATTTCTGGCGCTGGTCGATCGCATCTATGTCGAGATGACAGCGCGGCGCGAGCGCGGCCCCAAATTGCCCGAACGGGTGCCAGCTGCAACAATCGGCACTTTGCTGCCACGAGTCTCGGCCAATGTGCTCTCCGGTCTGCTCGAGGCGGTCGAGGCTCCGCCCTATAATGGCAAGGCGGACCTTCCCGATATCGCCTCCGATCTGCAGTTTGAAATCGATGAGCTGTTCCCCGTGGCCGAGGCCCTGCAGATGCTGCGCCTGGCAGAAATCGAGGGCGGTGATATCCGTCTCACCGAGCTGGGCAAAGGCTTCGTCAACGCCGAACTCGATGAGCGCAAGCGGATTTTCGCCCGCGCAGTCAGCCTCAACGTGCCGCTCGCCGCCCACATCCGGCGCGTACTTGACGAGCGCACAAGCCACACCGCGCCTTGGAGCCGCTTTCTGGACGAACTCGAGGATCACATGTCCGAAGACGCCGCAGAAGAAACCTTGCGTGCCGTTGTCAGCTGGGCGCGCTTCGCGGAACTTTTCGCCTATGATGACGAGCGCGAAACCTTCAGCCTGGAAAACCCCAGCTGACGGACCGGTTTTTTGCGACAGACGCCAGCCTCAGTGTGAGGCGCTGGCATGCGGGCGGACCTTTGCGGCACAGCTAAGTGCCCGCGCACGGGCCTCTTCAACATCGCTGCCCCTTGCCAGGGCAACGCCCATGCGCCGTTTGACATAGGACTGCGGCTTGCCGAACAGCCGCAACTGGCTGTCTGGAACCGTTAGGGCTTCATCGATGCCATCAAAGCTGATCGCCGGAGCATCGCAGCCACCATAAATGACCGCTGAGGCGCCAGGGGCGAGCAGAACGGGCGAAACCGGAAGCCCAAGTATGGCCCGCGCATGGAGGGCAAACTCGCTTTGGTATTGGCTGACCAGCGTCACAAGACCGGTGTCATGGGGACGAGGCGAGACTTCGCTGAACCAGACCTCATCGCCCCTCACAAACATTTCGACACCAAAGATGCCCAAGCCACCCAGTGCATCGGTAACTTTGCCGGCAATCTCCTGAGCCCGTTCCAGCGCCAGCGCGGACAAGACCTGCGGCTGCCAGCTTTCTACATAGTCACCGGCAACCTGACGGTGGCCGATAGGGGCGCAGAATTGCGTCGTGATCTGCCCACCATTGACCGCGCGCACGGTCAAAAGAGTAATCTCGGCATCAAATTCAACCTCGCCTTCCACGATCATGCGCGGGCTGCGCACACGGCCCGCATCGAGGGCGGTTTGCCAGGCCGCATCAACCTCCTCGGGTGTCCGCAGTCGGCTCTGGCCCTTTCCGGAGGACGACATCACCGGCTTCACAAAGCATGGGAAACCCAGCTTGAGGGCCGCTGCTCCGAGCTCCTCGCGGGATGCGACAAAGGCATAGGGCGAGGTCGGCAGCTTTAGCTCCTCGGCTGCCAGGACGCGGATCCGCTCGCGGTTCATGGTGGTGTGTGCGGCAAAGGCCGTCGGAATGACGGTGGCAAGGCCATCAGCCTCGATGCGCAGCAACTCCTCCGTGGCAATAGCCTCGATTTCCGGAACGATGAGATGAGGCCGCTCCTGTTCCACAAGAGCCCGCAACGCGGCTGCATCGGTCATGTCAATGACATGAGCCCGGTGTGCCACCTGTTGCGCCGGTGCGTTTGCGTAACGATCCACCGCGATCACCTCGACGCCCAGGCGCTGCAGTTCAATCGCGACTTCCTTGCCAAGCTCGCCCGCCCCCAGAAGCATCACCCGTGTGGCATTTACGCTCAAGGGTGTTCCCAGCATCACCATGTCGATGACCTCCAAAGACGGCGGACGGCAACGGGTGCAGTGCCGGCTCGCCAGCCGCAAGGCTCGCGAACCGGACACAGAGCCCGAACTCGGATTAGGCGCATTGTCCGCTTAAGGTCAATTGCGCTCGATATCCACCAGGCGGTTCTTCGCCAGCCAGGGCATCATGGCGCGCAAGCGCTGGCCCACCTCTTCAATGGGATGGACGCTGTTACGTGCGCGTGTAGCCTTGAAGTGGGGCTGGCCGGCCTTGTTCTCGAGTACCCAATCGCGGGCAAACCGTCCCGATTGGATATCATCGAGCACGCGTTTCATCTCCTTCTTGGTTTCGTCGGTGATCAGACGCGGACCAGTGCGATATTCACCATATTCGGCGGTATTGGAGATCGAGTAATTCATGTTGGCGATACCGCCTTCATAAATGAGGTCGACAATGAGTTTGACCTCATGCAGGCATTCGAAATAGGCCATCTCCGGCGCATAGCCCGCCTCGACCAGGGTTTCGAAGCCAGCACGAATGAGCTCCACCAGTCCGCCACAGAGCACCGACTGCTCGCCGAAGAGATCGGTTTCACACTCCTCGCGAAAGCTGGTTTCAATGACCCCTGCACGCCCGCCGCCGATCGCGCTTGCATAGGCAAGACCAAGATCATGGGCATTGCCCGAGGCATCCTGGTGGACTGCGATCAGACAGGGAACTCCGCCACCGCGCTCAAACTCACTGCGTACCGTGTGTCCTGGGCCCTTGGGCGCCACCATGAGAATGTCCAGATCAGAACGCGGTTCGATCAGCCGGAAATGCACATTGAATCCATGGGCAAACAGCAGCGCCGCACCATTCTTCATATTGGCGACAAGATCCTGCGCGTAGATATCGGCCTGCAGCTCGTCGGGTGTGACCATCATCATCACATCTGCCCATTTGGCCGCGTCGGCCACACTCATGACGCGAAAGCCGGCCGCCTCCGCTTTCCTGGCGCTGGCGCCCGGACGGGCCGCGACCACCACCTCCTTGACTCCGGAATCACGCATATTGAGGGCATGGGCATGGCCTTGGCTGCCGAAGCCGATGACCGCAACCTTCTTGTTGACGATGAACTGCAGATCGGCGTCCCGATCATAATAAACGCGCATTCTCCTGCTCCTTGGATAAGATCACTGCCGACAGCCTGAGGCCGCGCCCACGCATGAAGGCACCACAAAATTTTCCCGTCCCAACCGATCACGTCTGCTCGCCCGGCTGAAGACGGAAGCAGCCGGACGACGCAAGCCGTCACATCGCACCCTCTCCGCGGGCGATCGCAGCCACTCCGGTACGCGACATGTCGAGGAGGCCCAGCGGGCGCATCAGGTCAATGAAGGTATCGAGCTTGTCGGGCGGACCGGTGATCTCGAACACAAAGCTCGCGAGCGTGGTGTCGACGACGCGGGCGCGGAAGATTTCCGCGATGCGCATCGCCTCAGTGCGCTTCTCGCCATGACCGGAAACTTTGACAAGTGCCATCTCACGCTCAATTCCGGGCTTGGCGATGGTCCAATTGACGACACGATGAACAGACACGAGCCGACCAAGCTGCGCCTCGATCTGTTCGATCACCTGGCGCGTCCCGGAGGTGACGACGGTGATCCGGCTGGTGCGCGCAGCATGATCGGTTTCAGCGACGGTCAGACTTTCGATATTGTAACCGCGCCCGGAAAACAGGCCCACGACACGGGCGAGCACCCCGGCTTCATTATCGACCAGAACCGCAATGGTATGGCGCTCGATGGAGGAAGACTTCTGCAGCATCACACCAGCATCTTTCCATCTTCGTCAATCGTGGGTGCATCTTCATCGGCACCAGACAAAATCATCTCATTATGCGCCGCACCTGAGGGGATCATGGGATAGACGTTCTCCTTGGGATCTACTCGGCAATCGAACAGAACTGGCGCATCGACGGCAAGCATCTGCGCGATCTTGTCATCAAGCTCATCGGGAGACGTACAGCGCAGGCCGACACAACCATAGGCCTCGGCGAGCTTGACGAAGTCCGGCAGAGCCGCTGAATAACTCTGCGAATAGCGCTCGCCATGGAGCAGTTGCTGCCACTGGCGCACCATGCCCATCCACTCATTGTTGAGGATGAAAATCTTGATGGGCAGATTATACTGCACGGCGGTCGACATTTCCTGGATCGTCATCTGTACCGATGCCTCACCGGCGATGTCGATGACCAGCGCTTCGGGATGGGCAGCCTGCACGCCGATCGCCGCCGGCAGTCCATAACCCATGGTACCCAATCCGCCACTGGTCATCCAGCGATTGGGGCCATCGATGCCAAAGCGCTGCGCCGCCCACATCTGATGCTGGCCCACTTCCGTAGTGATATAGAGATCGCGTCCGCGGGTGGCAGCGTAGAGACGGTCAATCGCCAGTTGCGGCTTGATCTGGGTTGCACTCGACCGGAACTCAAGGCAGCGCCGGCCCCGCCAGGTCTCAATCTGGTTCCACCATTGCGCCAATGCGTCGGCATCGACGGCGTGATTCTGCGTCTTCCAGAAGTGCAGCATTTCCTTGAGCGCCCGAGCGGCATCGGCCACGATCGCAAGATCGACACGCACGATCTTGTTGATCTGCGACGCATCGATGTCGATGTGAATTTTGCGCGAATGCGGCGAGAAGGCATCGATCCGTCCGGTGACCCGGTCATCGAAACGCGCCCCGATGCACACCATCAAATCGCAGTCATGCATGGCATGATTGGCTTCGAAGGTGCCGTGCATACCGAGCATGCCGAGCCATTGGGGATCGGTTGCAGAAATCGCACCCAGCCCCATCAGGGTCGAAGTCACCGGAAATCCCGTCAACTTGACGAGTTCGCGCAGATGGCGGCTGGCTTCCGGGCCCGCATTGATGATCCCGCCACCGGTGTAGAAGACGGGCTTCTTGGCGGCAGCCATCATCTCGACGGCGCGCACAATGCTGACAAGTTCCGGCTCGAGCTTGGGACGAATGCCTGGATGACGGGCGCTCTCCTTGCTTTCGTAGGTGCCGGTCTTAACCTGCACATCCTTGGGAATGTCGACAACGACAGGCCCAGGACGACCGCTGGTTGCAATCTGGAACGCCTGGTGGATGGTGCGCGCCAGCAGGTTGACATCCTTGACGAGCCAGTTGTGTTTGGTGCACGGCCGAGTGATGCCAACCGTATCGCATTCCTGGAAGGCATCGGTGCCGATCAAATGGCTTGCCACCTGCCCGGACAGCATGACCACGGGGATCGAATCCATCAGCGCATCGGTCAGGCCAGTCACTGCATTGGTGGCACCAGGTCCTGAGGTCACAAGTACCACCCCCGCCTTTCCGGTCGAACGCGCATAGCCTTCGGCTGCGTGGGCCGCGCCCTGCTCGTGACGGCACAGCACGTGGATAATGCCTTCACTCTCAAAGAGCGCATCATAGATCGGCAATACTGCGCCGCCCGGATAGCCAAAAATATGCGTGACGCCCTGCTCCTTAAGAGCACGGATTACGATCTTTGCCCCGCTCAGGATCAGCGCACCGGCAGAAGCCGGCTCCTGGGGACGGGTACGCGCAGTCTCGGCATACATGACTTCAGGTCCTTACTCTGTGAGGCAGGTGGATGACGGGGGACAAAAGAAAAAGGGGCGTCTCCGCCCCTGATCGCACGCCGCCGGTGAGGAAGAGGTATCAGCCTCTCCCATCCAGCGGCGCGTTAATAAGTACCATCGACAGCATGAAGATACCTCTGTTGCTGCGGCGCAACCTAGAACTCCAATTCTATGGCGTCAAGCAATTTCATGTATCTGATGGCGAATCTATTAAAATTATGTTGCCGTCATCGACCCAGTTCCAATCCGCCATCCGCTGACGGAACCAGGTCAGCTGACGCTTGGCGTAGTTGCGCGTCGCAGTCTGGGCGCGGACAACCGCCTCCGGCAGGGTGGAGCGACCGGCCAGATAGTCCTTGAGCGGGCGCAGTCCCAGGGCCTTGGACGCCGGAAGACCCGGGTCGAGATCCGCAAGGGCTCTTGCCTCCTCAAGGGCGCCCTCTTCGAGCATGTGCAGAAAGCGCGCATCGATGCGGCGATAGAGCTCGGCGCGCGGCGGTGACAGGACGAAACGCTGAAGCCGCAGGCCGGCAAGCACGGCTGGTGCAGGACGGCTCTGCCAGTAACTGAGAGGCGCGCCGCTGGCCTCAAGCACCTCCATGGCCCTCAGCGTTCGCTGCGTGTCGGCAGGATTGAGACCGGCACTGGCTGGATCGCGCCGCACCAGCTCGGCGTGAAAGCGGGCCGGCCCCAGCTCCTCGCGCGCCTTGGCGACAGCGGTGCGAATCCGAGGCGGGACCTGCGGAATGTCGGCGATGCCATCGACCAACGCCGTGAAATAAAGCCCGGTGCCCCCGCAGAAAATCGGCACGTGTCCCTCGGCCCGAACATGGGTCAGCGCCGCGCCAGCCTCCTGCACATAGCGCCCCACCGAGTAGGCCTCGAGGACCCCGACATGGCCGAAAAGATGATGCGGGCGGCGGACCCGGTCGTCTGAGCCAGGCGCTGCGCTCAGCGTCGCAAGCTCCCGATAGATCTGCATGGAATCGGCATTGATGATCGCCCCACCAATTCTCTCCGCCAGAGCCAAGGCGGCCGCGCTCTTGCCGCTGGCCGTTGGCCCGGCCAACAGTACGGCATCAAACGCAAGGGGAGCATCCGGGCGCATCATGGGAGCGTTCTATAGTCGTCTTTGGCGCAGGGTCGAAGCCTCAAGTCGGACTGCGACCATAACGGCTGAGATGAAGAGCGCACTTTGCTCCGGCAAAATGGTTGCAGCCTCTGCGCCTTTTCTGCCAAACCTCGCGCGCAAGGCCGTGCCTGCCCGAGACACGGCCTAGGGTTTGAACGCTGACGCGCGGTGAACTGTGGAAGAGCCATTCGCCTTTGTCCTCAATGTCGTCGCACGCACCGCTGATGAGCTGGCTGGACCGCTGCGTGCGATCGCCGCAAGCCATGGCGTTGCCGGTGACATCGACTGGCTTCTCGAGGACGAAGCCTTCGATATCGCTTTTGCCGGTGAACCCAAAGCCGTCCTTGCCAAGGCCCGCGCCGCGGCGGAAGGCCACCACGCCGACATCAACGTCCTGGCGCAGGCCAACCGGCGCAAGCGCCTGCTCATCGCCGACATGGATTCGACCGTCATCACCGCCGAGTGTCTCGATGAAATTGCCGACATGCTCGGGCTG
>JAKBAU010000079.1 GCA_021808875.1 Pseudomonadota bacterium | reverse complement strand
TGTCACGTGGGATCTCGACATCGATGTTCTTGAGATTGTGCTCGCGGGCGCCGCGGATGGAGATGGTCTTCAGCATGTCCGGTCTTTCGGGGAACGCCAGTTATATGGCGGGAGCCAGCAGGCAGAACAAGCGCTGACCCTTTTTGAACAAATCAAGAACAGTATGCCGCAACGGCCTGGAGTGGGCAATTGCGCCAGAGCCCCTGCTCTTCGGTTTAGGAGACAGGGTGCAGGGGCGCCTTCTCAAAGGTCGGCGGGCTGGGGCTCTTCGCGAAATCATCTTGGGGTCCGAAGGGGGCCGATTAAGGGGGGACTGGGTGCTGCCCCGCACCCCACGATGGGGGCCGGCAGAAGACCGGACAGGCACGTCTATAGTCTGTTTTACGTTCACGGTGCGACCTGGATCTAAAGAGCCTGCACGTGGGGATGCGGCAAGTGCACCCAGGGAGTTCGGCGTTCGCCGCTTTTGGGAGGTTGTGTCATGACGGCCCAACCGCAGCGGCGCAGACCTTTCCTCCCGGCGTCTGCGTCGCCCTCTGGGCGGGGCCCCTTCAGCTGGTCTCACTGCGTGGTGGGGGAATTCCCCGTCAGACTTTGCTCCGCGCCCGAACTACCGAGGGAAATTTTGGCGCTCTCTGACTGCCAATGGGGACGCTGTGCGGCATGAAGCACGCCATAGCCAAAATAGATGGCAAAGCCGATCGCGGTCCAAACGCCGAGCCGGATCCATGTCGCGGCAGGCAGGCCATACATCATGGTCAGACAAATCAGAAGCCCCGCAGGCGCCACCACCCAGACAAAGGGTGTACGGAAGGGGCGTGAGGCGTTGGGTTCGCGCACCCTTAGCAACATCACGCCGATGCAGACCACGCTGAAGGCACAAAGCGTTCCGATCGAGACCAGTTCACTTAGAACACCAATGGGAAAGAGCCCGGCAAGGAGTGCGGCAATGGCTCCGGTCATGATAGTGCCGATCAAGGGCGTATGAAGGCGTGGATGCACGCGACAGAAGGCCGGAGGCAGAAAGCCGTCGCGGGCCATAGAATAAAAGATACGTGACTGACCATAGAGGCCGACAAAGGCGACCGAGGCAAGGCCTACGGTGGCTCCGATCTCAACGACGTCGGAGAGCCAACGCAGGGACGGAATCCGCGAAACCGCAAAGGAAACCGGATCGGCGACATCGAGCGTCCGATAGGAGGCAAGGCCGGTCAGGACGAGCGCCATCAGTATGTAAAGAACAGTACAGATGAGCAGTGAGGCGAGGATGCCGGTGGGCAGGTCGCGCTGGGGGTTGCGCGCCTCCTGGGCGGCCACCGAGACTGCATCAAAGCCGATATAGGCGAAAAACACGAGGCCGGCCGCGGCAATTATTCCCGACCAGCCGAAATTCCCGAAGCGTCCGGTATTGGGTGGAATAAAGGGGTGCCAGTACGCCACCTTGATATGGCTGGCGCCAAATACGATCACGAGAAGTACGACCGCAATCTTGATTGCCACCATCAGTGCATTGGCCCGTGCCGTCTCGCGAACACCCGTGATCAGGAAGACACTGAGCAGTACGATGAGGCCCATGGCGGGAAGATTGATTAGGGCGCCGGTCAAAACAAGACCTTGCGTCGCTGAGAAGGTGAGAGGGGCTGAGGTCAGGGTCGGTGCCAGCACGATACCAACGCTCTTGAGCAGGCCGACGAAATAACCCGACCAGCCCACGGCAACCGCGGCGGCGGAGACGAGATACTCAAGGACGAGATTCCAGCCGACAAACCAGGCGGTGCTGCGTCCGAGTGCGGCATACGAATAGCTGTAAGCGCTGCCGGCAACAGGATACATCGCGGCGAATTCGGCATAACACAACCCGGCGAAGAGGCAACCAATGCCGGAAATCACGAAGGAAATAACGATGGCCGGTCCAGCAAACCTGGCAGCTGCAGTTCCGGTAATGACGAAGATGCCGCCGCCAATCACCGCGCCGATGCCCAACGCGGTCAAGGTCCAAGGACCAAGATGACGGTTGAGTGTGGTGTCGTCCGCCGCGGATGGCGCAGACAATGCGGACGTCTCCTTGTTCTTGCGCGCAGTCAAAGAAATTTCTGCCGGCCTGCAATCAGCTTCGCAAAAGACGCTGCGGCCACGTGGTTCCACGCGGCCGCTCGCCTCAGAACTTGCGTGTCAGTGTCAGATCCAATGTACGGCCGGTGCCATAGAAGCACTGGCTGATCGAGGTGCAGCGAGAAATATAGGTCTTGTCGAACAGATTCGAGGCGTTGAGTTGCAGGCGCCAGGGATGAAAATCGTAATGCAGGATCGCATCCCACAGGACCACCGAAGGATTGCGGAACTGATTGGCCGGATCACCATAGCTGCTGCTCAGATAGCGTATGCCGACGCCACCGCCAAAACCGGCCAGTATGCCCTTTTGCAGTGTGTAGTCCCCGAGGGCGGAGAACTTGTGCAGTGGCACCATCGGCAGGCGCTTGCCAAGATCATTGCCATTGCTGCGTGTCACCTGGGCATCGGTATAGGTATAGGAAGCGTTGATCGTGATCTGGTTGTTGATCCGCGTCACCCCTTCCAGCTCGACACCCTTCACCTCTGCAGCACCGGTCTGGACGCTGAAAAAGGCGTGGGTGGGATCACTCGTCAGGACATTGCTCTCGTTGATGTCGTAGACGGCGAGGGTAGCTAGCGCCTGCACATCGCGGGGCAGGAATGTGGGCTCGAACTTGATGCCGGCTTCGACCTGGTTCCCCGTACTCGGCTTGAAGGGATGGCCGGCAAAGTCGGCGCCGGGGACCGGTTCAAACGAGGTCGCATAGCTGACATAGGGCGCCAGGCCGCTGTCAAACAGGTAATTCACCCCAGCGCGGTAAGTGAAGTCCTGGTCGTTGCTCGGTCTGCCGTAGTTCTTGGTCGTAAGCCAGTCCTGCCGACCACTGAGGGTCAGGATCCAGCTGTGGTAACGCGCCTGGTCCTCCGCATAGAGCCCGGTCTGGCGCTGCACTTCCCGCGTATAGGGCATGAGAGGCGGGGTGGTGATTGCCATGCCGTAAACCGGATGGAACAGATCGATGGGCGGCGCGAACGAAAAGCCATAGTCCGAGTTGTCGCGATAATCACGATAGTCAAGGCCAAGCAAGGCCTTGTTCTGGATCAGGCCGAGACTAAAATCGGCGTTGAGGCGGGAATCCACGTTGAATGAGGTGATCGCCTCCTGGAAGGGGAAATTATAGCGCTCGACCGTTCGGTAATCGACCGGAAGACCATTGCTGCCGGTTAGCAGGCCGGCGCCGTAGACGTCCAGCATCCGATTATGGTTGTAGAAGAATTTGAGGTTCTGTTCGAAGCTGAGCCAGCTGCTGAACTGATGATGCAGATCGTAACCGATACCATACTGGCTGCGGCGGAAGTCATTATACCTGGTGTCACCGAGATTGGTACTGACAGGAACCTTCCCGAGTGGGTTGGGCAGAAGCACGCCATAGGCAGGCAGAAAGCCGCCATCGCCACCTCTGATGTCGTCATACTGATAATAGCTGAGCAGGGTCAGCATCGTTGCCGGGGAAATATTGAAAGTGAGCGCCGGGGCGAGATAGACCCGGTTCGAGGTCTCGCCGGTGATCTGGGTACCGCGTCTGCGCCACAGCGCAGTGAGACTGCCTTCGACAAGATCGTCGCCATAAAGTGTGCCGGTGACCGTGCCCGCCAACTGCTTGTCGTCATGGCTGCCATACTGCACCTGCAGCTCGCCGCCGAACCTGGCCTGAGGGCGGCGGCTGGTCAGATTGATGATGCCACCCGGCGGCGCCGAGCCGTAAAGCGTCGATGCGGGGCCTTTGAGTACCTGTACGCTCTGAAAGCCATAAAGATCGACACCGACATTGGAAACCGAACCGATCGGAGCCTGAAGTCCGTCGATGTATTCGATGGGCTGAAACCCGCGCAAAGTCAGCCAGTCATAACGCTCATCGGTACCGAAATCCTCGCCGACAATGCCGGAGGTGTAGCGTACCGCTTCGCCAAGGTTCTGCTCGTCGAGCAGCGAGATCTGATCGCGGTTAATCACCGAAACCGATTGTGGAACCTCGATCAAGGGAACTCCGAGCTTGGTTCCGATGTTCGAGGATTTGGGTACATAATGCGGCGCCGTCACGACCACCGTCTCGATACCGTCACCGGCCTTTGCCGCCATCGCCGAGGCCAGCACCAGCACCGAGGCAGAAAGTGCCAGGAGCGCTGAACGTGGAACTCGTCCTAACCGCTCTGCTCCGACCACATTGCGCTTGCGCATCATCGCCACTCCCCTTGTGCGGCGTCGCCAGAGTGGCGACGTAAGCAAGTGTGCGGAGCTTTTAAACGCCTTGCAGTTCCAGACGGGACGGAAATTATCGCGATTAGGCCAGCAATAAGCGGTAGTCCGGCGTATCAGGCAAGCTCTGCGCTCAGAAACGCGGCACTCTCGGCCAGTGCCTGATCGGCGAGGCGCGCGCGCGACACCGCCTCCAGAAAGCTGTGGGTTGCGCCTGCATAGATTTTAAGTTCGGTCTTCACCCCGGCGTCTTTCAGACGCTGTGCCAAAAAAACACTTTGTTCGCTGAGGATATCGCAGGCTCCGGCAAGCACTAAGGTGCTGGGAAGACCTTCAAGCCGGGCCTTGAGCGGGGCGGCATAGAGGTCTTCAGGCGCACCCCTGTCTGGCAGATAGTTCGACCAGAACTGGTCCATTTCAGTGGCGGTGAGCATGTAGTCAGGCCCGCCATAGCGGCGTGTGGCTTCGGCCGAGATTTCCTGCGAGAAGGCGCCATAAAGAAGCAGGAGCGCGCGTACGATAGCCTCGCCCGCCGCGTTGAGCTTGAGGGCGGCAGCCAGCGCCAGATTGCCGCCAGCCGAATCGCCCCCAAGGGCGAGGCGCCCTGGCACGAGACCAAAGCGGGACGGCTCGTGCGCCAAAAGCCTTGCAATCGCAAGCACCTGGTCAAGCGCCACGGGATACTTGACTTCCGGCGAGAGCGCATAGTCCACACCCACGACTGCGATCTGGGCACGGGCCGCAAATTCGCGCATAAGCCGGTCATGGGAATCGATGCTGAAGATCGTCCAGCCCCCGCCATGCAGGTAAACCAGTGCCGGCAGCCGGGCCGAAGCATTGGGGCGATGGATGCGCACCCGTACCAAGCCATGTGGCGTCGGCAGGTGAAGCTCGTCGCTCCGATGCATCACCGGACCGCCCTGGCGCCAGGGCAGCCTGACTTTCTCGGCGATCTGACGGGCCTCGCTCAGCGGCACCTGGTCGAGCGCGGGATAGCGCGCATAGGCCCGCGCCATTTCAGCCGCAAAGCTGCGGATCTCGGGGTCAAGATCGTCGCCCGCCACGTCGGTCACATCCTTTCCAGCGATGGCGCATGACGCTCCACCACGCTTTGCCACCTTCAGCGGTCAGCAGCCGGTGGCAGACCTGCCGGGTGACGTCTTTCTGTCACAAAACTTTGGACCTATAATCCAAGCATGGACCTTACGCCGCATCATGCTGGATTGCTGTCGCCACAGGACCTGAAACCATTTCAGGCGGGCCAACGCAGTACCCGTGGGAGCGACTATCAAAACATTCCTCGACCTGTTGCCGCGCTGGCCGATGAATATGCTGACGGTCATGTTGATCCGCGCCATAGCCATCTGCGTGGGCAACTGCTCTACACAATTGCCGGTCTGATGACAGTGGTGACCGATGAGGCGAGTTTTGTTCTGCCACCACAGCGTGCCCTCTGGGTACCTGGCGGTGTAGAGCACGAAGCGCGCTGTCGCGGCCACGTCTCGGTGCGCACCCTCTACGTTCAGGAGGATCCGGGGCTCGGTCTGCCCACAAGCTGTCGGGTGATCGAGGTCTCCGATCTGCTGCGCGCGCTCATCGTTGAGGCGACCCGCATTCCGGTCGAATATGACGAGCAGGGCCGTGACGGTCAGGTGATGGCTCTTATTCTCGAAGAGCTGCGGCGCGCGCATATTGCACCCCTGCATGTTCCGATGCCACGTGATCCACGGCTCGTGCGGGTGTGTCGGGCCATTCTTGCGGATCCGGCGCAAAACGAAGCCCTCGATGAATGGGCTGATGTGGCGGCGATGGGACGACGTACTTTCACGCGGACGTTCCGCAAGGAAACCGGGATGAGCTTTGCCACCTGGCGACAGACGGTACGGCTGATGGAAGCGCTGTCCCGCCTGGCGACAGGCCATCCGGTCACCACTGTCGCCCTTGATGTCGGCTATAGCAGCCCCAGTGCCTTCACCGCCATGTTCCGCCGGGCATTTGGTGTGCCACCGACGCACTATCTGCTTGAACGCGGCGAGGACCTCTAGCGGACCTGGTTCAAACCCAAGACGGGATTCTTGGTTTGATGGCGACGGCGTAGCGCTCAATCTCTTTCATTTGACGGGTGTCTGCACTGCCAATTCATCGCCGCGCGGTTTCGGTTTGTGTCAGGTTTTGGCGCGGTTGAAATGCGCCATCCATTCCAGGACCGCTTCGCTACCTTCGCTCTTCAATCCACGCACAATATCAGGATAGACATCCTCGCGTTCATCCTGACCGAGCTTGAAGCGGCCATGGGCACTTATCACGCGTGCATCAAAGCCGACAATTCCGCTCGCGAGCCGGTCAAAGCGTGGTCCCATGTCGCTGATCTGCCAGGCGTTCTGGCGACCTTCTTCCATGGCGCCGACCTGCTCCGAGAGCAGCGCCCGTAGCGCCTCACGATCCTCGAAAAAGTGGAGCTCGGTCTCAAACCACAGGGAGGTATAATTCCAGGTGGGGGCCTGGGTACGATCCGCCATCCAGGAGGGAGAGACATAGGCGTTGGGGCCGAGGATCAGGATGAGTGCCCTTGGGCTGGACCGTAAGGCAGCAAGATGTGGGTTGGCGCGGGCAAAGTGCCCCTGCAGCGAAAAGATATGGCCGTTCTGATCGATACGCGCCCGGAAGGGAAGCACTGTGGCGAAGGGCATGTCCTCATGACGTGAAACAATCCAGCCGAGCGGGTTTTCGGCCACGAGCTTGATGCCGTCCTCAGGTCCTTGCGGCGCAAATTTTCCCGAAAAATCGCTCATCATCCTGCCTCGTCGCGCAACCGAACCCTGACTGTAGCCAAGCCTGCGCAGCTTTTGGACGGAAACTGGGCCCGATTGTAACGCGTCCGGGCCATTGAACGGCCCGTCTGCGATGGCAAAGGACCCCCCGACGCTGGCCGCGGAGCGCAAGAGAGGTCATGGTGAAGCCGATGTCCGGACTTGAACACGGGGAGCTGCTGTAGAGGGCATGCGCATACGACCGGGGCTGGTGTGGCTGCACCGCTATGTCGGCCTTTTGATTCTGGTTTTTCTCATCCTCGCGGGTGTCAGCGGCAGCGTTCTGATCTTCCGCACCAGGCTCGATGCACTGCTTAATCCGACGCTTTTTGATGTCGGGGTGCATGGCGCCACACTCTCACCCGTGCGCCTTGCAGATGGGCTGGCGCGAGGCCATCCCTCCTGGCGCCTCACCAAGGTTCCCATTCGGGTGCACCGTGGCCGTGCGCTGGTGTTCCATGTTACCGCCGCGCCGGGCAAGCCGGCTCTTTCGTTCACCCAGGTTTTTGTCGATCCGCACACTGGAGCTGTCCTGGGGCGTCGACGCAATCGTCCGGGTTGGAGTCGCCGTCACCTCGTCGAAGGTCTCTTTCAGTTTCACCAAAATCTGCTTCTGGGCACCTTTGGCCGCTGGTTCATGGGGATCGTCGCATCTGGCTGGGTGATTTCCAACCTTCTGGGGTTCTACCTCACCTTCCCGAGCCTGCCGCCGTTCTGGAAGCGCTGGCGCAAGATGTGGGGCGTGGCGCGTGGCACACGCTTTCCCCGATTCTGTCTTGATCTGCACCGTGCCGGTGGCCTGTGGCTGTTTCTGGGTTTTCTTGTTCTCGCGGTGACCTCGGTCGAGATGAACTTTTTTGACGAGTTGTTCCTACCCGCCGTGAACCTGACATTTGGTGCCCCGCAGGGGACGCTCTACGGTGCACCTGCTGCTGTGCATCCCTCTGCTATGCCGGTTAATTTTGCGACCAGCCTTAAAGTCGCATGGCAGAGGGCGGAACGGCGGCACCCCGGCTGGGTGCCGGTCTTTGCCAGCTATGATCCTGAGCGGGGTATTTATGGCGTCTCCTTCATTGCCAAAGGCAACAACACCTACGCCTGGCTCGGGCCAGTAGAATATTTTGTCAGCGCCAATAGCGGACGCATCACAGGAACGGATGATCCTTATCGCGAGGGCTTGCGGGGTATTGTCCTGCGCTCACTTTACCCTCTGCATTCGGGACGCATTTTAGGCGGGCCAACGCGGGCACTGGTCTTTGTACTCGGACTTGCCACTGCAGTGCTGTCGCTGACCGGGCTTTATGTCTGGTACCGCCGGCGATAGGCCAGCGCAGACGGGTAGATATGTTGCTCCGAGCGGATGTTCGGTCCTGATCCAGGCTGCGCCCAACGTGCCTCTGGCAGCGTCCCTTTTCGCCGCTTTGCACTTACCCCGGAGGCCTAACCGAGGCCCCATTTGTTGCCGACAGCCCAGATGGCAAAGGCATAGAACATCGCGTGCTGGCGCAGTTTGGCGTTACGACCCGAGGCGCCCATGTGGCCGGCCGACATGTCAATCTTGACCATTTTGGGCGCTTTGTTGGTGCTGTCGTAGCGAACCTTCTCGACAAATTTGACCGGCTCCCAAAAGCCGACCCTGTCATCGACAAGACTGCCGGTTGCCAAGAGAGCCGGATAGGCCGCCTTATGCACATTGGTATATGGTGAGTAGCTCGCCATGTACTCCCACTCCGTCTTGATGCGGGGATCTCCCCAGATCGGCAGCGCCGTGAACCACAGGGGATGGTTTTCGTCCTCCATGGTGTTGAGAAGGTCGACAAAGGGGACCTGCGCAATAGCGCCGCCCCAGAGATCCGGCCGCATGTTGTAAACGGCTCCGATCAACAGGCCTCCGGCGGAGAGCCCGTGAATCACGATCCGTCCGGCGCGGGTGTAGCGCCTGTGGATGAGATGCTCGGCACAGGCGATGAAATCGATGAATGTCTTCTTCTTGCCGCGCTTGAGCACCGAGCGCCACCAGCGTGTTCCCTTTTCGGCACCACCTCGGACGTGGGCGAGAACATGGATCCAGCCCTGGTCTACAAGTGCGAGCGCTGGTGCCGAAAAACTCGCGGTGACGGAATCGCCGTAGGAACCATAGCCATACATAAAAAGTGGCGCGCTTCCGTCGAGACGTGTTCCCTTCTTCATCAGCACCGTGATCGGCACCATAACCCCGTCACTGGAAGGTGCCGACAGCCGCTCCACGACATAATTTGCCGGATCAAAGCTGCGGGGTGGCGCGATCAGCAACTGACGCTTCGCGCTCTTCATATTGTACTCGTACCAGGCCTTGGGCAGGCGCGGCGTTTCATAAGCGTAGCGCAGGTTATCGGTGTCGTAGATCTGTTGCGGCTCAAGGCTTACATTGTAAGCGGATTCATCAAAGGCGATGTCGTGGGTCTGGCCCGTCGGTGCCACCGTGATGAGGTGAGGGTTGGCGTCGCGCCATTCGCTCAAGACCAGAAAATTGCGGAAGGGGCGGATGGCGGCAATGAAATGTCCCGGATCGTGGGCAATGAATGGTCTCCATCCCGCTTCGCTGAGATTGCTGCGGCTTGCGCGCATCACCTTGAAGTCAAAGGCACCGTTGGCATTGGTCAAGATCAGATAACCGTCCTGCCAGTCCTCCACGGTGTAGCGCAGGCCATTGCGCCGGGGCTCCACCAGGGTTGGCGTCGCAAGTACATCATCACCAAAGACAACGCGGGTATCGCCCATGTCACCATTAAAACAGTGGATGAGAAGTGTGCGTTTGGAGGCTGTCAGCGAAACATGAATGAAGAACGCAGGATTCTTCTCATCGTAGACCGCGACATCGGCGCCGCCGCGCGCGGGTCTGCGGAAAACTTTGGTCGGACGGCTCAGGCGATCACGCAGCACCCAGAACAGATGCTGTGAATCCGGTGCGAAGGCGAAGGTGCCGTAGCAGTCATGGATATCTGAAGAAACGATGCGTCCGGTTTCGAGATCCTTGACATACAGTGTGTGGTATTCCGAACCCGTTTCGTCGACAGCCCAGGCAAAGAGATGGTTGTCGGGACTGCGCAGTGGAGCCTGAAATACCGAAAGTGCATAATAGGGCTTGCCCTTTGCCTCCGCGTTGAGGTCCAGGAGAATCTGCTCCGGTCCGCCGGAGAGAGGCTTGCGCGCATAGACTGGATAGCTGGCCCCTTCCGGGGTCCAGCTATAATAAGCCCAGCCGTCCTCGATGATGGCCGGCGGAGGAACATCGGCCGCACTGAGGCGCTGCATGCGGGCAAACAGTGTCTCCTGCAACGGCAGGGTGGGAGCGAGCATATCCTCTGTGTAGGCGTTTTCGGCCTCGAGCGCCTTGCGGATCGCTGGATTGAGTGTTGCCGGGTCCTTGCGCACCTCAGCCCAATTGGAGGGTTTCAGCCAGGCATAATCATCGATGCGTACCTGGCCGAACTGCTCAATCCGTTTGGGATGCTGGGGCACGTAAGGTGGCAATGGCCAGCGTGGCTTGGTCACGCCGGCGACCGGCGCCAGCAAAGGGGCCAGCGCCATGACGCAGACGGAACTTCTCAGAAAGTGGCGGCGGTTTAGCATGACAGTGCTCCCCTGGATTCAGGTTGAGCCGATGGTGTCGGCTCTTTTGGTCTCATGGCGGGGCAATGTTGGAAAGGGCTCACCCCTTTTTTCGCATCCGATCGGGTCTTAATATGTCGGCGCCGGGCCAAATAAGCCCAAATGTCCAGGCCCGGCTTGAGGGCTCCTTTGGCTCATGGCCTGCTTTGTCTCGTCTTGCGCAGTCACGCAGTCCAAATGTGCACGGCGAATGGAACGATGCTTGTCATGAGATCCTTGCCGTATGCCATCCCTTGCCTGTTGGCCGCATGTGCCAGCGTGGCCCTGTTGCGGGCAGGAACTCTCCCGGCTCCGCCGCCTGCACTGCGCGACCATTTCGTCGAGGTCATTCATGGCGTGCGCGTTGCTGATCCCTATCGCTGGCTCGAGAGGCTGTCGTCGCCGGCAACTGATGGTTTTGTTGCGTCCGAGCAGCGCTACACGAGGAGGCTGCTCGACCATCAGCCCTCATTGCCGGTATTGGCTCATGAACTCATGCCACTGGCCCGGCTTGATGCGCCGCAGAGCGTCATCTGTCGCCATGGTCAATTTGTGATCCTCAAAAAAGCCCCGGGTGAGCAGGTCGCCTCGCTTTATCTGCGGACGCGTCTTGCGGCCAGAGATGTGCGTATTGTTGATGCCCGGAGCTTTGGGGAAAATGCAACGCTCACGCTGCTGGCAGTGTCACGCGACGGGCGCATCATCGCCTTTGGTGTCCGCCACGGTGGAACGGATCAGCTCAGCATCCATTTCTATGACGTGACACGGCGACGAAACCTGACGGACGTACTTCCAGCTGCCCGTTACATCTATTGGTCACTACTGCTGTCAGCCGATGGCAAGAGCGTCTATTACATCAGATTTGGCGCTACAGGACCCAGGCTTTATGCCCATCATCTTGGCGCTACGGGGCCAGACCGGATGCTTTTCGGGCGCAGGCTGGGCCCAAATGACATTCTGCAGGCGACGCTGTCGCAAGATGGCGACTTCCTATTGCTTCAGGCGCTGCATGGCGCGACCGGGCCGACCGACCTTTACCTCAAGAGGGTAGATGGCTCGCTACCAGCGCAGGTTCTCGTCGCGGGCAAGGATGCGAATTTTGTCGCGCGTGAAGCGGCAGGCCGCATCTATGTCCAAACCGATCTCGACGCGCCGCGCGGCAGGATCATGGTGGCGTCGATTGATCGACCCCAACTCGCCTATTGGCATCCTCTGGTGCCACAGACAGCCGACACCCTGCTGGGCTTCGTTCTGGCAGACCACAAGCTCGTTCTCAGCTATCTGCGTGACGCCCATGCCCGGCTCGTTCTGTTTGATCCCAAGACTTGTGCCAAGACTGCGATAGCGCTGCGCGGGTTTGGCACGGTGGGCGATCTTGAGGGCAGCTGGACATCGCCACAGCTGAGCTTCAGCTATACATCGTTTTCCAGGCCGGAAACATTCTGGAACTATGTGGTCAACAGTG
>JAKBAU010000002.1 GCA_021808875.1 Pseudomonadota bacterium | reverse complement strand
GTATCGGCCGCAAAGCCACGTTGATCACCACGCTGCTGCTGATGGGCATCGCGACGTTCCTGGTGGCGGTGGTGCCAGGCTACAATTCGATCGGCATCTGGGGCGCGGTCATCCTGACGGTGCTGCGCACGTTGCAGGGCATCGGCGTTGGCGGCGAATGGGGCGGGTCCGTCCTGATCGCGATGGAATGGTCCAAGGGCCACGGAAATCGCGGCCTTGTCGCCTCGTGGCCGCAATTCGGCGTGCCGTGCGGCATATTCCTGTCGAATGCGGCGATGCTGGCATTCAGCGCATGGTCCGGGGCCGATTTCATCGGCTGGGGCTGGCGGGTGCCGTTCCTTCTGAGTATCGTGCTGATCGCCATCGGCCTGTGGATCCGCATCGGGATTCTTGAAACCCCGGTTTTCAAGCAGCTCGTCCAGGACAACAAGATCGAAAAGGCGCCGATCCTGGAAGTGGTCAGGAAGCAGCCGAAGCAAATCATCCTGTCCGCGCTGATCCGCATGGCCGAACAGGCGCCGTTCTACATTTTCACCGCCTTCATCTTCGCCTACGGCACCGGCACACTGCATATGTCGCGCGAACTGGTGCTGTCGTCGGTGCTGGCGGCTTCGCTGCTGTCCTTCGTCAGCATCCCGCTGTCAGGGCACCTGTCCGACAAGATCGGCCGCCGGAAGATGTACCTGATCGGCGCCGCCGTGACCGGCGTCTTCGGCTTCATCTACTTCGCGCTGCTGGACAGCGGGTCACCAACGCTGGTGGTGATTGCCATCGTGCTGTCGCTGATTCCGCACGATATGATGTACGGCCCGCAGGCCGCGCTGATCGCCGAGGCTTTCACGCCCCGCCTGCGCTACAGCGGTGCCTCGCTTGGCTATCAGCTGGCTTCGATCATCGCCGGCGGGCCGGCCCCGCTGATCGCGACGGCGCTGTTTGCCGCTTATCACACCGGCTACGCGGTCGCGATCTACATCGCCGGCTGCGCGATCGTCAGCCTGATCTCCGCGGCGATGATGCCGGATTACACCGGCCAGGATATCTCCGCTGAATACGACGACTGATCGGCGCCCTTGAGAAAACGGCGTATGTCGGCCACATAACCGGCTGACATACGCCTGCAAGGACGCCCCCAATGGCCAGCATGAACGACCTGCGCGCCCAGCGCGCCAACCTGGAAAACCTGATCGAAGCCCGCCAGCGGGAAGTCGGTGCCGATCATCCGAGTCTGGCCGACGACCTGCGCGACCTCGGCCGGCTGTCGCACGAACTTGGCGATATGATGGACGCCCAGGCACAACTCAGCCGGGCGCTGGCGCTGCATACGGAGAGTTTTGGCGCGAATCATCCGGAAGCGGCGACCGACATCAACCACCTTGGCCTGATTCTGCACGATATCGGGGACCTGGAGGGCGCGCATGATGCGTTCGAACGGGCGCTGGCGATCGACGAAGCGGCACTGGGGCACGACCACATCGCCGTCGCACGCGATGCCAACAACCTGGCCGGTGTGCTGAAGGACCTCGGCGACGGCTTTTCCGCTCGGGAGGCGCTGGACTGGTCGTTGTCGATCTACATGAAGACGCTGGGACCGGATCACCCGACGACCAAAAGCGTTGCCCGCAATCGCGCTGGATTGCGGTAAGCGGCCAGATTTTTGTTGTGCGGCGCGGCAAATCGAGATTAACTATCTTTGAAACCCGATATTTGCTTCGGCAATGCGTGTTTGGTTTGCCTTCCTGGCCTCGCGTGAAACGAAACAGGAGACAACGATGCCCGATCACACGACACCGGTTGCCCCCATACCAGCGCCAACTGTTCACCCGCATGGACTGGAAAACGAACATCTCGACGATCAGGAGAAAATCCTGGCCGGACGATACGATGTGAACTATCCGGCCCTGCTGACGAAAGACGTAGCCGGGGGTTAGCGCACCGATTTCGAAGGATTGGCGTCGCACGGGGGTGCCCTGCCCGCCAAGTCCGCGGCGGCGTATCGCATGGCGCCGGGGAAGAAGCGATCCGAGCGGCACATCGCCGATGCGGATCACGCCATCACGGTTCCGCGCATGGCAATCTATGCTGGGTACCCCACGTTCACCCTGGACCACCGCACGGGGGCGAAGCAGGGGCGATGATGGGAAGTTCGGATGATCCGCGGGGGGCGCGGCGGCGCGTTCACGACATTGGACGTCGCGTTATTGTCCTGAGCGCCCTGTGTCTGAGTTCCTGTCAGACGGCATTACTGAATCCGCGTGGACCGGTTGCTCTTGCCGACGAAACGATCCTGCTGGATTCGCTGCTGATCATGCTGGCGATCGTTGTGCCGACGATCGCCGCGACACTGGGGTTCGCCTGGTGGTTTCGGGCATCCAATACCAAAGCCGCCTACTGGCCGGCATGGTCGTATTCCGGCCAGCTTGAGCTGATCGTTTGGTCTGTTCCGTTGATGGTGATCATCCTGCTGGGCGGGGTGATCTGGATCGGGTCGCACGAACTGGACCCCGCCGCACCATTGGCATCGTCCGCCAAACCGCTGGAGGTGCAGGTCGTCTCGCTGGACTGGAAATGGCTGTTCATCTACCCGGATCAGCACATCGCCAGCGTCAATCAACTGGTCGTCCCGGCCGGCGTGCCGATCCATTTTTCACTGACATCCGCCAGCGTCATGAACGCGTTCTTCGTCCCGCGGCTTGGCAGCATGATTTACACGATGAACGGGATGACGACCCACCTGAACCTGCTGGCCGACTCGCCGGGCGATTTCATCGGCCTGTCGAGCGACTACAGTGGAGACGGGTTTTCCGGCATGCATTTCGCCGTTCATGCCGAAACGGCGGAAGCATTCGATACATGGGTCAAGGCCACGCAGGCCGATGGTCCGACGTTGAACCAGCAGACCTACGCCGATCTGGCCGCCCAGAGCATCGGCACCAAGCCGTTCTCTTACCGCTTCGCCGAACCCGGGCTGTTCCATGCGATCGTGTCGCGTGAACTGCCTCCCGGGCCGGGACCACGATCCGGCCGGCCGAATTCCAGCGTATCGCCGCGAACGGAGCCATAGACATGCTGGGTAAACTGTCTTGGGCGGCGGTCCCGTTCGACCAGCCCATTCCGATGGCCGCCTCCGCCGTGGTTGCCTGCGTCATTCTTGGCGTTTTGATTTGGGTCGTGGTGAAGGGCCGCCTGCCGTATCTGTGGAACGAGTGGATCACCAGCGTCGATCACAAGAGGATCGGCGTTATGTACTGCCTCCTGGCCATGGTGATGCTGCTGCGCGGCTTTACCGACGCGATCATGATGCGCTCCCAGCAGGCCCTGGCGTTTCAGTCCCCGGGTTACCTGCCGCCGGAACATTATGACCAGATTTTCTCTGCCCATGGCACGCTGATGATCTTTTTCGTTGCGATGCCATTTGTCATCGGCTTGATGAACTTCGCCGTGCCGCTGCAACTGGGCATTCGCGACGTTGCTTTTCCAACGTTGAACTCGGTCGGGTTCTGGCTGACCGCGAGCGGTGCGTTGCTGGTAAACATCTCGCTGGTCATCGGGGAGTTTTCGCGCGCGACGTGGCTGCCGTATCCGCCGTTGTCCGAACTTGCCTATTCGCCCGGCGTTGGCGTCGATTATTACTGTTGGGCCATCCAGATTTCGGGCATCGGCACGCTGATATCAGGCGTCAATCTGGTGACGACGGTGCTGAAGATGCACGCGCCCGGCATGACTTACCTGCGCATGCCCATGTTCTGCTGGACCACATTGGCGGCAAACCTGCTGATTGTCGCCGCTTTCCCGATCCTGACGGCGACCCTGGCGATGCTGTTGCTGGACCGCTACCTCGGCTTTCATTTCTTCACCAATGAGGCCGGCGGCAATATGATGATGTTCGTGAATCTGATCTGGGCATGGGGCCACCCGGAGGTTTACATCCTGATTCTGCCCGCCTTTGGCATATATTCCGAAGTCATATCGACTTTTTCCGGAAAGCCCTTGTTTGGATACCGATCGATGGTGATTGCCACCATGGCGATCTGCATCCTGGCGTTCATGGTCTGGCTGCATCATTTCTTCACCATGGGCGCGGGTGCCGACGTGAATGCGTTCTTCGGCATCATGACCACGATCATCGCGGTTCCTACCGGCGTCAAAATTTTCAACTGGCTGTTCACGATGTTTGCCGGGCGGGTCGTGTTTTCCGCCGCGCTGCTGTGGTCGCTTGGTTTCATGATCACCTTTGCCGTGGGTGGCATGACCGGCGTGCTGCTGGCCGTGCCACCGGCCGACTTCGTATTGCACAACAGCCTGTTCCTTGTGGCCCATTTTCACAACGTGCTGATCGGCGGCGTGCTGTTCGGCTGTTTCGCCGGCTATGATTACTGGTTCCCGAAAGCGTTCGGCTTCCGCCTGCACGAAGGACTTGGCAAGGCCGCCTTCTGGTGCTGGACCGTCGGTTTCTACGTCGCTTTCATGCCACTGTATGTGCTCGGGTTGGAGGGCATGACCCGCCGCATGCAGCATTACGATGTTCCGGCGTGGCGGCCTTGGCTTCTGGTCGCCGCCTTGGGCGCCGCCATCATTCTGGCGGGCATCATTCTGCAGATCGTTCAGCTTTTCGTCAGCATCCGCCATCGGGAAGAGCTGCGCGACGACACCGGCGACCCGTGGAATGGACGGTCGCTTGAATGGGCGACAGCATCGCCGCCTCCGGTTTTCAACTTCGCTGTCCTGCCCTCCGTTTCCAGCCGGGAGACATACTGGGACCTGAAGCAGCGCGCGATCAACAGATCGGCGCTGAGCCCCGAACCGGCCTACGACAGCGTCGAAATGCCCCGCAACAGCCCGACAGGCTTCATCTGTGCGTTCTTCGCCACGATGATGGGTTTTGCCCTGATCTGGCATATCTGGTGGATGGCCGGGGTGGCGTTTGTCGGCGCGTTCGCGACGTTCGTGGTTTTCGCGTGGCGGGATCGCGACGAGTATGTCATCCCGGCTGAAACCGTGGCGCGCATCGACCGCAAAAACCGGGCATCCAGAGCCGAGGCAGCGCGGCGCGCGGGGACGGCACAATGAGCGCGGCTCACGCGGATCATCAGGGTCATGCGGCGCGATCCCCGGGTGGCGGCATGCCGTCGAAGCGGATCATTGCCGGCTATGGTTTTTGGATCTTCCTGCTCAGCGACATCATTATGTTTTCGGCGTTTTTCGCGAGCTACGCGGTTTTGTCCGATGCCACGGCGGGCGGCCCCTCCGGAAAGCAGTTGTTCGATCTGACTAACGTCGGCATTGAAACAGTGTGCCTGTTGCTGTCCAGTTTCACTTGCGGCCTGGCCAGTATCGGTGCGCAGCGAAAGAGCACTCCGATGTTCCAGACCGCGATGGCCGCAACGTTCGTGCTGGGCGCTGTCTTTGTGTCGTTGGAAATCCGGGAGTTCGCCGGTTTGGCCGCACAGGGCGCCGGCCCGACGAGAAGCGCGTTCCTGACCGCATTTTTCACCCTGGTTGGCTGCCACGGACTGCATGTGACCGGCGGTCTGATGTGGCTGCTGACCATGATGGCCCAGGTATTCGCGAAGGGATACCGCCCCGACATCCTGCGGCGGGTCATGTGTTTCAGCCTGTTCTGGCACGCACTGGATATTATCTGGGTGGCGCTGTTCAGCGTCGTCTATCTGATCGGAGCCGGCCAATGAGCGACGAAACCACGGAGTTCGGCACATCGGACGTCGCTCCGGGCGACGAGGGTTCGGAAGCGGGCATCGCGACCTATCTCGTCGGCCTCGCACTGGCGTTGCTGTTGACCGGCGTGTCCTTCTTCATTGCCAAAACCGATCTGGTTTGGGGCCCCAGCATTCCCGTCGCGCTGGTCGTGCTGGCGATCGCCCAGATGGGGGTGCATCTGGTCTTCTTCCTGCACATCACGACCGGGCCGGACAATGCGAACAACGTGATGGCGCTGGCGTTCGGGGTTCTGATCGTTCTGCTGCTGTTGACCGGATCACTGTGGATCATGTGGCACCTGAACCACAACATGATGCCGGTCGATCAGTTAATGCGTATGCAACGGTAGATCGGCATGGCGGCCAAACCGGCCGCGCCCCGATACCGGACCTAGCGGCCTTTCCACTCCGGCTTGCGCTTTTCCACGTACGCCTTGATCCCTTCCACCCGGTCCTCGCTGCTGTAGGGACTGATCCCCTCGTTCAGCCGCAGCGCGGCGGGCAGCGGCAACCCGTTCGACCGGACAGCGGTTTCCTTCATCCGGCGCAGCGACACGGGGGCGTTTTCGCAAATCGCCTCGGCCATCCGCATCGCCTCGTTCAGCGCCTCGCCCTTCGGCACCACGCGGTTCACCAAGCCCCAGCGGCGGGCCTCGGCGGCGCCGATATATTCGCCCAGATACAGCATCTCATAGGCGATGCCCGACGGCACCATGCGCGGCAGCATGACGTTGGCGAAATGCGCCCCCTTTCCGCGTTTGGCCTCCGGCAGACCCATCGTGGTGTGTTCCGCCGCCACCCGCATGTCGCAGGCCAGGGCCAGTTCCATGCCGCCCGCCACTGCCGGCCCGTTCAACGCGGCGATCGTCGGCTTGATCGTTTCGTACACCACCTCGAACACATAGCGCTGCACCCGCGAGAGCAGCGGCTGGAACGGCTTGCCCTCGGCATCCTCCTGCGCCCGAGCCTTCAGGTCCGCGCCGGCACAGAACGCTCGGTCTCCGACCGCTGTCAGCACCACCACCCGCACATCCGGGTCAGCGCCAGCCTCCACGAAGGCCTCGATCAGCGCATCGGACAACTCCGGCGACAGCGCGTTCATCCGTTCCGGGCGGTTGATCGTCAGCACCAGGATATGCCCGCGCATTTCGCGCAACAGGATCGGTTCCGGCATCGCTTTCTCCCACTCTCGATGGGGGCAGGATAACCCAGGCGGCGTCGAATGGACATGGCGCCGGCCGGCGGACAGTATGCGCGCCGCCAGAGAACAGGAGTGCCCACCCTATGCCGATCGCCACCCGGGACGCTTTGCACGCCCTGTTCCACCCGCGTGCGGTGGCGGTGATCGGTGCCTCCGACGACACGACGAAGCATGGCTATATCGTGCTGACGAACATCCGGGACACCGGCTTCACGGGCGGCATCTATGGCATCAGCCGCCGGTTGAAAGAGATCGACGGCATCCCGTGCTATCCTGACCTCGCCTCGGTTCCGGAACAGGTGGATACAGCTTTCCTGGCCATCCCGGCCGAGGCCACGTTGCAGGCCGTGCGGGATGCCGCCGCCGCCGGGCTGAAGGCGGTGATCGTCGGATCGGCCGGCTATGCCGAAAGCCTGGACGCGGGCGGCGAGGAACGGCAGCGCGAACTGCAACGCATCGCCGCCGAGGCAGGGATCCGCATCGTCGGCCCGAACTGCAACGGCATGTATAACGCCCATCATCCGGTGTCGGTTGGCTTCAACACCTCCCACGCCAAGCGCCAGAAGCCCGGCGGGATATCGATCTTTTCCCACAGCGGCGCGCTGTTCGACGCTATGGCCGGCCGGCTGGCGATGCTGGGTGCCGGGTTGTCGCTGTTCGCCTCGGCGGGCAACGAGGCCGACATGTCGGTGCTGGACTATATGGAATACGGCATCGGCCACGCCCCAACCCGGGTGATCGCCCTGCTGATCGACAGCCTGGACGACGGCCCCCGGTTCCGCCGACTGGCGCTGAAAGCCTACGAAGCCGGCAAGCATGTGGTGGCGCTGAAGATCGGCGGGTCGGAGGCCGGTGCCGCTGCCGCCGTTGCCCATTCCTCACGTCTGGCCGGCGATGACGCCGCCTACCACGCTTTGTTCGCTGCCGCCGGCGTGGCGACGGTGAAGACGCTGGAGGGCCTGATGACCGCCGCCGCTTTGCTGGACAAGTACGGACGGCGCCCCGGCAAGCTGGGATCGCTGTCCACATCCGGTGCCGGGGCGTCTCTGATCGCCGACCGCTGCGAGGCGCTGGGCGTCCCGCTGGCGGAGCTGTCGCCGGACACCTTCGCGGCCATCGATTCGCAGAAGATGTTCTCGCGGATTGGCAATCCGCTGGACATGGGTATCTTCGGCGGGATGAAGCGATCCGCCGATGTGCCGACACTGCTGATGCAGGACCCGGAGGTTTCGGTATGCCTCGCGCTGGTTCATTCCATGAACCCCTGGCAAGGCGACCCCTACCGCGCCGCCATGGGCCACGCTCGGGAAGCATCCGGCAAGCCGCTGCTGCTGGTGACCCCCGGCGGCCTGCCGGAGGCCGAACGCGAAACCTACCGGTCGCGCGGGATCGACGTGTTCACCGACACCGACATTCTGCTGGAAGGCATCGGCGCTTTGATGACCGCACCGCCGGAAGCGATCCCGGTTGTGCCGTCCGCAAGCGCGCCCGAACTGCCAAACCGAGCACTGACGGAACCGGAAAGCCTGGATATGCTGGCCGGGTTCGGTGTGCGGACCGTTCCCGGGGTCGAATGTGCCTCCGTCGCCGAGGCCATCGCCGCCGCCGCAAGTCTGGGATATCCTGTGGTACTGAAGGGCGTGGCCGACGGGGTGGCGCACAAAAGCGATCTAGGGCTGGTGCATGTCGGATTGCGCGACGCCGACGCGGTCGAGGCCGCCTATACTGCCGCCGCCTGCCCCAAGGTCGTGGTCCAGGCGATGATCGGCGGCGGCCTGGAAGCCATCGCTGGCATTTCCCGCGCCGATGGCGTCGGTTTGGTGCTGATCGCCGGGCTGGGCGGCATCTTCGCGGAGGCGCTGCACGATGTCGCCACCTTCCCGCTGCCGATCGGCCGTTCGGCGGTCGAAGCCGGATTGGCCAAAGTGGCGTTGGGCCGCGTGCTGGCCAGCCCGCGCTGGAAACATCCCGGCGCTTACGGCGCCTTCGTCGATCTGCTGATGAACCTGCAATCCGCCGCCCTGGCGCTGGGGGATTCGCTGGAGGCGATCGATATCAACCCGGTGATCCTCGGTGCGGCGGGCGCCATCGCCGTCGATGCCCTGGTGGTGCCGCGCACATGAGCGAACGCTTCACCGTCACCTACCATGTCCGCGGCACCGCCGCGGATATCGAGGCCCGCGCCCAAGGCATCGCCGTCGAGCAAAGCGTCGAGATGCCGCTGGCGGCGATCCGCGACGAGATGGTGCTGTCGGATATCGTCGGCTCCGTCGAAGATATCCGGGATCTGGGCAACGGCGTGTTCGCGGTGGGCATTGGCCTGGCCACCGCGACTGTTGGGCAGGACGCCGGGCAGTTGCTGAACATGCTGTTCGGCAACACGTCGCTGCATGAAGACGTTATCCTGAAGGATGTGGCGCTTCCGGAGAGCCTGACCCAACTGTTCGGTGGCCCGCGCCACGGAATCGCGGGACTGCGGTTTCGCCTGAAATTGCATCACCGGGCGCTGACCGGATCGGCGTTGAAGCCGCAGGGCTTGCCAGCCGTGGACCTTGCAACCCTGGCCGAACACCTGACGCGCGGCGGGCTGGATTTCATCAAGGACGATCATGGACTTGCCGATCAGTCCTACTCCCGGTTCGCTGACCGGGTCAGCGCGTGTGCGGCGGCGGTGGCAAGGGGCGTGCGGTCCACCGGCCATCCGACGCGCTATATTCCCAGCCTGACCGGCAACCTGGACCAGATGCGCGCCCGGGCGGCGCTGGCCCGTGATGAAGGCCTGGACTGCGCAATGCTGGCGCCGATGATCTGCGGCTTTCCCGCGATGCAGGCGCTGGTGAGCGAGTTCCCCGACCTGGCGTTTTTCGCCCACCCCAGCATGGGCGGCGCCGCCCGGATCGCGCCCGAACTGCTGATCGGCAAGCTGTTCCCGCTTTTGGGTGCGGATTCGGTGATTTTCCCAGGCTACGGTGGCCGCTTCGGCTATTCCCGCGAAACCTGCCGCGATCTGGCCGCCAACGCGCGCCACGCCGGCGATGGCATGAAACCCGCCCTGCCGGTGCCGGCCGGCGGTATGACGCTGGAGCGGACCAAGGAAATCATTGATTTCTATGGCAAGGACACGATGTTGCTGATCGGTGGCAATCTGCTGCTCGCCGGTGAGAACATTACCGAGGAAACCGAACGCTTTACCCGAGCGGCAGGCGAATTTTCGCTGTAACGCGCGACGACCGAAGAGTAACGAAGATGGACATCGAACCGACCCCGCATTTCCGCCCCGTCACCGAGGACTTCCGGTGGGAGGCGGTCGCGCATCAACCCTATAAGCAGGATGGGTCCGCCCCGTTCAAGGACATCTCCCGCCAGGTGCTGTTCCACGAGGACACGCTGGGGTGCGAATTGCGGTATTTCGAGATGGACGCGAACGGCTACTCGACTTTAGAGCGCCATGAACATGCCCATGCGGTGATGATTCTGCGCGGCAGCGGCGACTGCATGGTTGGAGAGGAGGTGCGGGCCGTGAAGCAGTTCGACCTGGTCTCGATACCCGCCTGGACATGGCATCAGTTTCGCGCGACCGGCGGCGTGCCGATGGGCTTTCTGTGCATGGTCAACGTGCAGCGCGACCGGCCGCAACTTCCGTCGCCCGTGGAACTGGCGGCGATGAAACAGATCCCGGCGGTCAGGCGCTTTCTCGACGGCGCCTGAACGGGGCACGCGCCAAAGCGTGCCCCGTCCATCGGGCTTACCGGTTGGTCCATTCCTTGGCGGCATCCTTTGCCCCGCCGGCGGCATTTTGAACTTTGCCGGCCGCCTTCTCGGCGGCGCCCTCGGCTTGGGTCTTCTTGTCGCCAGTCACTTTGCCCGCCGCTTCCTTGACCGCGCCCTTGGCCTGATGCGCGGCGCCTTCGACCCGATTTTTGTCCATGGTTCGCTCCTGATATGCGCGCGGCCATCTGGCCACCGGAGTGGAACGAAGCAGTTGGGAACTGGTTGCATTCAATGCCGCCCGGCAAGGGGCAGCCATGCGGAAAAGCGGTTGGCATTATCGATCGCCTCCTGCTCCACCGCTGAACTGTCGCGCACATAGCGCTCCGCGAAGCCGTCGATGCCCCAGCGCTGGTACTGCATCACATGGGTCAGTTCATGCGCCCAGGTCTTCAGGTCGCTGTCCGCGACGCGTTCGGACTTGAACAGCACCACGTCGCCCAGAGTGATCGCGGTTGCATCGCCGTAGGAAAACGCCAGAGCCGGCAGCGTCAGCGCCCGGCTGCTGCCCACGGCGAACCGGCAGCGTTGCAGCAGCGCGGCGGGAAAGTATCCCAGCAGCGACCGATAGATACCGGGCGGGATCGGCCGCACCCCATCGGCGATCGCCTGCTGGCGGGCACTGTCGATCATTTCACCCAGGGCACTGCCGGCATAATCCAGCAAGGCGGGCGGAATTGGCGGCTGAGCACGGGCCGGCAACGCCCGGGCCAGGAGGGCGATCATGAAAAGCCAACGCATCGGGACAGGATTGGAAAGGACATGACCGCGCAGTAACCATGCTTTCGCGTCCAAAGACCGCCCGAAATGTGGCGAGATCGCGATCCGTTAAGTTTTCTTCACGGCCGGCGGCGGTATCGCAAACCGATGCCCAGAACCGCCGTAACGCCCACCGCATAGAGCATATTCATCGCCGCCATCGACAGCGGCAGCCCCGGAATCAGGAACGTGGGATCCTCGCACGACTTCGACGGACGCGCGGGCATCGAGGCCAGACGCTGCGCGATCGACGCGCCAGAAATATGCGGCGCCATACATTCCGGCAGCGGGCTCGGCCACCATCGGAACTCCACGCCGACATGAACCGCGGCGATGGCGGCATCGGCGAGGAAGCCCAAAAGCACCAGCATCAGCAGCGGCCGTAGCCATTTTGCCGGGGCAATGGCCGCGGCCAGCCCCAGCACGATGACGATTCGATAGGGCCAACGTTCCAGCAGGCACAGCGGACAGGGCACGAGTTCGCCCCAGATTTCCGAGGCGAAGGCAAGCCCGAGTGCCGCCGCCGCCCCGAGGGCAGCCAATACGGCAAGGGTGCGCGGAGAGAGACGGTGCATGCGCGACCGTGTGCCCCGCTTGCGTGCCGGATGCAAGTTGGCGGTTGAACGCCAAGGGCCGCCAAGGGCCGCGAAGCCGGGGTGCGGCAGCCGATCTGTTCTTGCGGGAATCCGGCATTTTTCGTTATCCAGACTGGACGCCGGGTTCTGGCGTCGCTTCAGTGAAACGGGGGACGCCAATGACTGACACTGCCGGCCGGATTGTCTGGGGCCGCCCGACGTCCAGCAACGTGATGAAGGTTCTGTGGACGCTGGGCGAACTCGGTCTTCCGTTCGAACGGATCGACGTGGGCGGCGCATTCGGCAAGACCGGGACACCGGAATACCGAGCGATGAATCCGACGGGCCTGGTGCCGACCTTGCAGGAGGGAGAGTTTACGCTGTGGGAGAGCAACGCGATCTGCCGTTATCTCGCCACGGTTCACGCATCGGGAACGCCGCTGTGGCCGGACGACGCCCGCGCCAGGGCGAACATCGACCATTGGATGGATGCGCAGCAAACGGTGCTCAATCGTCCGATGACGACGGTGTTCTGGGGACTGGTGCGTACGCCGGCGGATAAGCGCGACCTGACAGCCGTCGCGGCCGCGATCGGGGATGCGGCCGCCGCGTGGCGGATCGTCGAAGCCGGGTTGCACACCCGGCCATTCATCGCTGGCGACGATTTCACCCTGTGCGACATTCCCTGGGGCGTACATGCGCATCGGTGGTTCAACATCGACTACCAGGGGCTGATGCGACCGGACATGCCGGTGTTGCGGGCATGGTACGACCGGCTGTGCGAACGGCCGGCGTACCGGCGGCACATCGTGGAGACCCCGGTGGTTTAGCGGGCCGGCAGCTCCACAACACAAACTTAACCTGATCGAAGGCACTTGCGGCGGTTTAACACCTCGCCGCGCCGTCCCGGTTCGTGCGATACCCGAACGAACAACCAAAGACACCGGCTTGTCTGCCGCAATCGCTCGAGAGGATTTGCGTGAGTCCAACCCATACCGCGGCCGTTGCCGCACCAGACCGGCTGCCGCGGCCCGCGGCGGTCGATACAAGACAAATCGTTTGGGCTTATGCGGTCACGGTGGGCGTTTATCACGCACTGGCATTGCTGGCACTGCTGCCGTGGTGCTTCAGTTGGACCGGGGTAATCCTGGCGGTTGGCGGTGTCTATGTCTTCGGCGGCCTGGGCATCAACCTGTGCTTTCACCGGCTGCTGACCCATCGCGGTCTGGTCTGCCCGAAATGGCTGGAATACGGATTTGCCATCCTGGGCGTCTGCTGCATGCAGGACACCCCGGCCCGCTGGGTCGCGGTGCATCGGCGGCACCATGAACACTCCGACCGGCAGGACGACCCGCACAGCCCGCTGGCAGGGTTTCTGTGGGGCCATGTCGGCTGGATGCTGGTCAAAAACGGCGATCTGTCGCGCCTGGGCATCTACGACCGCTATGCCAAGGACATTCTGCGCGATCCGTTCTACCGCCGGCTCGAACGCACGCTGCTGTACCCGACCATCGTTATCGCCTCCTGGCTGGTATTTTTCGGCGCCGGTTTCGGTGCCAGGCTGATCGGCGGCGGCACGCCCGGGCAGGCGGTTCAGTTCGGCACCAGCCTGCTGGTCTGGGGTGTGTTCTTTCGCATCGTGGCGGTGTGGCACATCACCTGGTCGGTGAACTCCCTGTCCCATCTGTTCGGCTACCAGAACTATGCTACGGGCGAGAAAAGCCGCAACAACTGGCTGGTCGCCATTCTGACCAGCGGCGAAGGGTGGCACAACAATCATCACGCCGACCCGCGCGCCGCCAGTCACGGGCATCGCTGGTGGGAGATCGACCTGATCTACGGGTTCGTGAAACTGCTGGAAGCGGTCGGTCTGGCAAAAGATGTATGCCGGCCCAACCGGCGGTTGGCGCGTGCGAAAGCGGGGAAGTAACCACGCGCTGCGGATTTGACCGGCTGAGCGGGCCGGTCTCGCCCGGCCACGCCGGCGGTATGACGCCTTGGCAGCCTAACGCCACGCCCCCGCCGCCGGCCGTTCCAGCCCCAGATTCTCCCGCAGGGTCTTGCCGGTATAGTCCAGGTGGAACAGCCCCCGGCGTTGCAGTTCGGGCACCACCAGGCGGGTGAAATCCTCATACGTCCCGGGCACATGCGACGCCGCGATCACAAACCCGTCGCACGCCCGGGTGGAGAACCATTCCTCCAACCCGTCCGCTACGTCCTTAGCGCTGCCCACGAACCGGGGGTGATCATGGAAAGTCCCCCGCTTGGTGATTTCGATGAAATCGCGCGGTGTGGGCAGCCGGTCGCCGAGTTCGCGGCGGATCCGGTCTCGCATCCCCTGCATGCCGGTCCAGGAGTCGATCTCCTCCCGGGTGAACGGCTTATCGATAGGCTGCTTCGCGAAATCGAAGTTCAGCACCTCCGACAGCAGCGCCAGGCTGTCGATTTCCTTCGGCAGGGTATCTATGAACGCCGCCTGATCTTCGGCTTCGGCGCGGGTTTCCGCGACGACCGTATAGACGCCGGCGCAGACGAAGACCTTTTCCGGGTCGCGGCCGGCGGCTGCCACCTGTGCCTTGAAGGAGGCGTAGTCCCGCTGCGCCTGACCCAACGCGTGGTAGTTGACGAAGATGCACTCTGCCCATCTGGCAGCGAACCGTTGTCCGCGCCCGCTCTGGCCGGCCTGGATCAGGACGGGGTGGCCTTGCGCCGACCGGGGGACGGTGAACGGGCCGCGCGATTGAAAGAAATCACCCTTGTAATCCAGGCGGTGGACCTTTTCCGGGTGGGCGAACAGACCGGTTTCGCGATTGGCCTCGATGGCGCCGTCCTCCCAGGTATCCCAGTGGCCCATCACCACTTCCATGAACTCATCGGCGCGGTCGTAGCGCCGGCCGTGTTCGTCGTGCGACAGGTGGCCCATATTCAGCGCCTCCCCGTCGTTCATGGAGGTGACGACGTTCCAGGCGGCGCGCCCTTCGGTCATCAGGTCCAGCGTGGCGAAGACGCGGGCGACGTGAAACGGTTCATAATAGGTGGTGGAATAAGTTGCCCCCAGGCCGAGGCGTTCGGTGGCCATGCCCATGGCGGTCAGGATGGTGACCGGATCCATCTTCACGCAGCGGATGCCGTTGGCGACGGTCTGGGCGTGGTCGCCGCCGAACAGGTCAGGCATCGCCAGACGGTCGTCGAAAAACCCGAGATGGAATTTGCCCGCTTCCAGCGTCCGCCCGATGCGGCGGTAATATTCGGCCGAGGTGAAATCCGGCGCGGCCTTGGGGTGGCGCCATGAACCGACAAAGTTGCTGCAGTTCTGGGCTTGCAGGAAGCCCACCAGTGTCATTTGGCGCATACGCCTCGCTTCCCCCGGACCGTATTTCGGACCTTTCTACACCCCGGCAGAAAGATCGCAAAAGCTGTCGGAAAGGCGCTTGCATTCCCGAACGATCCCGCATAGAACCCGCCTCCTGATCGGAGCGCGGGCGTAGCTCAGGGGTAGAGCACAACCTTGCCAAGGTTGGGGTCGAGGGTTCGAATCCCTTCGCCCGCTCCAGTTTTTTTCAAGAAAATCAGATGATTATGACAAGGTCGCCGCGAGGCGGCCTTTGTTGTTTTGAGCCTTGGTGTCCACATGGTGTCCACCGTGGACACCGGCTTTTGCCCACATGTCTGCCCCGAACGGTGATCATGCGGCCCTCCGAATTCGGGACTAGCGGTTCTCGGGCTTTGCCGTCGCGGGTTTGAGGGTCGAGAGAGAGGCTCACGGTCGGCCCGTAGCGGCGAACAGCGACGTCACACGTCACTGTTTGTGCTCGTTCCGGCCAGGACCGGACGAGCCTCTATCAGGAAATCATCGGCAAGATCGTCGCCGAGCTTGAGGTCGGGCGCCCACCCCGGGTCCAGCCCTGGAAAAGTCTGCGGTCCAGGCGCCGCTATTCCGGCGTCAACATCTTGATCCTATGGGGTACCATCGTGCAGCACGGCTGGCCGGGCCAGAGCTGGCTAACCTTTAGCCAAGCGCTGGGAATTCCCGGGCCTCCGGTCGCCCATCGCACTGCGACCGAGTGCCGGACGCCGCAAGCCGCCTGGCCATGTGCCAATAGGATCCTCGGACGGTCGCGTATGTCTCAGCTCAGCCCCTCAATCCCTTGCACCTGAAGCCGCCGCCACTCCGACAGGCAGATGCGGGCAGGTCTGAGGGCTGCCTCGCCGCCGCGCTTCGCTGGAAGCATACCGACAAGCGCCCAAAGCCACTCGATTGGCGTTTCCTGGAACTTTGGCGATCTTCAAACCTAATCGGACTTAATCCGGCTCAACCCGCTTTACTCAGCCCTACGCGTAGCCGATAGTCCACGCTGTCCGCTACGGCCAGGGGAAGGGCGGTTCATGGCTGATCGCTGGATGTCCGTGGAGGAGATGGCCGCCTATCTGGGCGTGAGTAAGGACACGATCTATGGCTGGATAACGAAAAGAGAAATGCCCGCTCATAAGGTTGGAAGGCTCTGGAAATTCAAAGCCGGCGAAGTCGACTCATGGGTGAGAGCCGCAAAAGCCTCGGATGAGGGCAGTGAACATGCCATGAGCAAATCGCAAGACCGCAAGGGCGTGCCAGGGGAGGGACAAAATGGGTGACGTAGCATGCATCGACCTCTTCTGTGGTGCCGGCGGCCTGACGCATGGACTGATCAAAGCTGGCGTCCCGGTCGTCGCGGGAATTGATGTCGATGCCGCCTGCCGCTATCCATTCGAGACCAACAACGCCGCACGCTTCCTAGCCAAAGATATAAATAGCGTAACACCGTCAGAGCTGAAGAAGCTGTACGGTGCCGCTAAAATCCGAGTCTTAGCCGGTTGCGCACCCTGCCAACCATTCTCGACTTACTCCCAGCGCTACGACACGTTGACGAGCCCTCGTTGGCCCCTGCTGTACCAATTCGCCCGCCTTATAAGGTCAGTCCGGCCAGACATCGTGACCATGGAGAACGTGCCCCTGGTCGAAAAACACGCGGTTTTCGACGACTTCGTCGCCACCCTGCAACGGCTCGGCTACGCGGTTTGGCAGGACGTCGTCGATTGCACACAATACGGCTTGCCCCAGACCCGACGACGCATGGTCATATTGGCGAGCGCGATCGGTCCCATCGAATTGATCACGCCGACGCACGCGAAGCCGCAGACCGTCAAGCAAGCCATCGGGAAGCTCCCTTTCATCGAGGCCGGAGGCGCCCATAAAAGCGATTCTTTCCATGCATCATCCAAGCTTTCGGACTTGAACTTGGAACGCATCCGCGCCTCTCTCCCTGGCGGGACGTGGCGCGATTGGCCAAAGCGTCTGGTCGCGGAATGCCACCGCAAGGAAACGGGCCGCACTTACCCCGGCGTCTATGGACGAATGACCTGGGATGGGCCGGCGCCGACGATCACAACGCAGTTCTATGGATTCGGCAACGGTCGCTTCGGTCATCCCGAGCAGGATCGGGCGATCTCATTGCGGGAAGGCGCCATTCTGCAAGGATTCCCGAAAGATTATGCCTTCGTGCCGGAGGACGGCCCCACCCATTTCAAGGTTCTCGGCCGCATGATCGGCAATGCAGTTCCGGTAGTTCTCGGCGAAGCGATCGGTCTAAGCATTGCGGCCCACCTCGGTATCGAGGCCGGCGGGGAATGCCAGAAAGAGGGAGGCGACGCAGATGGCGCGCGTAAGCCCCTCGTCGCATGAAGCCAGTCTTCGTTTGGCTCGTGTGCGTCAAAAGGATACCGACGCAGAGCTTTCCCTCCGCAAGGAACTGCACGCCAGGGGGCTGCGCTATCGCTTACACGTTCCGTTGCTGACGAAGCCTCGTCGCGTCGCCGATATCGTTTTTTCCTTGGCCAAGGTTGCCATCTTCGTCGATGGCTGCTTCTGGCATGGATGCCCCGAACACGCTTCCTGGCCGAAGAGCAACGCGCAGTTTTGGCGCGAAAAAATCGAGGCAAACCGGGCCAGAGACGCGGATACCGATCAACGTCTCCAAGCATCGGGCTGGCGAGTCGTCCGCGCTTGGGCGCACGAAGACGCCCCTAAAGCAGCGCAACGCATCGAAGATGTCGTTCGATCCGCGGGAAGCCGTCCGTGATCGTCACTGGCGCGAGCGGCGCGGCTGCCAAGATCGCACATCAAACGATCCCAGAGCCTGGCCAGTTGGTCGAGGCGCGCCGCCGTCAATGGATAGTTTCCGAGGTCGATGGAGGCGCTGTCGCCCCAGGGCTTCCCATGAGACATCTCGTCCGGCTTGCCTCCATCGATGAAGATGCTCTCGGTGAAGAGGTCGAGTTTCTCTGGGAACTCGAGCCCGGCGCGCATGTGATCGAACGGGCCGGACTGCCGCGCATGACCGGCATGGATGAGGCCTCGACGCTTCAGGCCTTTCTTGATGCCGTCCTTTGGGGCGCCGCTACGAACGCGGACCGCGGATATCTGCAGGCGCCGTTCCGTAGCGGTGTCAGTATCGAAGACTTCCAGCTCGACCCACTCGTGCGCGCAATCGACATGGCGCGCACCAATCTGCTGATCGCCGATGACGTCGGGCTTGGAAAGACCATCGAGGCCGGGCTCGTCGTTCAGGAGATGCTCCTACGTCACCGCGCGCGCACCGTCCTCGTCCTCTGCCCGGCCTCTTTGCAGGAAAAGTGGCGCGTCGAGATGCAGGAGAAGTTCGGGCTCGAGTTTCGGATCGTCGACACGGAGTACGTCAAGCGTCTGCGAAGGGAACGTGGCCTACACGCCAATCCGTGGACGTCTTTTCCCAGGCTGATCACTTCGATGGACTGGGCCAAACAAGGCGAGGGCCTACGCCTACTGCGCGATGCGTTGCCTCCCCACGTGAGCCACCCCCGGAAATTCGATCTGCTGATAATAGACGAGGCCCACAACGTCGCTCCAACCGTCGGCCGCTATGCAGTGGAAAGCCTCAGGACACGGCTAGTTCGTCTGGTTGCACCACACTTCCAACACAAGCTGTTTCTCACCGCCACGCCACACGACGGCTACACGGAATCCTTCACAGCGCTGCTCGAATTGCTCGATGATCAGCGGTTTGCGAGAAACGTGCTGCCAAGTGACGCCCAGCTCGCACGGGTCATGGTCCGTCGCCTGAAGAGTGATCTCGTGGATGCGAATGGCAAGCGCATCTACCCCGAGCGGCGATTGGAAGCGCTTCGGATCGAGTATGCGAGTGACGAGAGAGATGTCCGCCGGCAGCTCGATTCATACATCAAGAGTCGCGAGAGCGGATCAAATGGTGGGCGTGCGGTAGATCATTTCGTGCATCAGTTGCTGCGCAAGCGCTTGGCATCCTCTCCCGCAGCTTTCGCTTCGACACTGGAACGGCATATCGCGACGATCGAAGGTCGGACGGCGAGCGAGCGGAGTCCGAGGAAATTCGATGATCGTATCCTTCGCAGGGCGATAGCGAAAACCGAGGAGGACTACGCAGACGACGCACAGCGTGACGCCGCCGAGGCAGAAGCGATCGAGGAGGCCGGGAAGCAGTCCCGACCGCCGACAGACGACGAACGGCGGATGCTCGACCGACTTCGCTCATGGGCACAGCAGGCGGCTCGTCGAACCGATGCCAAAGCCAACGCTTTGCTGGATTGGCTTGCCGAACACCTGAAAGACGGCGATCGGTGGACCAGCGAACGCGTGATTCTGTTCACTGAGTATCGAGCCACTCAGCAATGGATGCAGGAGATCCTCACGGCCCGCGGTTTCGGGTCTCAGCGACTGGCTCTGATCTATGGCGGCATGGATCCGAAGGAACGTGAAGCCGTGAAAGCCGCATTTCAGGCGGACCCCTCGGAATCCCCGGTGAGAATTTTATTGGCGACCGACGCCGCATCGGAGGGCATTGATCTCCAGAACCACTGTCACCTGATGATCCATCTCGAAATTCCCTACAACCCGAACGTGATGGAGCAGCGCAACGGCCGTATCGATCGCCACGGTCAACGCGCCAGCGAGGTGGTCATTTGGCACCCCGTGGATGCCGAGGGTGGCCACGGTGACGATATCCTACGCGCGCTCCGCAAACTCGATGCGATGCGTGCCGACATGGGCAGTGTCAACCCAGTCATCGCACCCCAACTGCCCGATCTCCTCGAAGGCCGTCGCCGCGATCTCGATACGCGACAAGCCGAAGCCAGGATGGAAAGGTCTCGCCGCTTCGTGAAGGTCGAGCGCGATCTTCGTGACCGGGTCGCCAAACTCCACGAGCGGCTGAATGAGACCCGTCGCGAGCAGAGTTTGGTGCCGGATCACATCGAACGAGCCGTACGAACCGCATTGCGTATCGCTGACAAGCCCGATCTGGAGCCTGTCTCCCTCGCGGGCGCACCGGTCGGGACCGTCTTTCGCATGCCGCCCTTGTCGGGATCGTGGTCCCGATGCCTTGAGGGCCTCGAACATCCATACACCCAGAAGATACGGCCCATCACATTCGACCACGATGTCGCGAAGGGGCGTGACGACGTCGTTCTCGTCCACCTGAATCACCGCCTGGTTCAAATGAGCCTCCGTCTCCTCCGTGCGGAGATCTGGGCGCGCGACGACGTGAAGAAGTTGCACCGGGTCACGGTTCGCTCTCTGCCGGATGGAAGGATCGAGGGGCCGGCGGTGGTCGTGGTGTCGCGGCTCGTAGTCACCGGCGGGAACCATCACCGTCTGCACGAGGAATTGACCGAAGCCGGAGGCTACCTGCGCGATGCCAGTTTCCGGCGAGAGGACAGGGTCACGGAAATTCGCCGTTGGCTGGAAGACTCCCAACCCGCGGCCCTGTCGAGTTCCACGTTCGACGCGTTAAGGACGCGTTTCGACAAGCAACGCGACGCGATTCTAGCCGCCGTCGAGGCGCGATCGAAGGACCGGCTGCGCTTCCTCGTAAACAAGATCGATGCACAAAAAGTCAAGGAAGTTGAGGATATCCGCCAGGTACTGGATGATCTTGAGCAAGCGCTGAAGACGGAGCTCATCGCCGAACGCGTCCCGCAACAGCTCGACCTATTCTCCGATGACGAACGCACTCAGCTCAAGCGCGACCACGCCGCTTTGGAGGCTCGCCTCGCACGCATTCCATCGGAACGAGAACAGGAAGTACGAGCGATCGAGGAACGGCATTCCAACGCCATCGAGCACACATTTCCCGTGGCCGTAATCCTGCTAGTGCCGAACTCTCTCGCGACGGGGAAGCGCGGATGAGCAACGATCATGAGTGGTTGAACCTAATCGAAGTCTCCGGTCCATTCCTCGCGGTGCCCGTGCTGAGGGGCGTCTTTCCGCAAGGCCTTGAGGCTCTGACGTCTGGTCGCCCGCAGCGGCTGCGCCGAACATACGAAGAATGGCGCGACGCGGTCGATATGGACGACCTCGATCTGCCTTCCCTTCACGCGGCATGGATCGATGAGGTGCTGGTCACTGCTTTGGAGATGGATAGCGTTGTCGTGCGCCGCAGTGACCAGCTACCCGAGCGCCTGAGCGTCTCAATGCCCGAACACTGTGTGACGGTCGCCCCCGATCTGGCGGTCGTGAACCCGACGAAAGATGACGAATCGCTTCTGCTCATCCACGTCTACGAGTCCGACACCGATCTCGAGGCGACCCGTCGTATCGATGGTCGCGCGATAACGCCGTCTGATCGTATGGTTGCGTTACTCCGGGGAACGGGATGCCCCACCGGCCTGGTGACCAATGGCGAGCGCTGGATGCTAGTCCATGCGCCCGTCGGCGTCGTAGCGGGGTTCGCGAGCTGGTATGCGCGGCTTTGGGGCCAGGAGCCCGAAACGCTACGCGCCTTCGTCAGCCTGCTGGGCGTCCGGCGGTTCTTTGGTCCCGAACCTGGGAAGTTACCTGCCCTGTTCGAGCAATCGCTCAAACACCAGGACGATGTGACCGAGGCGCTGGGAGAGCAGGTCCGACGCGCGGTCGAGGTTCTCGTCCAAGCTGTGGACCGCGCCGACCAGGACCGCAACCGCGACCTCCTGCGCGATGTCGACCCCCGAGAGCTCTACGAGGCCGGCCTGACGGTCATGATGCGGCTAGTCTTCCTGCTCGCAGCCGAAGAACGTGGCCTGCTGCTGCTCGGCGATCCTCGCTACGACTCCTTCTATGCGATCTCCAGCCTGCGGATGCAGCTGCGCGCGGATTCGGAGGAGATCTTGGAGCGTCGGCGGTCGTCATGGTCTCGGCTGCTCGCTCTGTTCCGGGGCGTCTTTGGGGGCATCGAACATCCGACTCTGCGCCTCCCGGCACTTGGTGGCTCGCTGTTTGATCCAGATCGATATCCGTTTCTCGAAGGGCGCAAGAAAGGGACATGCTGGCGCAGCGATCCTGCCGAACCGCTACCAATCGACGATCGCACGGTTCTGCTCCTGCTTGAGGCGATTCAGACCTTCGAAGGTCGGACGCTTTCCTATCGCGCGTTGGACGTCGAGCAGATCGGCCATGTCTACGAGGGTCTCCTCGAACGCACGGTCCGGCGCGTCGACGATGTGACGCTCGAACTCGAAGGGGCGGCCAAAGCCAAGAACGCGCGCTTAGCGCTCGGCGAGATCGAGTCGGCACGCCTCGACGGTGAAGCAAGGATCGTCGAACTCCTGAAAGAACGCAGCGAGCGTTCCGAACCCGCCATTTGCAATGCCATCGGACGAGCACCCGACGAGCGCCTGATGGCGCGCCTGCTCTCTGTTTGTCGCGGCGACGTTGCCTTACGCGATCGAATCTTGCCCTATGCCGAGCTCTTGCGCACGGACCCGTGGGGATACCCTCTGGTCCACCACGCTGGAGCCTTCGTCGTCGTCCTCGGTGCCGACCGACGCGAGAGCGGGACACACTACACGCCCAAGAGCCTGACCGAAAAGATCGTCGAGGAGACCCTGACGCCGATCGTCTATCGCGGTCCTGCCGAGGGCAAGAGGCCCGAGGAATGGGAGCTCAGGAGCGCCAAAGAACTCCTCGATCTCAAGATCTGTGACCCAGCGATGGGATCTGGCGCGTTCCTCGTGCAGGTTTGCCGCTGGCTAGCCGATCGGCTGGTCGAAGCTTGGTCCGATGTCGAAGCAACGGGCAGCCGGATTGATGACGAAGGCAATATCCACACCGGGGATTCAGTCACGGCGTTTGAACCACTGGCACGCGAAGTCGAAGAGCGGGCGATCCTGGCGCGTCGCCTCATTGCCGAGCGCTGCCTCTATGGCGTGGATAAGAACCCGCTCGCGGTCGAACTCGCCAAGCTGTCGCTCTGGCTCACCACCCTCGCCAAGGGCCGTCCCTTCGGGTTCCTCGATCACAATTTTCAGAGCGGTGACAGCCTCCTCGGCGTCTGCAACCTCGAACAGCTAACCGCTCTGAACATGAAGCCGATCGCTGGCGAGCAACTTCGCCTTTTTGGACGGGCTGTACGTAAAGCCGTCGATCATGCATTGACGTTGCGCGTGCAACTTCGCGCGATACCCATCCATGACATTCATGACGTGGAGGCGATGGCGGCTCTTGATGCCAGTTCGAACGCTGAACTCGCGACGTCAGAACTGATTGCGGATGCCTTCATCGGCCTCGTGATCGCGACCGAAGGTGGCCAGGACTTAGAGAAGCGCCTCGCCGTCCTCTCCATCACGGCCGACCGGGCCACAGATGGCGCAGTAGATGCCAGCCGGGAGCTTGAGACGCAGGCTCACGCCGACCTTACGAGAGACTTTGTCGGCGCACAGCGTGGGCAGCCATTTCACTGGCCATTAGAATTTCCCGAGGTATTCCTTCGCCCCAATGGTGGATTCGACGCCTTCGTCGGGAACCCGCCTTTCCTTGGCAATAGATTGTGGAAGGGAACCTATGGGTCCGCCCTTCAGCGCATCGTGCAGATGATCCTTGATGTGGCCCCCGGAAAAATCGACCTCTCGGTTGCCTTCCACCGTCGAGCAGCCGCACTGCTGAGACATGGTGGAACCTATGGATTATTGGCTTCGAACAACATCGCGGAAGGCAGCGCTGTTTCCGTTGGATTAGAACGTATTGCAGTCGAGGGAGATTTCTACTTCTCCCGCAAAGGCATGCCCTGGCCTGGGGCGGCGTCTACTGTCATCGCCATAGTTTGCTTTCGGAAAGGGGGGTGGACCGGACTTCGGAACTGTGACGGCGTGGCATGCGAGAAAATCGGTCCCCGACTCCAGCCCGAGGTTGGCGGGGGATGGGCACCACAGGTCCTCGCCGACACGCTGTTCGCCTTTGCAGGGGTAGATAATAGCAAGGGGCTGGCATTCGTCCTCACCGAGGACCACCCATGGTTCGAACGCCTTCGCTCCGAACGTGGGACTTTGCTAAAGCCCTACATAACCGGCAACGACATCACGAGCACTTCACTAACCCGCGTGGAGCGTTGGGCCCTCGACATCGCAGACTTGTCCCTGGAAGCGATCGAGAGCGAATGGCCGATTGCTCATCGATTCCTCGTCGACGTGGTGAAGCCAACCCGAACGCCGAAGGAGCTCAAGAGCTACAAGGGCCTCATTGATCGCTGGTGGCAATTCTGGAACCATCGCGCGGGGCAGATGCGGCGCATTCGTAAGGTTAATCAATGCGTCGCTTTCGCAAAGGCTGCGAAGTATCCAATTTGCGTTAAGGCAAACACTGAGTGGATTTATACGAATAAGGTCGTACTTGTGGAGGCACTTCGTGACGATACTCACGCAATCTGCCTAAGCTCAATGTTCCAGATTTGGCTACGAAATTACTCTATCAGCAGCCTCGGTGCCGATAATAATACGTTAACTCTATCCATCAGCGAAGCGCTCGCGACATTTCCTCACCCGACAAGACATACGCCTACATATGCTGTGACCGCAGCCATAGATTTCCAAAATATTCTTGTTTCCTGGAGCAGTCGAAACCACGCGGGGATGACGGACGCGATGAATGCCGTTCATTCCACTGCACCAGATGACGCTGAAATAATTAAATTGCGTGATCTTCTCGAGCGCATCGACGCGGGAGTAGCGGATGCGTATGGCTGGACTGACATCGACCTTACTCACGTCCTCCAAGCCGATGCCGATGCCGAAGATACTACTCCCTCCCATTATGGTCTGCCTACAGCAACACGCGATCGCGTGCTCGCGAAGCTCATCGACCTAAACCGTCAGCTCTTTGAATCCACCCTCGTGTCGGTTTCGAGTCCTGGCGAAAGCCGCTCCAAGCCCCGCAGAGGTCGACGCCGACAGACCGCAGACCTGGACTTACTCTTTGAAGATGCAAGAGCAGATGGAACGTCTGCCGGCGTCGCTCACGCTGAAACGCTTCCACGCTGAGAGCACACCCATGACGAAACCGACCGCCGACCACGCAGAGGCCAGCCCAACCAAACAGTTTTTCGTGTCGATGCGGACGCGCGACATCAATCTCGCTGATGCGATCCTTGATCTCCTCGACAATTGCCTCGACGGCGCGCTCCGTCTCGCAAATGGCAATAGCGTCGATTACGCGCTGCACTTCGTGAAGATTGAACTCACTGCTGACCGCTTCTCGATCGAGGACAACTGCGGCGGCATCCCGCGGGAGGTCGCAAAGAACTACGCGTTCAAAATGGGACGCGAGCCCGACGATGACCGCGATTCGGATACCGAGACCATCGGTATGTACGGCGTTGGAATGAAGCGCGCGATCTTCAAGATGGGTCGCGAAGCGCTAGTCCGAACCCGGTACGGTGACGATACCTTCGAGGTGCCGATCACTTCCGCCTGGCTTAACGCAAAAGGCTGGGAGCCGCTGCCGATCAACGAACCGACGGAAGCGAGGGAGAAGCTCGCCGAACCCGGCACGGTCATCCACGTCCATGAACTATATGAGGGCGTCTCCCGGCATTTTGCCAACGAAGCATTTGAGAACGAGGTTCGCACCGCCATCTCCGAGCACTTCACCATGTTCCTCCAGTTGGGGCTCAAGGTTGAGCTCAACGGCAAACCCGTTGAACCGGTGCTCGTCGAGGTACTCGTATCAAAGCGCGACGATGGACCCGCGCCGTTCGTGTTTCAGAAGACGATCGACGACGTACTCGTCTCGATCACAGTCGGCTTGAACACCGCGCGCAGTCTCGGCACCGACAATGAGGACGACGCGGATTTCGAGGGCGACCGATCGTCGGCGACCGCCGGCTGGACTGTCCTTTGCAACGATCGCGCGGTGATAGTCGGCGACAAAAGTCGTCTCACGGGTTGGGGTGACGGAATTCCGCTTTACCACCCGCAGTTCGCCATCATCACCGGGATCATCGAGTTCCGCTCAAAACGCGCCGACAAGCTCCCGGTCACGACGACGAAGCGCGCGCTCGACACGTCGTCGAACGTATGGCTCGAGTCCCTGGTGAAGATGAAAGAGGGTATGCGAGTCTGGATTTCGTATACGAACCAATGGAAGAACCATCCGCGTGCCGACCAGTCGAACTACTGGGAGGATGCACGTCCACTTCCATTGAAGGCAGCAATCGCTGCAGTCGTATCGCGCGATGCGGTCAGGAAAACGGGCGACCAGGTCGAGTTCAATCCACAGAAGGCGCGAGTACTGCCAGAACCACCAGGCAAGACCCCCTCGTCGCGGAGGATCGTATTCTCGCGGCCAATCGAGGAAATACGGCTCGTCTCCAAGATGCTGTTCGACGTGGATGATGAGAAGCCGGGAATCATAGGTGAAAAATGTTTCGAGCTGACGCTCACCAAAGCCAAGAAGCGGGACGGCTGATACATGAGCGCCGCATCTTCACTCCCGTATCGGCTGAGGCCCAATAAGGCCGTTGACCGTGAACTGTTCCTGTCGCTGCTGACGCGGTTGGCTCCCAGCCTGTCGCTGGAAAAATACCAGTACATCGGACTCGGTGGCCCCTTTCTGGAGGATTTCAGATTGGTGCACGCCCGGCTCGGTGTAAGTCGGATGGCGTGTGTGGAAACCGAACTGGAGGTTCACAAGCGCCAACTCTTCAATCGCCCAATCGCATCGATCGAATGCGTCCACGCGACGCTTGAAGATTACCTGGACGGGCAAGAATTCGAAGCGCCTGCGATCATCTGGTTTGATTACACGGAGCCGAAAGGCATAACCACGCAGATCGAACGCTTCGCACGAACCATCGGAACGGTTCCACTCGGAAGCGTGCTGCGTGTGACGCTCAACGCAAATCCGGAGTCTCTCGGAAAGCCGACCACCAACGAAATATCTGTTGAAGTCGACGACTCGGCGTCGGCTGACCGTAAGCAAAAGCCGACGACACAGGAGTGGCGACTCGCTCGCTTCAAGGAGCGGGTCGGGCATCTCTTCCCGAGCGGGCTGCCCGCCGACGGCATGACACACAAGAACTATGGTTTGAGCTTGCTCCGTGTCCTCAAGCTGGCGGTCGAGAAAGAAGCGCTCAACTTTCGTGATCGACGGATGGTTTGGGCGCTGGCGACCCACTACAAAGACGGTCAAGCGATGGTGACCGCGGCACTCGTGGTATGCGCCCCCAACGAGAGATCAATCGATGATCTTCTGCAGGGGTGGGAATTCCACTCGATACCAGACTTCCCTCATCGTCTCGACCTACCAGCCCTTTCCACCCTGGAGCGGTTGACGATGGAGTCGAGCGAAGACGTTCGGGCAAAACTGTCCTTCGATTTGCCCAAGTCCGACATGGGCGAGGATCCATTCTTGGTTTTCAGGAAGTTCTATCGAATCTACCCGCACTTTTCTCGCGTCGAGCTATAGAGGCTCAATGGGGGCGACACATGACCTCGATCATTGATCCAAACGGACAAGGATGGCTCACTAAGGAACCGACATGGCTTGGCCCTCACGTCATTCGACTAGACGGAGCGCGTTCGACTTTCGCTGCTTTGGACGATGGGCATTGGGTCGTCGCGGCTGAAGCCAACGGCGTCCTGAAGTGCGTCGGTCGGATTGTGCGGATACGTTCCGACCTTGCGACAACGACGATCTATTTCGACCGAATGCACGCAGTCTGTCCGCAAACCTCCGTCATCGACATCGGTCTGACGCTGCCTTCCGGCCCCATCGGACGACTCCGTCCCGAGGACCTTGCAAAAATCTTCGCGCTAGGCGGTATCTCAGTCGCTGACGTACCGCTCATCCAGAATGTCGCCTACGTGCGCGATCTGCTCGAATTAGCTGTCCGCGACGATCTTCTCGGCCCCGCCGGTGGACCGCACGAGCTGATCAAGGACATGAGCGTTCGCGACCGCTATCTTGTCGGGAAGCTGGCCCCGCGACGACCGGACGACGACCAGACAGCCCGGGTTGAGCCTGCCTCGGCGGCCGAGGAAAGCGGCGACCTGGAGGATGAGCGGACAGCGCCTCTCCATGAACCCGGCGCCGAATTTGCAAGCACGTCGGGCCGCGTGGAGCCCGAGGACGATGCACTCGACGAGATCGACACCACGAATAACCAGTCGCTCGTCCCGTCCAGCATGGGCCTCACCTTCTGCGTGGCGCCCGATGTTGCGACATTGTCCATTGATGCACGCTGGGGGCGCTATGAACGTGTTCCCAATGACGAGCACGAGATCGTCAAGACCCGAAAGAACCGGGCAACGGGTCACGAGGAAGGAATAAAGGTCCGGGTCTGGCAACGGATCCCCTGCGGCGGCTTGGTCACGCTGCCTCTTGTCGATGGCCAAATCAAGCCATCCACCCCTGATCGAGACCAGCCAGACGTCCGCTTACAGGGCACGGTGCGGACGAACAACAAGGGCGAACGGCTCGTCACTCTGTTCCTGGTGAACGGGCAGTTGGAGCCAGACGACAACAAGGACCGCGCCTGGCTGTTCCAGCCAGAGATCAGCGTCCAAGCCGCCGAGTGTGAGACTGGCAAAGCGATTTTCCGGCGGCGCCCGTCCAACGACGTGGTGGTCGATGACCCGGAACGCGACCGGCTCGCGCTCATCTATCGCAGCCGTCTGGAATACGCCGTCGGACACGGGGTGTCGGTGCATGCCGAGACGACAAGCGATGACGTGTCGAAGGCCTATCTCGTTCGGACCGAGATCGTTCCCCGCTACGAAGTCGCGGTGACGGAGACCCCTGGCCTCGATCCGCGGGATCGTCCCGCCATGCGACGCATGGTCGATGAAGGTTGGCTCGACATGACGCGGCTGGCCGAAATGGACTCAAACGGTCTCCGCGAAGCGCTATCTTGCCTCATCGACGACTACGCCATCTGGATCGACGAGCAAAAGAAGCGGTTGGGAAACGAGATCACCGGTTTTGACGATCCAGGCAAAGACGTGATTACGCGCTGTGAAGAGATCCTATGCCGCCTTCAGGAAGGGCAGGATACCCTCTTCGCTGATGCGAAGGCGTTGGAGGCTTTTCGCTTCGCCAACCGGTCCATGGCAATGCAGCGTGTGCGAGGCATATACGCGCTCAAGCGGAGACGAAACGAGGAAGTCGACGTCGCTACGCTGGACGTATCGAAGAACAGATCGTGGCGCCCGTTCCAGCTCGCATTTCTGCTGCTGGCAATCCCTTCACTTGCCGATCCCGCCCATCCGGACCGAACGAAGCCGATAGAGGCGTTCGCCGATCTCCTGTGGTTTCCGACCGGTGGCGGTAAAACTGAGGCCTATCTCGGCGTGGCTGCCTTCGCCATGGCGATGCGGCGCCTGAAGAATGATCTGGGTGGTTTGGACGCGACGCGCGGCCTCGCCGTCATCATGCGCTACACGCTGCGCCTTCTGACCCTGCAGCAGTTCCAACGGGCGACGACACTGCTCTGCGCAATGGAAGTCATCCGTCGCGCGGACGACAAGACCTGGGGAAAGGAGCCCTTCTCGCTAGGCCTATGGGTCGGCAACCGTGTCACGCCTGGCACGACCGAAGCGTCTCATCAAGCCGTCGAGGCCATTCGCACCAATGATCGGAATAAGGCGGGCATCGCTTCACCCGCGCAGCTGACCAGCTGTCCGTGGTGCGGCTCTGAAATCTCCGGCGGACGCGACATCGAAGTAGACCGGATCGCAGGCCGAACGCTGATCCACTGCGGAGACAAGCTCGGAGGTTGCGACTTCTCGAAAGCAAAATCGAGTGGCCAGCCTCACCCCGGCCTGCCGGTGAAGGTTGTCGACGAAGAGATTTATCATCGTCCTCCGACGATGATGATCGCGACCGTGGACAAGTTCGCCATGATGGCGTGGCGCCCGGAAGTTCGGAACCTTTTCGGCCGGGTCGATCATGAGTGCGGACGTCACGGCCTGCTGTGGCCTGGTCACGACTGTGGCACCGGGCACCGAGCACGAGGTTCATATCCGGCCGCCAGTGTGAAGCCAGTCCGCGCTATCAGGCCTCCAGACCTGATCATTCAGGACGAGTTTCACCTCATCAGCGGTCCGCTTGGTACGATGGTCGGCCTGTATGAGACCGCTGTCGATGAACTGAGCAGCTGGACTCTCGGCGGTAATAAAGTCCGCCCGAAGGTCGTCGCATCTACGGCGACCGTGCGGCGTGCCGATGATCAAGTGCGAAATGTGTTCATGCGGAGGATCTCTGTGTTTCCTCCGACTGGATTGGACGTCGAAGACAACTTCTTCTCCGTTCAACGTTCGATTAGCGAGAAACCTGGGCGGCGCTACATGGGCATTTGCGCGCCTGGCAGCTCGCGTCCCGCAGTTCTTATCAGGACATACACGGCCTTCCTCACCGCCGCCCAGGCCCTATTCGATCGGTTCGGGCCAGTGGCCGACCCCTATATGACGTTAGTCGGCTACTTCAACTCGCTCCGAGAGCTCGGTGGCATGAAGCGGTTGGCGGAAGACGACGTCCAGACGCGTTCTTTCCGCGTCAATATGAGTTTGGTGGACCGGCCGGGACTCTCCCAGCGGCGCGTCGAGGAAGTCAGCGAATTGACTTCGCGCGTCTCCAGTCAGGACATTCCACGATACCTCGATCAGCTCGAGGTCCCGTTCGACGGGATCTACGATCCTGCACAAGCCAAATGGGTGACCAACAGGAAACCCGGAGAAGCAAGACCAATCGATGCCGTCCTTGCGACCAACATGTTGTCAGTCGGTGTGGACGTGAACCGCCTTGGGGTGATGGTCGTCAACGGCCAGCCCAAAGGAACTGCCGAATATATCCAGGCGACAAGCCGCGTGGGCCGCACGCCGCCAGGACTCGTGGCGACGGTGTTGACTTGGGCGCGGCCGCGCGACCTGTCGCACTACGAGACGTTCGAACACTACCACGCGACTTTCTACCAGCACGTCGAAGCCCAATCTGTCACGCCATTCTCACCGCGTGCGTTGGACCGAGGACTTACGGGCGCGATGCTTTCGATCATGCGCCACACCTACGATCCATTCGCGGCGAACGACGGGGCCGGCGCCATGAATAGCCCAAGCCTCCACGAAATGCTTGAAACGATAGCGGCGATTACCGCCCGAACCTGGGAAGTGACCGAGGATTCGGGAAAGAAGGCTCTAGCCGAAGCCGAGATGAAGAGCCGTGCCGACGAATGGGCCAGTGAGGCAGGCGTTGGCGGGCGCACGCTCGTCTACCAAAAGTATGGGGCCGGCCCCACCGCCTATCCGCTCCTATCAGCACCCGGCATCAAGCCCTGGACTGACTGGACAGTCCCGATGTCCATGCGCGAGGTCGAGCCAGGCGTGAGACTCGTGATGGAGGACGACCGCTCGACCACTGATCCGACTTGGCGACCGAAAGTGACTAGAGCCGAGGAGGATCAGCAATGAGCAGGACACCTGTAGGCGAGATCCGACCGAGCCAGCTTCTATGGACCTATGGTCCGGGAGCTTTGATCGACCTCCCCAACATATCGGTGGTCACGATGGGCATCGACCGCTGGGAGAAGGACAGATGCCAGCCGATTCAAGAGGCGCGGCTACTGGCCAATGTTAGAAGCGTTCTAGGACCTCAGGTCGATTCATTGCGCATGCCCCCGATAGGCGAGAGGGACATCGTCGATCCCTTTTCTGCCGCGGCGCTAATCGGCGTCCCCGTGAAGCCTTTCCCGCGGTGGCTCCGCTGCGTGAAATGCGGATTGTTGTCACCCTACGACGCCGGATTGTTCAAGCTGAAGGAGAACCGGTACCGCCCAGAGTCGACACGCTTTGTGCATGAAGGCTGCCGGGGATCGAACAATAGTCAACGGCCCAGGGATGCCGATGCCGTTCCGGCTCGCTTCCTCATGGCCTGCCGTGCCGGCCATTTGGATGACTTCGCCTGGCACTGGTTCGTTCATGGCGGGCCGAGTGCATGCCGCGCAACACTGCGGTTCTTTGAGAGCGGCGCATCGCTTCAGACCGAGAACCTTTGGGTGAAGTGCGACGGCTGCGGCGCATCGAAGAACATGGCGCAGGCGTTTGGACAGGCTGGTCGAGACAATCTACCGGGCTGCCGCGGGCGGCATCCACACATCGACAGATTCGAAGATGATTGCAGCGAAGATCCTCGCGCCATTCTTCTCGGGGCCACGAATGGCTGGTTTCCCGTAACGCTATCCGTCCTGGCCATCCCGCAGACGGGAAGTCCGTTGGCTCAACTGATCGCTGACGGTTGGACATTCTTCGAAGACGTTTCGTCTGCTTCCGAAGTGTTATTCGTCGTAAAAACACTGAAGAAAACGGCTCAGCTGCCCGGCATCGACCAATTCACCGACGAGCAGATCTGGACGGCGATAGAAGCCCACCGCAATGGCGGAGCCAACGTCGAGCAAAGCGATTTGAAGGGGCCTGAATGGGACGTACTCACGGCCGCCAACCCTCCCACCGACTATCCGCACTTCATGAGCAAGAAAGTAGGCGTCCCTTCCGGATTCGATCCGGCGATCACGCGCGTCCTTTTGCTGGAGCGTCTTCGAGAGGTGAATGCTCTCCTCGGATTCACGAGAGTCGAGTCCCCTGACGAGGGTGCCGGAGACGATGCAGCTCCACGGGCACCACTCGGACGTGCCGCGCCGAACTGGGTGCCGGCCACCCAAGTCCACGGAGAAGGCATTTTCATCCGTTTCAATTCTGATGCTTTGAAGGTTTGGGCGGAGAAGGCCCCCGTAAAGGCGATCGATGCGCGGCTCCGACAGGGGCACCGAGGATGGCGCCACAAACGAAACCTTGATCCGAACGAAGGTTATCCGGGTGTCCGCTACGTCATGCTCCATACCCTCGCGCATATGCTCATCCGCGAACTGGCCCTGGAGTGCGGATACAATGCTGCGAGCATTCGTGAGCGAATATACGCAGATGTCGACGACGGCATGGACCAGGCCGGATTTCTTATCTACACGGCCGCCGCAGACTCCGATGGAACGCTGGGGGGGCTGGTCGAGCTTGGGAATCCCGAGAATCTAGGCCGACTTCTGCGCCAGGCATTGGACCGAGCCCACATCTGTGCATCCGACCCGCTCTGTGCGGAACATGATCCGAGCAAAGATCAGTCGCTGCACGGTGCCGCTTGCCACGCCTGTTCGTTCGTGTCGGAAACGTCCTGCGAACGCGGCAATCGACATCTGGACCGAGCTTTGGTGATTCCGACGCTGGAGAACCCGGACGCAGCTTTTTTCAGGGACTCCTGATGGGACCGCTTCTGAACGCGATCAGTGAACTCGTGTCCCTGTTGTCGCCATCCAAGATCGAAGCAATCGCTTCTCGTCTGAGAGGCGCTGCGCCGAATGATGGGGATAGAAGCCTGCATCAAATGGTCGGAACGGCGGCCGCTCGTGCAGCCTTGGATTCGCTAATCGCTACCTGGGAACAATCTGAATTGCCGGGCGACGTCGTGGCGGGAGCCTTATTAGGCGCTGCTCACGCCCGATTGCAGTCGCAACGCGACAGTAGCATCGAACTCGTCTGGACCGGGCCCAAGACGCCTTATGTACCCACGCGACGTACCGAACAAGTGCTCTTGGATCTGATTCAGCGCGCAAAGACGGAACTCTTCATCGTAAGCTTCGTCGCCTACGATGTGCCATTGGTCATCACCGCGATCAATTCGGCGATCGACCGTGGCGTAGAAACGCGAATTCTCGTCGAGGCGTCGTTGACGCATGGCGGCAGCTTGCTCATGGATCCGGTGGCGACGATGAGAAGTTGTGTTCCCTCAGCTCTCTTATATTCCTGGACGGACCGGCCACCTCCATTCACTAATGGTCGCGTCCACGCAAAAGTGGCAGTCTCCGACGGCAGCATCGCATTTTTGACAAGCGCGAACCTGACTGGCCACGCGCTCGAAAAGAACATGGAAGCGGGAATATTGATCACTGGCGGTCATGTCCCTGCCAGTTTGCAATCGCACCTCCGTTCGCTCATCGATACCAAGGTCATTCGTCGCGTCTGATTGAGCCGTTTGGAACAGCATTCAACTATGCTGTCCTGCCATACAAGTTTCTCGCCTCTCGCCAAGCGTTTACCCGGGTGCGTCAACCTTCACCACTGCGAAGTGGATGCATTTTCGTCCGAAGATTGGCGTGGAAGGTACGAAAGAAGCCATCGGGCTCGCTGTTGCGCCGCCGCCGTGGACGCAGTCTCGAGAGACGGCAGATTTCCTCGAAATCAACACCATCGAAATGCCGTCTCAGCATGCGTAGTCTGTCTTCCAGGCTATACCCCTCAATGTTCGAAAATCCGCGCCCGTATCCTAGCGCATCATCAAGATCGTCCAGATCGAGTGATAGCATCTGGACGCCTTCGGGGGTCAAAGCTCGATGTGGACAGGACCATGCAGGAAAATCGTCCGCGACATGAAGAGTCAGGCGAGCCAGCTTTGCGAGATGCATTCGGCACGCATCGACAATCTCCACTTCGCGCACGCATTCCGGGACAACCACTGTGCCGCTGGCGAACCAGTGCGACCAGCGACGGGTCGTCGACCCTTGACCGAAGATAGCGACCCGCCCCTCCTTCTGCGAGTAGTTGCGCAGGTCGAGGAAAAATCTCATAGCCTGATCATCGCGCATCTCACAGCGACGAGCATCCCACCAGTCTGAGAAGCCCGGTACCTTCGACATCTCTTTCTGGATAAGGAAAGTCACCGAACGGGCGGCGGACAGAAATGCATTCAGTTCGAAACCGTGCGCATGATCGCGACTGCGCGACAGGCGAACCGTGAAATATTCGGCCTCCAGCAATCTTTCTTCTACGAGAAGCAGGCTGTGGAAACGAGGAACCAATGCGATCAGGACCTTATGTTAGCGTCGGATGATTCTGAAAGAGCGCGCTCAATAGCGGTGAGCTCTGCATCCCACCAATCCAGTGCCTCCTGATAGACGTCCCGTGCATCGTCCCCTTCGCTGTGGCCATCGAGAACCGGCCGATAGATGTTCTCTTCAATCGGAATGATTTGGGGGATTTGCACGATGTTGCCCGTGTCAGGTTGCCGGACGGTCAGCATGACGGCGACATCGACATGATCTAGAGGGTGTAGATTGAACCGATACTCTTTCAGAATGTTGTTGCGTTCCTGTTCTATGAATTCCCAAAAAATCGCATTCTCCGTCCTCTGCGCCTTCCACCGGTCGTAGGCAACGTCGATTTGGCGACGTACCTTGGGATTCGCACCATCGACTTTTTGAAGCACGTGACCGACAGCGCGGAGCAACGCAAGCGCTCCAGCCCAGTGCACACGCCATCGTGCTAGATCGTGCTGAGCTTCAAGCATCTCCAACGCGATCTCACAGTCTGCAATTACCTGGCGGGCGAGGCGTGTCATAGTTCCCCCAAAACTTGGACGATCGGAACCATCCGTGCCGACTAATCGGAAGTCAACGGCCTCTAATTGGGACTGCGTGAGCCGAGATCTTTAACCCTGGCGACGGGAAAGCCTTCCACTGCGGTGGAGCTATGATCTTCGCCGCCCCATTTTGCGGGGAGTTCGTCGCGAAGCCCCCCGTAGAGTGAGAGTGCAGATCGGGTTTGCCGTGACGGGTTGAAGGCTGGAGGAGTGGCCTCCGGCGCCCGTCGCGGAGATCCGCGATGCCCAGAAACACTGCTCTCGCTCGCGCCGGCTCGAACCGGGTGAGCCTCTACGACGAAATTACGAGCAAAATCATTGCCGAACTGGAGGCCGGCAGCGCGCCCTGGGTCCAGCCCTGGGGAACGGCCTCGGCGAAGATGACTCTCACTATGCCGAGGAACGCCGCCACTGAGCGGCAATATACCGGAATCAATGTGCTGATCCTGTGGGGCGCGGTGATCGAGCGCGGGTACCCGGCCCAGAGTTGGCTGACCTTCCGCCAGGCGCTCAACCTCGGTGGCCATGTCCGCAAGGGCGAGCGCGGCACGACCGTCGTGTATGCTGACCGGTTCACGCCGGATGATGAACGTCGCCGCGCGGCGGAGACGGGTGAGGATGCGCAGGCAGTCCCATTCCTGAAGCGCTTCACAGTCTTCAACATCGCGCAATGCGAGGCCCTGCCGGACGAAATGACGGCGATGGCACCATCGGTTGACAAAGACCTCATCCTCCCCGAGGCGGAAGCGCTGATCCGGGCAACCGGCGTGGATTTCCGGATCGGCGGTGAGCGCGCCTTCTACGATCCGCGGAATGATTTCGTGCAAGTTCCACAGCCACAGGCCTACTTCGAACCGGTCAACTGGCACCGGACCGCGCTTCACGAAATTGCTCACGCCACCGGTCATATCTCCCGCCTCAACCGTGACATGACCGGGTCGTTCGGATCGAAGAAATATGCGTTCGAAGAGCTGATTGCGGAAATCTCGGCGGCCTACCTGTGCGCCTCGCTCGGCATCACCCCGACCGTCCGCCATGCCGACTATATTGGTTCGTGGCTCGAGGTGTTGCGGGAGGACAACCGAGCTATCGTGCGGGCGGCTTCACAAGCAAGCAAGGCGGCTGACTACTTGTTGACATTTGAGCGCGATGTCGGGCTGACACCCTGTGCCTCGTTGATACCCGACGAAAGACCATCCGAAATTGCTGTCTGTTCAGGAGCGCCTTCATCGGCGATGATTTCATCATGAGCCCAAACGGAAGGCACTCGGCGGACAGGCAGAAAGACGGCGCGAGCGACCGCCGCTGGGTCATTGTGTCCGAAGATGGACGGTATTCAACGCTTGGCCGGGCCACTGACCCCACGGACCTTCAGATTAAGGCAGCCGAAGAAGCCCTGCATGCCCAGGGCTTGGCCGGCTGGCTGGCGGTAATGTCTGGCTCTCCTTATGGGAAAAGGGCTCCTACGCTCATGGAGGTGCGTCCACTGGCGTCACCTACCAGACCCTGGCAGGACGCCGCAGCGGCTTGTTTGACCGCGATAGCGGCGCGCCGGAAGGATATCGATGACTGACGAGAGCCCTCCCCCATAATGTAGCAAGGAAACGCCCCTTGAGGTCCTTGCTCACGCTCAGATTTCCTTGGCGTCACGGAGAGTAAGAGGGCTGCGCCGGTTTTCGTGACGGGTTGGAGGTCGAGAGGGAGTCTCCCGGCCGCCCGTCGCGGAGAACTACCGTGGCCCAAGCCATTCAGAAGATCACCCTCAGCGCCTCCCGCGACATCCCCTTCAACAAGCTGGTGCTCAGCCAGGCGAACGTTCGGCGCGTGAAGGCCGGCGTCTCGATCGAGGAGCTGGCCGAGGACATCGCCCGGCGCACGCTGCTGCAAGGACTCAGCGTCCGCGCCGTCCTCGACGCCGACGGCAACGAGACCGGAATGTTTGAGGTTCCAGCCGGCGGCCGGCGCTTCCGTGCGCTGGAATTTCTGGTCAAGCAGAAGCGCCTGGCCAAGACCGCAGCCGTGCCATGCGTGGTGCGAGACGGCGGGCTCGCCGAGGAGGATTCGCTGGCCGAGAACGTCCAGCGGGTCGCGCTCCATCCGCTCGATCAGTTCCGCGCGTTCCAGGCTTTGCGCGATAAGGGACTGGGCGACGACGAGATCGCGGCACGGTTCTTCGTGAACCCGACCGTGGTGAAGCAGCGCCTGCGTCTCGCCGCCGTTTCGGCCAAGCTTCTCGACATCTATGCCGAGGACGGCATGACGCTGGAGCAATTGATGGCCTTCACCGTCACGCCCGACCATGCCCGGCAGGAGCAGGTCTGGGATTCCGTTTCGCGGAGTTACAACAAGGAACCCTACCTGATCCGCCGCCAGCTAACCGAGGGCGCCGTCCGCGCGTCCGACCGGCGTGCGCTGTTCGTGGGCGCCGATGTCTACGAGGCGGCGGGTGGCGTGGTGATGCGCGATCTGTTTCAGCACGATGACGGCGGCTGGCTCCAGGACCCGGCGCTGCTCGATCGGCTGGTGACCGGGAAGCTCCAGGCCGAAGCCGAAGCCTTGCGCGATGAGGGCTGGAAGTGGATCGCGGTGGCGACCGACTTCCCCTACGGCCACAGCGCCGGTCTGCGCCGCCTGACCGGCGAGACCGCCGAACTCACCCAGGAGGAGGCGTCCACCTTCGCGGCGCTACAAACCGAATACGAGACGCTGGAGGCCGAGTATGCCGGCGCCGACGACTTGCCCGAGGCGGTCGATCAGCGCCTCGCCGAGATCGAGACCGCCAGGTCGGCGATCGAGAATCGGCCGGTCCGGTTCGATTCCGCCGACATCGCCCGCGCCGGCATTTTCGTCAGCATCGATAGCGACGGCGCATTGCGGGTCGAGCGCGGCTTCGTCCGACCCGACGACGAGGCGCCCGTCGAACCGATTCCAACCGGGCCTGACGAAGCGTCGGAGCCGGCGAGCCCGGAGATTCCCGTCCAGCGCGCCGTCATCACCATCGGCGGCGCGCCGACCGAGTCCGAGACTGAAACCCCGGAGGAAGACGACACCATCAGGCCGTTATCCGACCGCTTGGTGACGGAGCTTACCGCCCACCGCACCCTGGCGCTGCGCGATGGCGTGGCGAACGACCCGCAGGTGGCGTTCCAGGCCGTGCTGCACGCCCTCTGCCTCAATGCCTTCTACCGCTACGCCGCCAGCACCTGCCTGGAAATCACGGCGAAGCATTCCGGCTTCTCGGCACAGGCGCCCGGTCTTGCCGAGACCGCTTCGGCGAAGGCGATCGACGAGCGCCACGCGCGATGGGCAAAGCAGTTGCCGGAGACCCCAGCCGATCTTTGGGACACGCTGACGGCGTTCGACAGCGACAGCCAGGGGGCGCTGTTCGCCCACTGCGCCTCGCTCACCGTCAACGTGGTGAAGGAGCCATGGAACCGCCGGCCGGATGTGTTTGCTCACGGCGATCAGATCGCCCGGGCCGTTGGTCTCGACATGGCCGCCGCGGGCTGGAAACCGACTGTCGATACCTATCTTGGCCGGGTGCCGAAGGCCCGCATCCTCGAAGCGGTGCGGGAGGCGAAGGGCGAGCATTCCGCACAGCTCATCGACCACCTCAAGAAAGCCGAGATGGCCAAGGAGGCCGAACGGCTGCTGGACGGCACCGGCTGGCTGCCTGAGCCGCTGCGTCTCGCCAACTCCGATACAGTGACCGACGAACCGGCGGGCGAGGCCGAGGCCCTGCCGGACTTCCTGGCCGGCGAGGAGGATGAGACCGGCACTACCTATCTCGAGGAGGAGCCGCAGGCGCATGCCATCGCGGCAGAGTAACACGCGTGTGCGGGGCGGCGTAATCTGCCCCGCATTCACCAGGCGCCTTCACGTCGCCTATGGCCGTTTTGCGCCCATTTTAGGTCCTTTCGGCGGCCAACGCGGGCTCCCTAAAAACGGGCGTCCGTTGCTTGGCTCGCCCAAAGAACGACACTTGGGACCGAGCGGTCGATTTGACCCTGGCCCCTTGTATCTGGATTGTGCCGCCGAGGTTTGGCAACGATGGCGGTGCGAGGGGGCCGGTGGCCACCGGCCCCCTCGCGCAGCGACCGGCGCCCGCCGCCCCTCAGGCAACAACCGCGGGTGAGCTTTGGGACCGGCCGCTGCCGTGTCACGCACAACCGGACAGTCGCTCGATTGCCCGTCGCATGGACAAGGCAGGTTAACGTGGCAAATGTGATTTGTGGAGTGGATGACCTTCCACCGCTCTCGACGCCTGCATCGGGCACGACGGCAAGCTCGTCGAACGCTTCGACAACTCCGACGAAGGCGTCGCAGCCCTGGCCGCCTTTTGCCGGCGGCACGATGTCGCTCTCGTGGTGATGGAGGCCACCGGCGGATACGAAAGGCTGCCGTTTGCCCTGCTCTGGGCCGACGGCATCCAAGCCGCCATCGCCAATCCCCGCTCCGTGCGCCGCTTCGCCGAAGCGATGGGATGGCTCGAAAAGACCGATCGCATCGATGCCGGCATGATCGCCTGGTACGCCGAGGTCAAACGCCTCCGCCCACGCCCGCCACCCACCGACGCCCAGGCCCGCCTCACCGCCCTGGTCATCCGCCTGCGCCAGCTCACCGAACTGCGCGTCGGCCAGATCAACCAGCGCCGCCTGGTCACAGACGCCTGCGTCCGCGCCTTCTTCGATGGCATTCTCGCCGTCGTCGCCCGCGAAACCCGCGCCTGCGAGACCGAGATCGCCAAGCTCATCGGCAGCGACCCAGTCTGGCACAAGCTCGACCGCGCCTTTCGCACCATCAAAGGGGTGGCCGACCGCACCGTCGCCCGCCTGATGGCCGAACTGCCCGAGATCGGCACCCTATCCGGCAAGGCTGCCGCCAAGCTCGCCGGCCTCGCCCCGATCGCCCACGATAGCGGGAAGCGATCCGGCCGGCGACCGGTGCGCGGCGGTCGGGAAGGCGTGCGCGCCATCCTGTTCGTTGTCGCCGAAGTCGTCCGCCGACACGACGCCGACTTCAAGGCTTTCCACGCCAGACTCACCGCCGCCGGAAAACCCAAAAAGGTCATCCGCGTCGCTCTCGCCCATAAGCTGCTTGTCCGCCTCAACGCAAAAGCACGCGATGTCCGAAACAATATCCCGCAGCAGGCTTGACATGCCAGACAGTCGCTCACCCCGGCTTGTCGCTAAACATCAGGCGCGTCATCGAGCATGACTATACGATGGAGGGCGGAAGCGTCACGGTCAGCGTTCGTGGGGCGCTGGCATATTATCTGTGGAAGTAGCTCCGTCTGGACAGAATTCTGGGAGACACGCCCGTGCACGGGTATAGTATGGCGTTTGCAAACCGCTTCGAGGTGGAGGCGATCGTCAACGGCGCAGGGGGGCACCGCCTTGAAAAACTCTGAAGGTGGAATCGCACTCCGCGCGGCGCCGTCGAACTTACCAGACACCTTGCGGAAAGTGGTTGAATACAGGAAATCCGGGCTCAGCCTGAATCACGTGGTTGGATGTCCGCTGGATTGTGGCTACTGCGTGCGCCATCTCTTCGACAATTTCGACATGAAGCAGCCGCATCTCGTCTGCGACGACGAGGCTGCGGTCGAGGCACTGGTCACCCACTGGGCATTCCAGCGCGACGTGACGCCGATACAGATTTTCAACCGCGCCACGGACCCCTTTCTTCCGAGAGTCAAGGAGCACCTCCATGCCACCTTGGAGATCCTCGACCAGCTCGGCTTACAGAACCATGTTCTGATCATCACGCGCTGGAAGGTCGAGCCGGAGGACGTAGAGCGGCTGGAGCGGCTGTCGCGGTTGCGGGTGACTGTCTTGGTCACTTGGTCCGGCATTGAGGACAAGCGGATTGAGCCGGTCGACAGCGGCATTGCCGAACGATCGTTGACGGTGCTGGCGCGCCATGCGGGGCGCACGCGCCGCATCCTCTATTGGCGACCAATTGTGGCGGGCCTAAACGACAGCGACAGCAAGATCACTCGAGCTGCGGACCTTTCGCGGCTGGCTGATGCGACCGTATTCACCGGGCTCTTTCACCGTCAGCAGATACGGGAGTATCTACGGTCAGTCGGGGTTGCAGACCTCTATATGGACGCGCCCCGCCGCAAGGTAATGCCGCGCGATCTGGAGGCGCGGGTCCTGGCCGGATTCGGAGGGGTCAATTTGTTCCGAAAGACATCGTGCGCCGTTGCCTTCGCGCACGGCGAGCCCGACTGGAATGGACACTACGGCATTAGCCAAATCTGCGAAATCTGTCCGGTGAGCCAGGTCAAAATCTGTTCACGTCACCATCTTCGGCCGGACCTCGCACGAGTGGAGCAACTCGCCGCTGTCGCTGGTTTGTCGACCAAAGGTATCGAGATCGGCCCAGGCCATATTACCGTTGCCGACAGCACGGAGCAGCAGCGTTACTACATTCAGCACACGCTCGGTTTTCAGGTGCATGACCGAGCGATGCCGCATCTGCCAGGTCGGCACGGACGCGCTGAGGAGGGCTGGGCATGATCGAGCGCATGTGGGCAGTCGACGTAGAGGGTAACGGTGGCACACCTGCGGAGATCGTCGAGCTCTCCATCGTTGAGATGAAGGGGCTGGAGCTGACTGGCTTTAGCCGGACTTGGCGCGTACGACCCTCGAGTGGGATCTCGCCGATCGCGTCGCGTATCCATGGAATCTGGGACCGCGACGTGGCAGATGCGCCAGACATTGAAGACGTGTCTGGCGGCATTTGGGACTGGATTGAGGGCACGCCGATCGTCGGCCACAACGTTCGAGTTGAACTAGACATCATAGGCCGCGCGCTGGAGGACTGGCATCCGCCGGCGGCATACGACACTCTCAAACTTGCACGTATCTTGGTACCGCAGGCGGAAAGGTACGGGCTCGAGACGCTGGGGAAGTTCCTTCAGCTGGACCGCAAGGCAGCTGAGACGACCAAATTAGCGCCGCATTCTGCACTTTACGACGCCACCCTATCCGCAATGATCCTGCGGCACATGTTGGAGCCGCTGCCGGATAGTGTTCGTGCGGAAATGCTGGCTCAGGCAAACATCATCCGCCCTGAGCAGGCGCAACTACTTTGACGCGCCCTTTCAAGTTCGCGGTGGCGGGAACGCACTCGACCGGAAAGTCGACCTTCGTTGCGGCCCTGAAGGCACGCCTCCAAGCCGAAGGGCTCGTAGTCACCGACGTGCACGACAGTGCAGCGGATGCTCATGCGGAGGGTTTTCCGATCCTTGCCGACCATACCTTCGAGAGTACAGCTTGGCTGATCGCACAGGCGATCCGCCTAGAAACGAAGGCTTCGCTTTCTGCAGCCGCGATCATCGTTGATCGACCGGTGCCTGATGCATTGGGCTACATGCTCGCGGCCCTGCGCCACCAACAGCGTGACCTAGAACCTGGCAGATACAAACGTCTGGAGAGCCTCTGCCGCGCGTGGGTCGGCGAATATGACCTTCTGTTTGTAACGAAGCTAGACCTGAGCGTCCCGATCGGGTCGGGTCGGCCCGACGATGAACAGTTCCGGATAAAAGCTTCGCAGGCCATCGTCGAGATCCTGAGTGACATGCGTCCGGACGCAATCCCGCTTCTGTATGGTGGGAGCGAGAATGCCATCGAGAGGTGCGTGAGATATGTCCGAGAGCTTCGCAGGGACTGAGCGCGCGAGCGCGCTTGCATTAGAACTCACGGGCGGGACAAGGCTGGCCCTCGGATGCATGGGGATCGCGGGTACGTATGGGCCCGTAGATCGCTCCGTCGCAGAACACACCTTGATGGTGGCCTTGGACTGCGGCGTACGCCTCTTCGACGCAGCTCCGCTCTATGGCAACGGTCTCGCCGAGGAATTGCTCGGGGCCACAATGGCCGACCAACCGATTGCAATCGCGACCAAATTCGGCCTCACCGCCGCCACCGATGGAAGTCTAGTCAGAGATAGCCGTCCTTCCACCGTCCGAGCCTCGGTTGAGTTATCGTTGCGAAGATTGAGGCGTGACCGAATCGACGTGCTCCTACAGCACCGACCGGATCCGAATGTATCCGACGACGACGTCGCGGAGGTGTTACAGCGCCTTGTGGAAGAGGGGAAAGCGGCCCACGTCGGACTCTCGCATGCTGGCGAATCAAGGGTGAGACGATTGCTAGCACGTGCGCCGATTGAGTTCGTGCAGAATGAGATGTCAGCGGCTGTGGTGCCTGGCGATGGCGAACGGGTTACCGACTTTGCAAACCTAGGCGTTGTCTTCATGGCGCATTCCCCATTGGCGCGAGGTATCCTAGCTGGAGGAGCGCCTCGCCATTTCGAAGGCGACGACTATCGGTCCAAAATGCTGGACCACGGCGCAGCCGACCAAGCGGAGATCATTCGTCGTGCTAGTTTACATGGCGTTGGGGGCGGCAATGGCTCTCCTATCACGGAAGCGTTGAATTGGGTGCTTGCTCAGGGCCGCAGCGTGATCGCCGTAGTCGGTGCGCGCTCCCCGGAACAGGTCCGGGATTTTGTTCTCCGGGGCGGATGAAACTGGTCGCGGCGAGCTATGGCATGCCGTGAAACCAGCCCCACAGATGGAGCAGACCGAGGACGACGGTGATCGCGGGCGCGGCGATTGCGAAAGCGATAGCCACGGGATGATCCTTTACCCATCGCACGATGCCGCCAGCTGCGGCGATGCGGTCACGAAGAGTGGACTTGGTCTTGAGGGTACGCTCAAAGATCTTGATCGCGACAACGTACATCACGTCTGTGCGGTTTACGTCTATGCGGTTTAGGAGGGACCGGGTGCCGGCGGCGAAGTCGCGGCGTTCGAGCACGCGACCCTGATCTGGACCGTCGATCAGGTGTGGGAGGGCGATCCGGTTGATTTCGGCCAGCGAGCGCAGTCGGTTCGTCGGATTGGCATAGCTGTCGCCGTAGATGTCGATCAGGCGGTCGGCGAGGTCGACGCGAAATTGGTCGGGGATCGTGGCCTTTCTGCCGCCGAGGGCTATCTGTCTGTTTTCAAGGGCCGGAAATCCGAACATCGAATTGCGCATGTTCCAATGCAGCCAGAAGTGGTTCCGGTGCTCTCGGACAAAGGCGTAAAACCGGTCGAACATTCGGCGTTCAGCTTGGTCCAATTCTTCGTTCGAGGCGTGATGCGGCTCGATCCCATTGCGGCGGAGTTCGCTTTCGATCTCGAAGCATTCGGTAACGCCCGAACCGAGATTGCGGGCGGCAATCGCAGTGATGCGGCGCTCCGCTGCGTCGAACGTAGCGCCCACGTAATGCAGCACGAAGGCATGTGCGCGCGAGGATGCCGCGCGGGAAATCTCGTCAAGCGCGGCCTGACGCCGACCTTGGATCGAGTTCATGGCTCCGCTTCCGAAGGGGGAATATCGGTGGTCATAGTGGTCAGATGCCGCAACAGCCGGCGGCAGCCAAGCCCCGAAGCGCCGGTTGCGACTGAAGACCGGATCGGCCGCTAGTTTTCTAAAGCGAGGTCTTGGAACTTTGCGATGTGCCTGAAACGTTGGCAAGGCGCATGGTCGTCCGAAACGTGACCGCCCGTTTTCGACCATTTTAGGCCAATTGGTTAGTCAACTGGGCCGGCGTCTTAAAAACTGGAGCATTGAGAGGGAGAGGACGGCCGGGACGGGTTTGAGCCGTTGGGGTCGAGAGAGAGCGCCCCTCGGTTCGACCCGTTCCGGCTCTCCCGAGGTTCCCTTCATGACGACAAATCCCGCTTCCACGGCCGCCTTCGCGGCCGCGCCGCTGCCTCTCGCGCCGCCCGCTCCAGCGACCGCCGACGCGCTGGCTCATGCCGCGCGGATCATCCTTCCCCATCTCGAACGCGGCCAGCGTGTCGACGCACCGACGCTCCGGGCATCGATGGTCTCCGGCTTCGGCGGTTCCGACGCTGATGGCACCTGGGACTGGAAGACCGCCTACGACGCGTGCGAGGCGGCGACCGTTCTGTTCCTGCGCAAGTTCGGCCCCGCCATGCTTGCGCGGGCAGCCTCTCCCGCCGCCATGCTGCCGATGCTGGCCAAGATCGCGGGCCTTCTTCCCACCCACACCCGCCGCACCGAGGAGAGCCAGGCGCTTCAGCAGTTCTCAACGCCGATCGCTCTCGGCCTGGCGGCCAGCGCCGCCGCCGCGATCACGCGCGCCGATCTCGTGCTGGAACCTTCGTCTGGCACCGGGCTGCTCGCCATTCTCGCCGAACTCGCGGGCGGGTCTCTCGTGCTGAATGAACTGGCGGAGACGCGCGCTGGGCTGCTGGGCCATCTGTTCCCCGGCGTCGCCGTCACCCGCTTTGACGCCGCGCAGATCCACGATCATCTCGACGCCGACGCCGTTCCAAGCGTCGTGCTCATGAACCCGCCGTTCTCGGCGCTCGCGAATGTCGATCGCCGCATGGCCGACGCCGCCCTGCGCCATGTCGGCTCGGCGCTCGCGCGTCTTGCCGAGGGTGGCCGACTTGTCGCGATCACCGGCGCGAACTGCGCGCCCGACAATCCGATGTGGGCCGATGCATTCATCCGGCTGCAGGAGCGCGGGCGCATCGTGTTCTCGGCCGCCATTGATGGCTCGATCTATGCCAAGCATGGCACGACCATCGACACCCGCCTGACAGTAATCGACCGTCTGCCCGCGCCCGATCCGACGGTGTTTCCGGCCTCATTGGGCAGCGCCTCCGATGCCGCAACCTTGCTCGGCTGGATCGCAGACTCCGTTCCGCCGAGGCTCCCGCTCGCCACGCCGATCGTCACGCGGGCCACGGTTCGTCCCGCCGCCACACGACCGCCGCGCGTTGCGCCACGCCCTGCCTCCGTCCCGGCTACGAGGCCCGAACCGGAGGCGGTTGAGCTGACCTATGAGACCATCGACTGGGCGCCGGTCGAGGGCCGTCACATCACCGAGGCGCTCTATGAAGGATACGGATTGCAGTCGATCCGTATTCCCGGCTCTCTGGCTCACCCCACCAAGCTGGTGCAATCGGCGGCGATGGCGTCGGTGGCGCCGCCCAAGTCAAGCTATCGGCCGCACCTGCCCGCCAATGTCGTCGCGGACGGCATGTTGTCCGACGCCCAGCTCGAAAGCGTGATCAATGCCGGGGAGGCCCATTGCGGTCATCTCGCCGGATCGTGGACGGTGGACGAGACCTTCGATATCGTCTCGGCCGCGCCCGACGACGCCGAAAACGCCGTGCGGTTCCGCCGCGGCTGGTTTCTCGGCGACGGCACCGGCGCCGGCAAAGGCCGCCAGGTCGCCGGCATCCTGCTCGACAACTGGCTGAAGGGCCGCCGCCGCGCGGTCTGGGTATCGAAATCCGACAAGCTGATCGAGGACGCCCAGCGCGATTGGTCGGCGCTTGGGCAAGAGCGGCTTCTGGTGACGCCCCTGTCGCGCTTCCGTCAGGGGACGCCGATCCGCTTGGAGCAAGGCGTCCTATTCACCACCTACGCCACGCTACGCACCGACGCGCGCGACGAGAAGGTTTCGCGCGTCCGGCAGATCGTCGAATGGTTGGGCTCCGATTTCGACGGGGTGATCATTTTCGACGAGAGCCATGCCATGCAGAACGCAGCTGGCGGCAAGGGAGAACGTGGCGACCAGGCCGCCTCGCAGCAGGGACGTGCGGGGCTTCGCCTCCAGCACGCGCTGCCGAACGCGCGCGTCGTCTATGTCTCGGCGACGGGCGCCACCACGGTCCACAATCTCGCCTATGCCCAGCGCCTCGGCCTCTGGGGCGGGGAGGATTTCCCCTTCGCCACGCGGGCGGAGTTCGTCGAGGCGATCGAGGCCGGCGGCGTCGCGGCGATGGAGGTCCTGGCGCGCGACATGAAGGCGCTCGGCCTCTATGCGGCGCGGTCGCTCTCCTATGAGGGCGTCGAATATGAGCTGGTCGAGCATCGGCTCACCGACGAGCAGATCCGCGTCTACGATGCCTATGCGGGCGCGTTCGGCGTCATCCACAACAATCTCGACGCCGCGCTGGAGGCGACCAACGTCACCGGCGAAACCGGCACGCTGAACGCCCAGGCCAAGTCCGCCGCACGGTCGGCTTTCGAGAGCGCCAAACAGAGGTTCTTCAATCACCTCATCACGGCGATGAAGACGCCTTCGCTAATCGCCGCCGTCGAGCGCGATCTGACTTCTGGCCACGCCGCGGTCATCCAGATCGTCTCGACCGGCGAGGCGCTGATGGAGCGCCGCCTTGCCGAGATTCCGACCGAGGAATGGGGCGACGTTCAGGTCGACATCACGCCGCGCGAGTACGTGTTGGATTACTTGGCGCACAGCTTCCCGACCCAGCTCTACGAGCCATTCACCGACAGCGAGGGCAATCTCGCCTCGCGGCCAGTCTACCGTGATGGCCAGCCCGTGCAGTCCCGCGAGGCCGTCGCCTGTCGTGATCGCCTGATCGAAAAGCTCGCGTCGCTGCCGCCAGTCCATGGCGCGCTCGATCAGATCGTCCAGCGCTTCGGCACGGAGGTGGTGGCCGAGGTGACGGGCCGCTCGCGCCGGATCATTCGCAAGAGTGGATCGGACGGCGTCGATCGCCTCGCCGTCGAGAACCGCGCGGGTTCGGCCAATCTTGCCGAGACGCAAGCGTTCATGGACGACGCCAAGCGCATCCTCGTCTTCTCGGACGCCGGAGGGACCGGGCGATCCTATCATGCCGAACTGTCTGCGAAGAACCGCCGCCTGCGCGTCCACTATCTGCTTGAGGCCGGATGGAAGGCGGACGCCGCCATCCAGGGCCTGGGGCGGACCAACCGCACCAACCAAGCCCAGCCGCCGCTATTTAGGCCGATCGCGACGAACGTGAAGGCCGAGAAGCGGTTCCTCTCGACCATCGCCCGCCGGCTCGACACGCTCGGGGCCATCACCAAAGGTCAGCGCCAGACCGGCGGCCAGGGCCTGTTCAGGCCCGAAGACAATCTGGAGAGCCACTACGCCCGCGACGCGCTTCGCCAGCTCTATGTCCTGCTGGTCATGGGCAAGGTCGAGGGCTGCTCGCTGGGCACGTTCGAGGATGCGACGGGGCTGAAGCTGACCGACAGCAGCGGCATCCGGGACGAGTTGCCGCCGATCACTACCTTCCTCAATCGGCTGCTGGCGCTGACCATCGACCTTCAGAACATCCTGTTCACGGCGTTCGAGCAGCTCCTGACCGCCCGTATCGAGGGCGCGATCGCCTCGGGAACCTACGACGTCGGGCTGGAGACACTGACGGCGGAGAGCTTCGTCGTCACCGGCCGGCAGACCATCTACACCCACCCCGGCACCTCGGCGGAAACCCGCCTGCTGACGATCACGCAGCGCGAGCGCAACCGGCCGGTCACGCTCGACGAGGCGCTGGGCCGGCTCTCCGATCCGCGCGCCCTGCTGCTGGTCAACAGCCAGTCGGGCCGCGCCGCCGTGCAGATTCCCGCGCCGAGCCTGATGCTCGACGATGGCGAGGTCGAACGCCGCGTGCGGCTCATCAGGCCGATGGAGCATCCCGCCATGCCGCTGGCGACGATGCCACAGACGCATTGGCGAGAAGCCGACCGCGAAACCTTCGCCCGCGCCTGGGCGGCGGAACTCGCCGATGTGCCGGAATTCACCGACAGCGAG
>JAKBAU010000078.1 GCA_021808875.1 Pseudomonadota bacterium | reverse complement strand
ATGGACTCGGCGGCGTTCAGCAACGCCACTATGATCGCCACGACTACATGCTCGAGAAGCGGCAGGCGCTTGCGAAATGGGCGCGCCATCTCAAGCGGCTGCAGGAGGGCGCGGGCGGCGAGGTCGTCAAGCTGCCGAAAGCGCGTACGATGCGGAAAGCGGTTAAGTCAGGCGATCATTGATAGGGCAGGTCGGCATCGGGCTCAGCAGGCTGAGTGCTGCTCTCCGAAGGCAGATGTCAAGGGGATTTGGCTTGTAAGGAAGTGGAAAAAAGCAAATAGTTTCAGTAGGGTAAGGGCCTCTCGGCAAGCTGCACGATCTGGAAGATTCTTCGCGTAAGCAGATTTCGGAGAACGGCAGCGAACAGACGCGTAGTGCGGCACGCACCATCACGGGGCGTTGAGCGTTGGGATGAGAGGCTCGGTTGAAGGTGTCCGAATCCGTTGACCGTTAAAGGTCGATCGGGCTAGGCGAATGAGAGATGCACCCGTAGCTCAGCTGGATCGAGCGCCACCCTCCGAAGGTGGAGGCCACACGTTCGAATCCTGTCGGGTGCGCCATTTTTCTTAAAAATCAACTAGATATGGCGTCGCGTGCGGCGGGAGTGTAGGAGCCTGCTTCTGTGCCGTCAGCACGGGAGGAGCCTCGTTCGCGAGAAGGCGCAGCCAAACAAGGAAGCTACTCCGGTTATGCCAACGACGACGGTGTAGGATTGCAATACTTCTCTGGATTGCGCCACCGTGGCACCGAGCAAAGGGGGAATGGTGACGACCGATCCTGTCGTGACGATTATGAAACCTAGGACTTCATGATCGTGCCGAACGCGCTGGACATCTCCATCCTCGAAACCTTGGCGCTGCTCGATGGCGACTTTGCCGAGTTCGCTGAGGGCGTGGCGAATGACAAATACGCAGTGTGGTTGGGCGCAGGTATTTCCCTATCCAAGCTGCCCGGCCTCGAAGGCGTGGCGGAATCCGTTCTCGAGCATTTGCGCGGGAAGGCCGACCCCGCCGATCCGGACTGCCCATACCGCAAGAGCCTCGACCGCATTATCGGGCTGGTCATTTTTACCGCCGACGACTGGAAGGCGGTCGACTACGACAAGCCGGTCGCAGAGTGGCGCGATCGCCTGCGCATCCGCAAGAGCCTGACCGGCGTCTATGCGCGGATGCTCGATCAACATCCGCAGGGCGAGAAACCGGACTATCTTGTGTGGGTCGCCGTCGATGTCGTCGGGCGCTACGCGGACCCGGCGATCTGTCCAGGGCCTGAGCATCTAGGCTTGGCGGCACTCATCGCCGAGGGTGTCGCTTCGGATACGGCCAGCGCGAACTGGGACCCGCTCATCGAGCGCGCGGTCAAATTCAGCGCGGGATCGACGCCGGGCCTTATGCAGGTCCGCGTTCTACCGGATGACGTGAAGGATAACAGCGCCAGGGCTCGGCTCTACAAGTTCCATGGCTGCGCGGTCCTCGCCGGGGCCGACGAAGACAAATATCGGGACAAGGTCGTCGGCCGGGCGTCGCAGATCCACGGGTGGGCCGACAAGGCCGAGAACAAGGTCATCGCTAACAAGCTGCTGGACCTGGCCGTCTCAAAGGCGACGTTGATGTTGGGTCTCTCCACTCAGGACACCAACATCCAGAACATCTTCGTCGTCGCCCAGCAGAACCTGCCGAGCGCCTTTCCGACCCACCCGCCGGCGGTGATCTTGTCGGAAAACGCGGTTGGCGCCGACCAGCTCAGTCTGCTGCAGAACTTCTATAAGACGGACTACGCCGCCAAGGCGCAGGACATCGAGGCGTCAGCGTTGTTGAGGTCCTACGGCCAGTCGCTGTTGCCGGCCCTATGGCTTCATGTCTTCAGCGCAAAGCTTGAGGCGTTCCTGGCCTTCGGGGCCCCCAATCTGCCCGCGGCCGAGATAGATCAGCTTAAGGCCGCGCTTCGTGGCCTGCGCGATGCGGTGGCATCGGTTGCGGCGCCGAAGAAGCAAGAAGAGTTCATGCTGATGCTGCTGCCGGTCGTCGGTCGAGCCGTCAGCCTGTTCCGTGACGGAAGGGCATTACCGGCGGCGGCGGGCGTCTACACTCCCCTGTCGATCGCCTGTGTCGGAAAGACCGTCACCGACCCGAACCTCTCAAGTTCGGGGCTCCTGCAGGCGGCGATCGCCGCGGCGCTTTTCGCGCGGGGACAGGGTGAAGGCTATTGGACCTGCTCCATCGGCGATCCAGCGGACATTAGGTCCGGCATCTTCCGCGTGACCGGAACCGTGCGGTCGGCGGAGATATTCTTCGCCTCCAGCGCCCAGGCGGCGGGCCGGCTGGTGGCGGGCGGCCGCGCGGCCGACTATGACGACGCGATCATCGTGCACAGCCACGAAATCCCGTCCGCCGCGCCACGCCACCCCAGCGCGCCGCCTGGGCGAACTTTGCGCCGTGGCCGGCGCGAAATCAGCGTGGCATCGGTCGCGGCTGCGGCGACCAGCCTCGATGCGTTGTTGAAGACCTTCAAAGCAGAGATCGCCCTATGACCGTGACGACGCCCGTCGAGCGAGTGGCCAAGGTCCTAGAGGACGCGCACTTCAAACGCGTCCCGGTGCCGTTGGAGATCGGCGGCGTGGAGATCGAGGCGTCCGCGGCGTTCGTCGGCGAGCCGCCCTCGCCGGACCTTATCGTGGTCGGCGACACGATCGAGCAGAGCCCGCGCCGGCTCCAGCAGACAATCGAGGGGGTCGGACGCGCGCTCGACATGATGGGCTCGCGTCGGCCGCTGACGCTGGTGATCGTCGGCCCGCGCCCCGAGTCCTCCGCGCTGACCGCCCTGTCGCGACATGCCCGGGTGCTCACGGTCGGGGAACAGGCGGACGATTCCAGCCTTGCGAACTGGTTGGCGGTGCTGCTGCCGCTGGAGCTGCCGAAGGCCGAGGAGGACCGCGCCGAGGCCGCGACCAACAAGTTGCTCGGCGCCTCGGACGATCCGCTAGTACGTGAGTTCGTCACGCTCGCGCCTCATGGCCGCGATGGCGTGGCCGCGCGCCTAGCCGCCGCGGTCGACGAGCCGTTCGTCGAGGATGGCGATGCGGAAGAGGAGGCCTAGATGGCGGGCCGGCTTAAGTTCCTGACGGTCGAGGATTTCAGGAGTATCCGCGGCCCGGTCGCGGTGTCTTTGGACGCGCCGGTGGTGCTCATTCATGGTCCGAATGGGACTGGGAAGACGAGCTTGCTTTCCGCCATCGAGTTGGCGCTGACGGGCGCCGTTCCGTCACTGGCGCGATTCGATGACGAGTATCTCGCCCACCTCCCACACAAGCTTTCCAACGACGGCAAGGCGCACATCGGGCTGCAGGCCGAAAGTGGCGCCGCCGGTCAAGGGGTGGAGCTTGTCGCTGACGGCCGCCGGATCGTAGGAGACGAGCTGCTCGGCCCGGACCATGCGCGCTTCTACACCGAGCGCTGTTACTTGGCGCAAGCCACGCTGGGCCGGCTCCTGGAGATCTACGAGCATCAGGACAATCGCAAAACCGACTCGCCGCTCACCCGGTTCGTCAAGGAGATGCTCGGGCTCGAAGCGCTAGATGAGTTGATCGAGGGCCTGCATGCCGCAGGCCACATCCGGCGCTTCAGAGAATCCGCGCCGCTCTTTTGGTCGGCCAGGGCCGATGCTCCCAAGCTCGATGACTCCGTAGCCCAAGCGAAGCAGCTTGAGCAAGACCTGCGCGATGAGGCGGACCGCACGGAAGCGAAGCTGCGCGAGTTGGCGGGGCCGCTCATCGCTGAGAACGATCCGATCGAGCCGGCTGCGATCCGACCGAAGCTAGCCGATGTCGTCAATACGAGCGAATCCCGCCTGCTGGCGCTTGCCCGGATTCGGCGCGACATCTCCGGCGCCAGCGACCAGGTGAGAGAAGCGTCGGCCTCCGATGCGGGAGGCGAACGCATCCGTGCCGAACACGCCAGCGTCGCAGCTCGCGACGCCCTCAGCTCGTGGCAGTCGGGACCAGGGAAGGACCTCGAAGCGCTGATCGAGGCGATCCAGGCGACCTTCCCTGATGTTACCCCGGCATCGTCGGATCCCGCGGCGTCGCATCAGGCGGCCACGCAGGCGGTCCGCACAGCGCTCGCTCGAAGCCAAGCCCTCGCGGCGGCAGACGACACCGCCGCGCAGCAACTCTCCGAGGTGCAGGTGGCCATTCGCCAGGGCCAGGGCCGCATCGATCAAATCGACCAAGAACTGGCAAATGCTCAGGGTGCCAACAGGGAGCTCGCTGAGGCGCTGACCGCCATCACCGGTCATATCCACGACGAGCACTGTCCGGTGTGCGGTCGAGACTATTCGGAGATTTCACCGCGGACCCCTCTCGCCGCGCATGTCTCGGAGGAGGTCGCGCGGCTGGTCACCGCGGCGGGTCGCGTGGAGGCCCTGGTCCGCGACCGCACCGTCACCGCTGGCTCCATCACGACCGCGCAAAGACGCGAAGCCGATATTCAATCCAAACGCCTTACGGCCGCCCGGCGAGACGGCCTCAAAAACGAGTTGGCTACGCTGTCGGAATGGACGAATGCGCTAGCGGCATCCTCTGACGTCGGGACCTCAGGGTCGCAACTGATCCGAGACGCGGCCCAAACCGCGCAGGCAGTCTCGCACCTCAACAGTCGAGAGTCGTCCATCTCCGGCCTGCGGGCCGAACTGGCGACCTATGCGGCGCAGCTCGCGCTGCCGCCGTGGCCTGACCACGTGCCGCTTCAGACCATCATCGATAGCCTGACCGCTGCAGTCGAGCGCCAGACCGAAGAAGAAACCGGACGCAAATCGACGGGGGAACAGGCTCTTGAGACACTCGTGACCCTTTCCGACGTCCGTCAAAGACTCCTCGGGGCCGAGCGACGTCATCTGGAGCTGCAACGCCAGCGAGTGCTGTCGGCATCGCGCAGGACGGAATCCGAGCGCCGCATAGCGGTCGCCCGTGATCTCGTCGCCCGCGCCCACGCCGTCCGCAGCGACGAGGTTCGGAGGGTCTTCAACGAGGAACTCAACGCCGTCTGGCGTGAGCTGTTCATCCGGCTGGCTCCGGACGAGGCCTTCGTTCCCGCCTTCGCCCTGCCGGAAGTCGCAGGGCGGCCGGTCGAGGCGGTATTGGAAACGCTCTATCGCTCGGGCGGAAAGGGCGGCAATCCGCGGGCCATGCTCAGCGCCGGCAACCTCAACACCGCGGCCCTGACGCTATTCTTGGCGCTCCACCTTTCGGCTCCGCCGGTGCTTCCGTGGCTGGTCATCGACGATCCCGTGCAGAGCATGGATGATGTCCACATCGCACAGTTCGCGGCCTTACTGCGGAAACTCAAGCAGCACGGCAAGCAGGTGATCATCGCGGTCCATGACCGGCAGCTGTTCGACTATCTGGCGCTGGAGCTGAGCCCGGCATTTAATGGGGACCGCTTAATAACGATCGAGCTGGGGCGGAACGCCGACGGCCTGACGACCGCGCCGTGGAGCCTGACGTCCTTCGAGCCCGACAGGGCCATCGCTGCCTGACAGTCGCTTCGATCTCAGGGCTGGGCGTCAGGGCCGTCGGCGGAAGAAGTGTCCCCGACACGGGGACCGGCGTGACCGCAACCCGCACGGCTGAAGCAAAACCGCGATTCAGTCCGTCGGGCAGCGGATGGAGTCTGCGGCGCTGCCGCGAAGGAATATCGCCTCCACATGGTGTCCAGAATCCTCCACTACCCTCGATCGACTTGCGTCTGGCGACCACGACATCGCGGTGGCGTTCGTCAAAGCGGCCCGCTGCCCGAGCTGGACGCCAATGCTGATTATGGAAAATTTTGGCGTAGAATTCATCGGTGCGGCTCGATACGAATAAAGCCGGAGGAGTCCGAAATGAGAAACTCAAGAGGAGTTGCTCTCGCAATTGTCTTGCTGACTACTCCGTTGTGCTCGCATGCCAATCCTCTCTACAGTGTCACCTGGTTGGGTACTCTCGGTGGGGCGGTCAGCAATGGTAATGCCATCAACGATCGGGGCCAGGTTACCGGGTGGTCATACACTCGTAACGGCAACATTCATGCGTTTCTGTACGGCAATGGCTCTATGCGAGACGTGGGTACGCTCGGCGGGTCGCTCAGCGTCGGAGAAGGTATCAATAATCGGGGTCAGATAACCGGAGAGTCGTATTCTTTAGGCAACACGACTGCTGACGCATTTCTTTACAGCCGCGGCTCAATGCGCGACCTGGGTACACTTGGAGGAACGGCCAGTGTCCCGGCACTTAGCAGCATCGGCTGGGGCATCAACGATCAGGGTCAAGTAACAGGGGCTTCATTGATCCGGGGCGCACCGGACACGCAACCATTTCTGTACAGCCAGGGCAGGATGCGTGATTTGGGAACTCTCGGGGGTAGCGGTGCCGGGAACGGCGGCTCTGGTCAGGCTATCAACGAGCGCGGCCAAGTGACAGGGGTTGCAACAACGCGAAGCGGTAACGGAAATGCGTTTCTATTCAGCGATGGTAAGATGACTGATCTCGGTACGCTCGGCGGGAATTTCAGTTTTGGTATGGGTATCAACGATCTAGGGCAAGTGACGGGAATCGCGTCAACACAAAGCGGCAACATAGACGCCTTCCTGTACAGTCACGGATCGATGGTCGACCTCGGTAGACTTGGTGGTGGGACTAGCTGGGGTAATGGCATTAACAACTTAGGCCAAGTTGTGGGGTGGTCGTACACCTCGGCCGGAGTAAGCGATGCATTTCTCTACAGTAACGGTTCTATGTACGACCTCAATAGTCTTATCGGCAGTGAGGCATCATCTGTGACGCTTACTGTTGGAATGGGTATAAATGATCGCGGTCAAATCGTAGCTGATGGCTTCGATTCGGGGGTGCAAAGCGCGTTTGTGCTGACTCCAATCGGTGTTCCCGAGCCTGGTGTGCTGGGTCTAATGTTGGCCGGATTGGGCACCTTAGGCTTTTCGGTGGCGCGGAGGCGGCTTACGTTCCAGTGCGGTTTGCCGGGAAAGAACGATCACCGTGCGTGAAATGCCAAGCACGGCTAAATATCACATTTCACGGATTGCGCATTAATCAGTGCGGGATAGCTCAGCTCGTCGCTGGCGCTGAAGTCGTAACGTTCGCGCAAGATTGCGCAGCGCCGGTCTCTCGCCGCCCTGAAGCGGGAATTCGGCGCGAGCATCTCCGTCGACCTGCTCTTGAAGCCAAACGAGCAGCCCCACAAATTGGTTCGGCTAGGAGTGGTACAGATCGATTGCCATGTTCCCGAGGAATACACCCGCAGACCTCGAGGCCGCACTGAAGGCCGATTTTTGAGCCAAGTCCCTATTTCGCAATTCAAGCCGGCACCTTCGACGCCACTCTCTCGTTTCATTCGCAACGCATCGGCGAGCGAGAAAAAGAAGGTCTACGTCGAAGCGCTCAAGAAAGCATCCGCTGCACAGAATAAAGTGATCCGGCAGGTCGGCACGCCGAAGGTCCGTTCGGCTTAGCACTCGCCGTCACACCGCGGCGCGTCCAGCGGCGCGCATGCATGCCCATTCTCGCCGGGGCGCCCATTCGCACCTTGTCTTCCGCCTCCTCAGTGGCAAGCACGGGCACAGAAGAATAATCGCGCCCATCGGTGCCCGGCGGAGAGCTGGAGCCCGTGGCACACCGCTGGCACAGTTGCCGCCTCAAATTGGCACCAGCAGACTCCGAGGTATGGTCGCAACTCCTTGTGTCCCCACGGGCGGGGCGGTGTGGCGTGGTAACTGGCCGGGACTTTTAATCCGCTGGTCGACGGTTCGAATCCGTCACGCCCCTAATAAAATCAATAAGTTGAGCGAAATTGCTCACGACGCCCGGAGCCGAGATCGCGATCTCGTTGCAGCAGTACCGTTGCAGTAGTGCAGAACCGTCTCTGGCTGGCACACGGCGATCCATGAGTGACTGTGGGTGAGCGCTCCGTCTCCCGTCCGACGTGGACATCGGCAGCGTCGGTTTGCCGCGAGACTGGCGCAACGGTGCGCATCTCCATCGAGATCGGTGTCGGTGACAGACGGGGGCGAGTCCGCGTGACGCACGACTGAGATGTCGACGATCCAATTTTTGGATGTGCCACATTGGGCGCTGGTGGAAAAGCACGGGCGATTCGCGGCGGCGCATCGGCGCATGGCGCACACAAAATTCTTTCACACTCTCTGCCGTATTGCCGTCCTGGAATCTGGCGCCGCAGCCATGTCGGCAGGTACGCTAACTCATATCACGAGACCCCGCACTTTGACTTGATGTTGTCGTGTCTTTATCACCGCCCCGCCGTCTACCGCGAATATTGCGCGAATTGGATCCCTCGCGGTTAGCTCGCCGACCTTCATGCCGGTCTCCGTGAACCATTGAAGACGCTTGCTGGTCAGTAGTCCAAATCCGGACTGCGAGACAAGCAGCCGACCCTGCTTGAAGACATCAAGGAGCGCCGCGAGCTTCACGTCGTCCTCAATCACGTAGAGTCTCGTGGAAGTCAGGAAATACGTATATCGACCGATGCTAACGATCTCGCTTGGGCATGTCCCTATGTCGTACACAACCAATGGTCGGCCGTCTGCCGAGACAAGAATAACTTTACCGGAATATGTTGCCAGATATGCCCTGCCGTCGGCCGCAGCAAAGCTAGCTGCGTAGACCCAGTCTTGGGGCGTTCCTCCAGTCAACGTAATCTCCAGCCGAATGCCCTCGACCTCGATGACGTTGTCGGGAGCCGTCCTGGCAAAATAAGTGATATCGGACTCCTCAAAGGTAAGGGTATTCGGATCGACACCAGTCAGAATTTCGAATGCTTTGTTAAGAACTTTCATCTTTTCCGTAGCGGAAGCGTCACCGGGGTTGCGATCAGGGTGTTGAGCGAATGCGAATGTCCGGTACTTTCTCTTGATATCTGCGGGATTGACGGGTAGCGACAGTCCAAAAGTTCGCAGTGCCTCATCGACCTCTTGAGTAATTCCGAACCGCTCACTGCGACCTACGACGCGTTTCCAACCTTCTTTAAGGGGCATCACGAGGCCCCATAGTGTGCTGCCCGAGGTTGTGCAGCACCATGCCTCATCGGCGAGGGTAAAGAGGTACCGATCACCTTGGGGAGCAACATCAACGGCGCGCACCTGGGACTTGAACTCCCCCCAGTAGTTCGTGTCGATTGTCCGAAAGTGGTCGACGACTCGAGGGTCGTCTCGGAGATTGATCTGAACTACGACATTCAATGAGGTGTCATAAATGTGAAGCACTCCGCTGGTGTCCATGATCGCGATGCTGGAGCCAAAGGCGCTCGCGCCAGTGCGATATGCATCGTGGCGCAGAGCCTTTTCGCCGACCTTATTGCCGCGGCGGTCAATCCGTCGAAGCACGATCTTGACGTCGAGTTGGCGGGCGCTGGAACCGGAGCGGTTTATTAGCCAAGTGCCCGTCGAGTCTATTCCAGCAATGTCGAACGCGGGATCTGTTCTCTCACTAATCTGCAGCTTTCTTTCGTCAAAGAGCGACCAGGGGGCGTCGTCTGACGCCGAGAATAGTGGAATTGACGATGAATTAGGCACATCAATGGAATGGTATTCGTGCTTCTTACCCGCCTTTTCCATCTGAGCAATAATTCGGTTAAAGCGGCGGCGATCGATGTCTTTGACGTGACTTGGTACTATTTCGAACATGTCGACGCATTGACTTGCTGCTGCCGCGAGCTGTCCAGCTTTCATTTTCTGGATGATGACCTTCGAGTAAGCATTGGCGATGAGTTCTCCAACTTGCCCTGATCGCTGATCAGCCGAAAGGCTGGAAGCGAGTTTTACGACCTTTGCGTGTTGCCCGTTGAGTTCGGCCTGAATTATTGGGCCAATCGCCGGGTCATTGTAACTTCTGTCGAATTCGTTTCGCCCATCTACCTCCCAGGTCTTTGGGGGCGGAGGTAGCGGGATATATTCGGCCTGCGACCAGTCGAGCTCGGTCGGTGGCTCCCGCCTTGCCGAGGTTCTTTCCGAACCTTTCTTTAGGACTTCCAACCTCGTGGAGTTCTGAGTTTCAGTTGGCTTTACCTTTGCGAGCAGTCTCGAGAGAAATCCAGGCATTCGGTATCTCTATTGGCTCATTTGTGACTTATATTAATGTTAAATGCATGGCGCAGGTGAGCTACTGTAGCCTCAGTGGCCTGCAACAGAGGTCAAAGCTGCTGATGGCTGTCAAGCTATAGTTCTCGGTAGGGGATTTGGGAGTGACTAACGATGCACGGACCTTTCACGCCAGCATCTTTTAGTGCAGAGGCAATGATCGATTTCATTCCGGTCTGATCCAAGCCTGGACCAACCATAATTTCATGAAGGAAGAGATGGCCTGCTGCGTCAGATAGATCAAATTCGACATAGGGTATGCGGGTTGTCTTCCCCGGCCTGTAGCAAACCCGAGGGTCAGTGATGTTGATCATTGGCGATATGAAGCGAACCTCCCGCTCCTCAATGAAGCCATCATTCTTGATAGTTGCTGCAACTTGCAGCAACCCGGTTAAGCAGTTCTGAAATATGGTATCGATCCCAGGCCTTCGATCTTTATCACTGCCTCCGCAGTATGTGGCAGCTTCCCTTCGGAAGCGGGAAAGAATTGCGTCTGCCCACGTGAGCTGCGAAGTTTGACTGTATCGACAATTCTGGACTGTCCATCCTTGAGCTTGCATGCGGTTTACCAAGACCCCAGAGTCGATTGAGATGCAGACTCCCTGTCCATACGTTGTGTATCCGCGCCATTGGCTCAGTTGATTCTGCGCTTCGGAGAATGAGACTAGGTAAACTGACTGGGTTTCTGACCTCGGCTTGTCGAGCCAGTCGATTACGTAGTTGAGTACTTCTAGATCGATACCTTTAGCCGTGGTTTGCGCTTCCTCCGCAATCTGCCTCGTCCGTGTCAGTCCCAGCTCGCTTTCGCTTGAGTCGTTCAAATAGCGGATATTTGTAGCCCAGAGGCGCTTACTCTTGATAATGGATAGCAGCACAGGGAGCGACGTGTAGTGATGCAGGGGTCCGATCAGTGGACGGTATTCGGGGTCATCTTTGTATCTGACAGGAACTCGATTGGCGTATTCGGTCCTTGGCGGTATTTGTCCTGGTTCAAGTGGCCATTGGGTGGACTTAAGGTTCTGCGAGGGGCACTGAAGGTTGGCCTTGCAGAACAGACAAGGTGCCCGGACGCCGTAGCCGACAAATGGGTTTCCTAGATCACCCTCCGAGAAGTCCCGGAAGAGCGGAAAGATGCGGCGACAGACAGGGCATTCAAAGGAGAAATACCACAGGCCACCAGTTGGCTGAATTGGGGCGAGCGGGTACCAATTAGTCAGTGGCTCGATCGGACGACCTCCAATCGCCGCAACTTTAATGAGCGTTTCGAGAGCATTCACATTTTTGATTAGCTGCTCCGGTGTGATCATGGCCGTCCCCCAGGCAAGGTACTGATATTATCGTGCCAGGTATTGGCTGACCAATCACTCCGCATTTCGCCACCGATGGGCAGTTCAGATCATGCCAGAAACGACTAATGACGAGCTCCGAGTATTTCTACGATGGACAATCGCGTTGCAGCAAGCAATGGACTCATCAATTCGCCACGACGACCCAGCCAACATGTGGAGGTATGCCGGCTTTAAGAATTTTGCGCTCAAATACAACAGAATATTACAGGCTGTTGCGCAGAAGACCGATCTGCCGCCCGTACTAGACCAGTACAACGAAGGCATGAAGGGTTCCATGGATACCGTTGTTCCGGTTCAGAAGGAGATATTCGATAGTGTGTACTCAAATGTATCTATGCTTCGCGCCGTGCTAGAAGGGAAGTTGGGAGTAATTGACGACGAGACCACGGCGCTCAAAGACTTCATTCGTGGGAGACTCCGTTCGGCGGTCTTGCAAATTCCTGAACAAGAGCGAGATATTCAAGACGTCATCGAGTTGCTACTTATTGGACGCGGAATGCAGAAAGGGCAGGACTATGACCGCGAGGTGGGCAGAGTAAAAATATCGAGTAAGGAATTGGTTCCTGATTTCTGTTTCCCGCCACTTTCCACTGCGCTTGAGGTCAAGCTGGTCAAGACAATGGCCCGTGTCCGAGAAGTTGTGGATGAAATCAAGGGCACCTCTAAAAATCGGCGCTGTTGCCTTCAGAGACGAAGTCGTTGGAGTTATAATGAGGGATGAACATTCAATTCGGATTCTACGACCTGCATAAGCGCTTCTCCAAGCTCTCCGAGGCGGGCGATGCGCTCGAGCGGCTCGATGCGGTGATCGATTGGGATATGTTCCGAGCGGAACTTGAGCGGATAGAC
>JAKBAU010000077.1 GCA_021808875.1 Pseudomonadota bacterium | reverse complement strand
CCGAGCCGGGCCAGCTCGTCATGCAACTCGCCAAATGTCTTGCGCCCAATCGCCATACGCTCGGCCATCAAAATGGGACCGGTATCAAGGCCCTCATCCATGCGCATCACCATGACCCCGGTTTGCACATCACCAGCCATAATCGCCCGCTGCAGAGGCGCCGCCCCGCGCCAGCGTGGCAAGAGCGAACCATGAAGGTTGAAACAACCCAGGCGCGTTGCCTCGAGCACCCTCTTGGGCAGCAAGAGACCATAGGCGACCACCACAGCCGCATCGAGACCAAGCGCGGCAAAGGCCTCCTGCTCCGCCACGCCCTTGAGACTGATGGGGGTGCGCACCTCAAGGCCATAGCGCGCGGCAAGCCGTGCCACCGCAGAGGGCTCCGCCTGCAATCCCCGCCCCTTGGGCCGCGGTGGCTGCGAATACACAGCAGCGATGTCATGGCCCTGCGCCAGCAGCTCCGCAAGCGTGGGCGTGGCAAAATCCGGCGTGCCCATGAAGGCCAGACGCAAGGCCATCTCAGCTGGCCTTTTTCAGCTTCTTCGCTTTGGCGAGCTTTTTGAGCGCCATCGAGCGCTTCAACTTCGAAAGATGATCAACAAACAGAACACCGTTCAGATGATCCATCTCATGCTGCAGGCAAACAGCCAAAATACCTTCTGCTTCAAGGCTTTGTAGACCGCCGTCAGCGTCCAGATACTCTGCCTTGATCGCCTGTGACCGTTCCACTTCATCCCAGATTTCGGGGACGGACAGACAGCCCTCCTCCATCACCGCGGTCGCCTCAGAGCTCCAAGTGATGATAGGATTTATGAATACACGCGGATTGCGCCGTTCCTCTTTTTGCTCGACATCCAGGACGAGGATGCGCTTGGCGACGCCAACCTGGATCGCAGCAAGCCCGATCCCTTCCGCGTCGTACATGGTCTCGATCATGTCGGCGACAAGGGTTCGGATATGATCGTCCACCTCCGTCACCGGCTCGGAGACGAGTTTCAGGCGCGGATCGGGCGCAATCAGGATCGGGCGAACGCTCATAGGCCTCAGATAATGGCACGTCGGTTGCCGGTCAAGAAACTGCGAATCGGTTATGGTTCCCGAAACGTTCGGACCGGGGAGACAAAGCGGACATGGCGCACATTTTTGCCCTTTTGAGCGCCGGCTTCAGCCTTGCTGCCGCTATCCTTGCGGCGCTGGCTTGGCGCCGGCGCCAGGGCGGAGAGCTGGGCGAGCTGATCCGCGCCGAAGCCGACCGCAGTCGGACCGAGCTCAGCGAACAGACCAGAGGCCTGCGCGAAGAGCTGGGTGGCAAACTCGAACGTGGTCAGGAGGCGCTGCGGCTTGCCCTCGAGACCCGCCTTGAGACCTTCGACCGGCGCCAGGCGGACGAGGCACGGGCGCTGCGCGAAGAGCTGACCACGAATTTCAGGCTTTCCTCCGAGCAATGGCTCACAACCCTGAAGGACATGAGCGGGCAGCAGAAAGAACGGCTGGACGGGCTTCTCCTCCAGCTGACCCAGCTCAGCGAAAAGCAGGCAGCGGCGGCGGATGCCTTGCGCACAAGCGTAGATGCCAGGCTCGAAACCATCCGCACCAACAATGAACAGAAGCTGGAGCAGATGCGTCAGACCGTCGAAGAGAAGCTGCAATCGACCCTTGAGCAGCTGGCGCAGCTGACCGAAAAGCAGACAGCGGCAGCCGATGCCTTGCGCACCAGCGTCGATGCCAAGCTCGAAACCATCCGCACCAACAATGAACAAAAATTGGAGCAGATGCGTCAGACGGTCGAAGAGAAGCTGCAGTCGACGCTCGAGCAGAGGCTGGGCGAGTCCTTCCGCACGGTCTCTGAACAGCTCAAGGCGGTACACCAGGGACTGGGAGAGATGCAAAGCCTGGCCACCGGCGTGGGCGACCTCAAAAGGGTCCTGACCAATGTCAAAACCCGCGGCACCTGGGGCGAGGTACAGCTTGGCGCCCTGCTCGAACAGTTTCTTGCCCCCGATCAGTTTGTGCGCAATGCGCAGTGCCGTCCCGAAAGTGCCGAGCGTGTGGAATATGCGGTGCGCTTTTCAAGCCTGGAGGACGACAGCGACCTGTTCCTGCCGATCGACGCCAAATTTCCCCAAGACGATTATGAGCGGCTTCTCGCCGCTGCCGAATGCGGCGATGGCGCCGGCGTCGAGGCCGCAGGAGCCGCCCTGGAAACACGGGTGCGCAGCTTTGCCAAAGCGGTCGCTGAAAAATACATCAATCCGCCCGTGACAACCGATTTCGCGGTGCTGTTTCTGCCGACCGAAAGCCTGTTCGCCGAAATCCTCCGTCGCCCCGGCTTCTTTGACGGGCTGCAGCGCGACTATCGCGTGACGCTGGCAGGTCCGACCACGCTTGCCTCCATGCTCAACGCGTTTCAAATGGGGTTTCGCTCGCTGGCCATTCAAAAGCGCTCAAGTGAAGTCTGGCAGCTGCTTGCGGCCGTGCGCAGCGAGTTCGCCGAGCATGGCAAGGTGGTCGATACCCTCAAGCGCCAGCTGGGTGCCGCCTCCAATACCATTGATCGTCTCGGTACCCGTACCCGGGTGATGAACCGTAAGCTTCGCGATGTTGAAATCCTGCCATCGCGCTCCGCCACGACCCTGCTTGGCTTGGCCGTCCCCGAGGACCTCGAGGAAGCCAGCGTGGATGACGCGGCGGATGAAGAATGAGAGGACCGGCCGGCACGGTCGGCGACGCCGCTAAAATCCCCGTCGCGCCGCAAAGGCCGCAGCCAGCGTGCCTTCATCCAGATAATCGAGTTCGCCACCCACGGGCACGCCATGGGCAAGACGGCTGATTTTGACCCCGCTCGGCGCGATCAGATCACTCAGCCAGTGGGCGGTGGTTTGACCTTCCACCGTCGCATTCATGGCGAGAATGACTTCCCTGACCCCGGCCTCGATGCGCTCGAGCAGTCCCTTGAGGTTCAGTCGCTCGGGTGTCACTCCATCCAACGCACTCAGCGCACCGCCCAGCACGTGATAGTGTCCCTTGAAGACGCCGGCACGTTCCAGCGCCCAAAGATCAGCAACGTCCTCGACGATACAAAGCACCTTGAGATCCCGTCGGTTGTCACGACACAGCGCACACGGCGACTGGCTATCGAGATTGCCGCAGATCTCACAGTTCTTGACGGCTTCGGCAGCCTGACGCAACGCGGCCGCCAACGGCTCGAGCAACTGTTCGCGTTTCTTTAGCAGCGTAAGAGTGGCGCGGCGCGCCGAACGCGGGCCCAGACCGGGCAGCCTGCCCAACAGCTGCACGAGACGTTCGATTTCCGGACCGACAGGATAATTGGCCATAATTTCTTCTAGCAGCGCCGCAGCCATCTTGTCATGGTGCCGCCGCGAAAATCCCCCGCTGCGGAGTTCACGTGACGATTGCCCCCAACCGGCTCATCATGCCCCATCCCCTGACCATGGTCGGCAATGACGGCAGCCTCGAGCGCCGCCTCATCGCCCGATTGGGGCCGGATACCGTCTTCATGATGGGTGACAATCCGGCCTATGCGGCGATGCCGGAAAAGCCAACATTGCTCGACTTCTTTCGCTACCGCTTCGGCGCCATCGTGCGTAACCATCTCGCCCTCAGTGCCTTTCACGCCCTCAAGGCCGGCCACAGCGAAAGCGTGGTCATGGCCTGCCTGCTGCACGACATCGCCATGGGCGCACTGATCCATGCAGAGCATGGCTATTGGAGTGCGCAGCTGGTGCGTCCCTATGTCAGCGCGGAAATTGCCTGGGCAATCGAAAAGCATCAGGCACTGCGCTTTTTGCCCGATCCCGAGGTGGGCTATGACTATCCCGAGATCTACCATCGCTTCTTCGGACGGGAATATGTGCCGCCTCCCCACATCCAGAAGGAGGCAGAGGCCGCACGCCATCACGCCTGGTACATGACGAGCCGCATCATCACGCTCAACGATGTCTACAGTTTCGAAAGCACGGAAGCGCCCCAGCTGGAGCTGTTCGAGGACATCATCGGGCGCAACTTCCGTCAGCCCGAAGAGGGCCTCGGCTTTGACGGCTCACCCGTCGCCCATATGTGGCGCACCATGATCTGGCCGGAGAACTTTCTCTAACTGCCTAAAATCCCGGCATCTTGAATCCTGGCGGCAAACCAAGCCCGCCGGCGAGCTTCTGCATCTCATCGCCCAGACGGCGTTCGACCTTGGCCTTGGCATCGCCGGCCGCTGCAACGATCAGATCCTCGACGACCTGCCGTTCCTCGGCCACGAACAGCGAGGGATCGATGGTCACGCGTTTCAGCTCGGATTTTCCGGTCATAGTGACACGGACAAGTCCACCGCCGGCAACGCCTTCGACCTCAAGGCGCTCCAGTTCGATCTGCATCGCTGCAGCTTTTTCCTGCATGGCTTTGGCCTGTTGAAACAGATCGGCCAGTTCCATCATTCATCCTCCTCGCCAGTCTCGCCATCCGCAGCGAGCAGCGGTTCCTTGTCTATGACCCGAATAACCTCGGCTCCGGGAAAGCGGTCCAGAACCGCACGCACCATGGGCTCCGCCAGGACCCGCTCCAGGCGGGCCGTGATCTTCGCCTTGCGCGCTTCGGCAATGCTGGGTGCGCCGCCCTCACGGGCCAGGCTTACCACCCAGCGCTGGCCGGTCCAGTCCCTGAGCTTCTGCGCCAGATCTTGGGCAAGGGTACGTGGCGCGCGTGGTCCCGGCCGGAACTCGAGGCGTCCTGGCTCGAGGGTCACCAGATGCACATCGTTCTCAAGGTGAACCTTGAGCACTGCAGCGCCCTTGGCCATGGCGAGAGCCACAACATCCTCGAGGGTGCACAGGCTTGGTCCGGCATCACCCTGCGCCTGCGGAACCGTCTGCTGCGCCAGTACCGGGGCACGGCCATCGCTGCGGCTGCGCGCCGTGACCAGCGGCGCCGATGGCGCGGCAGGCATGGCAGCTGCCGGGGTGGCAGGCCGCGTCGACATGCTTTCCATCACCTCGCGTACCAGCCGATCGGTCGGCGGCAGATCAGCGGCGTAGGCGAGACGGATGAGTGCCATCTCGCAGGCCGCCAGAGGTCGGCTCGCGTCGCGAACTTCGAGGAGCCCCTTGAGCAAAAGCTGCCAGGTCCGGGTCAGAGCTGGCACGGTCAAGCCCGCAGCCAGCTGCGCGGCCCGTCGTGCTTCCCCGGAGCTGCCATCAAAGAAGCCTTCGGCCGCTGGTGCAACCTTGAGCCGGGTAAGAAAGTGGGTCAGCTCCAACAGATCCTGCATCACCTGCAAGGGGTCAGCGCCATGTCCATGCAGGCCTTCGAGTTCGCGTAAGGCCGTCTCGATATGCCCGCCCATCAGAGCCTCGAACAGATCGAGGATGCGTCCATGATCAGCCAGTCCCAGCATCGTACGCACGCTCTGCGCCGCGATCGGCTGACCTTCGCCATGGGCGATCGCCTGATCGAGCAGCGATAGTGCATCCCGAACCGAGCCCTCTGCGGCGCGCGCAATCAGGGCCAGCGCATCATCAGCGATGGGCACCTGCTCCTTGTCCGCGATCGTCCTGAGATGGGCGATGAGAACTTCGGGCTCGATCCGACGCAAGTCAAAGCGCTGGCAGCGCGAAAGCACGGTCACCGGAACCTTGCGGATTTCGGTGGTGGCGAAGATAAATTTTACATGCGGCGGTGGCTCTTCGAGGGTTTTCAGCAGCCCATTGAAGGCCTGCTTCGAGAGCATATGCACTTCATCGATAATGTAGACCTTGTAGCGAGCCGAAGCCGGAGCATAGCGGACACCCTCAATGATCTCGCGGATGTCGTCGATGCCGGTACGCGAGGCGGCATCCATCTCCTGCACATCGACATGGCGCGATTCAGCAATGGCGCGGCAGGGTTCGCAGACGCCACAAGGCTGGATTGTCGGCCCGGTTTGCGTACCGCCAGGGCCCACGCAATTAAGTGCGCGCGCGACGATACGCGCCGTCGTGGTCTTGCCAACCCCACGCACGCCAGTGAGCATGAAGGCATGGGCAATACGGCCCGTGGCAAACGCGTTCTTCAGCGTTCTGACCAATGGTTCCTGGCCGATCAGCCCGGTGAAGTCGGAGGGGCGATATTTGCGCGCAAGCACACGATATTGCTCGGCGCTCTTTTGCGGCGGCGCCTCGAGGCCGAGGCTCGGCCCTTCGTCCAGCGTCTCGTCTTGGTCCATGGCCGACTATATCAAGCCGCGGCCGAGCAGTGCGGGCTCCGGCGGCGTTTCTGTGGATAAGTGAGAGCCCGGCCACGACCCAAAGCGGATTCGTTACGGCTGCTTCCTTCCGGACCTGACCGGGTTGGCGATAGCTTCGCCCGTAACCGGACTCCCGGAGACCATATAGCGGCAGATGCAGAAAATTGCGAGTCGGGCGCCGCGAAAACACCGAGACCAGATCATGCCGCGGCCTTCCGACCATCCAGCAGCCGCGTTTCAGGCAGGCTGAGGGTTACGGTTGTGCCTTCACCGGGCTTGCTACGAAGCACGAGCCTGCCGCCATGCAGTTCCATGATCTGCCGGGAGAGCGGCAATCCGAGCCCGGTGCCCTCGTAGCATCGGGCGAGCGTCGAATCTACCTGACCGAAATACTCCATCGCCCTGGGAATATCCTCTTGCGCGATCCCAATGCCGGTATCGCACACATCTATCGCCACACCACTGCTCGTCCTGCGCGCCAGCACAATGACCTTCCCACCCTCCGGCGTAAACTTGATCGCGTTGGAGAGGACGTTGATGAGAACCTGCCGCAGACGCCTGCGGTCGGCACGAACGTGGGGAATTGCTGGCGCGACCTCGCATTGACATTGGAGCTGCGCAGTTTCGATGCGGCCGGCCAGCATGCGCACCGTCTCGGCCACAACGTCGACGAGATCGACATCTTGGTCTTCCAGATCTTCTTCGCCGAGATCCAGGCGCGTCAAATCGAGGATGTCATTGATGAGCGCAAGAAGATGGGCCCCGCTATCGTGAATGGACTTGGAATAGTCGCGATACTTCGGATTGGAATGCGGGCCAAACATTTCGCCCGCCATCAGGTCCGAGAATCCGATGATCGCATTTAGCGGCGTACGCAGCTCATGGCTTATCGTCGCCAGGAAGCGGGACTTTGCCAAGTCGGCAGATGCAGCGGCGCCAAGCGCAACACGCAATGTCTCCGAGGTTTCCTCAAGCTGAGATTTCACGGCTTCCAGCTCGGCGATGTGTGCACGCAAATTCTGTGATTCGCGCGTCTGCAACCGGATATCAACGAGCACACCGGCAAGTCCGGCCGCAACGATCGCCGCAGCTGCGGACGCTACGCCGATCGCAATCGCCAGCCGATCCACCACACCTTGTGGGATAAGAATATGCGGATCGTAATGATAGATCACCGCCGCCATCCCGGTGAAATGCAGGCCGCAAATGGCAATCGTCAGAAGCAGGCAGCTCGCAATTCGCATGTGCCATTGCTGGCGGAATGAGGCCCATAAGGCAGCTGCAGAAAAAGTGATGCCGATCGCGATTGATGCGCTCACATAGCGCAGGTCCCAAACCGGGTAGGCCGAAATTTCCAGCGCGGCCATACCGACATAATGCATCACCGCGATTGCAATGCCCGCCACCGCTCCGCCGATCAACGGCCCGAAGCGGGAAAGAGCAAGCCAGAACCCGAGGCCGCATAGCACGATGGCCAGCAGAACCGAGGCGACGGTCAGATCGAGATCGTAGGCAACGGGCATCCCCACCTGGTCGGCAAGCATGGCAATGAAGTGAGTTGCCCAAATCCCGAACCCTGCGACAACAGAAGCGGCCACAAGCCAAAGCGCGCGCATTTTGCCCGTCGCGGCGCGGGTATGCGCGATCATGCTGATCGCGGTAATGCTGGAAAACAGGCAGAGTGTGGCAGCGAGGAATACTAGCCGCAGGTCGTGGTGATCAGCGATACACAGATACACATGGTACATGTTAGGAATGGTATCCGCCCGGCAGTGAAAATTCTCTGAGCATCGCCAGCTGCGGCCATAGGTATTTTCCCCAACCTGAACCGGCTGACTGAACCGCCAGACATGCAGAAGATCGCCCGGCGACGCCAAAGTTCCCACGCGGTGGTGGAAAGGAACGCGGGTTGCGGTCAGCTTTGCTGGTTAAGGAAAATTACCGGCCTGGGTCATCAAGTCCCTGAGACCCAATTGGATGGGCAATGGCGCCCGCCGGCTGGTAACCGGACCAGCACCGCAGCTTCTTTACAGCAGCATCATTCAGGTTTCGCTCGAGCCGGCTCACCCGGCGAAATCCTTGATCCACCGCGACACGCTGGCGGGCTCCTCATGGATCACCCAATGGCTGCCATGGGGCACCCGGATCATCTTAAGGTTCGGGACGAATTCCTCGAGCCCGTCCAGGCAGCCTGGTAGTAGCGCCTTGTCCTGCTCTCCCCAGATTACTAGCGTCGGCACGCTGACCCGCAGTGTCTCGGGCTCGTAAAGCCGGTCGGCATTGGAGCCTTCGCCACTTTTGGGCGGATCAAGGCGCATTGCCCTGTACCAGTTGAACATGCCCGTCAGCGCCCCCGGCTGCGCCCAGGCCTTGAGGTACTCAGACTTGTCAGCCGCGCTCAAATGCCCAGCTGCCGCGACTGGGGCGAGGCTCTGCCAGAGCTGCGCGTAGCCATTCGCTGCAAAGCGCGCTTCCGACCCTTCCGCGCGGATGTCGAGAATGTACTGGCTGGCACCAGCCTGTGCCGGGTTGTTTGCGATCTCGCGCGCGAAGGTCCCTGGATGCGTTGCATTGATGATCACAAGCTTCTTCAGGTGCTCAGGTTTCTTGATTGCGTAAGCCCAGGCCAGCGCGCCACCCCAGTCATGGGCGACCAGTATGAAGGGTTTGTCAGCAGAGAAATTTGCGGCAAACGCATCCAGGTCGTCGACCAAGCGCTTGGTGCGGTAGCGCGCCACCTCGGCCGGCCTGGAGGAGAGATTGTAGCCTGGCAGATCAGGCGCCACACAGTGGAAGTGCCCCGAAAGCTCTTCCAGTACATCTTTCCAGCAGTACCAGAACTCCGGAAAGCCATGTAGGAACAGCGCCAGCGGCGCGTCCTCAGAGCCGCTCTGCGCATAGTGCAACATGAGTTCATTGGCTGGCGCGAAGCCCTCACGGATCGTCATGGCTCGTTCTCCATGGCTCTGCGGTGCTTGCCGCGGGTGAGTGCGACGATGATGCCTCGCAAGGTCCTTACCTCCTGGTCGCTCAGCTGCGCCCGCTGGAGCATAGCCCGCAGATTGAGCTTCATCTGCCCCACCCGATCGGGCGGATGCAGAAATCCTGCCTTGAGAAGCTCGTCTTCGAGGTGCGTAAAGAGGTACTGCAGCTCTGCATTGCTTGCCGGTCGCGCCAGTCCGCCATAGTCGATGCGGACCGCGGGGGTGCCATCAGCACTGCGAAGCCATTCATAGGCGTTTAGCAGCACCGCCTGGCCGAGATTGAGGGAGGCAAAGTCGGGGCTGGTCGGAATGGTGATGATGGCCTGGGCGAGGGCAACTTCCTCATTGTCGAGGCCAGAACGTTCATTGCCGAACAGAAGCCCGCAGCGGACACCCTCACTGGCCTTCTGACGCAGACTGGCAGCAGCTGCACCCGGTGTCAGCACAGCCTTGGCGACGCCACGCGTGCGTGCGGTGGTGGCGTAGACCAGCTCAAGGTCGCTCAACGCATCTTCTAGCCGCTCGAACACCCGGGCGCCTTCGACGATGCGCAGCGCGCCGGCAGCCATGGAGAAGGCTCGCGCGTTGGGCCAGCCATCGCGCGGGGCCACCAGACGCAGATCGGTCAGCCCGAAATTGGCCATGGCACGGGCGGCCGCACCGATATTTTCGCCAAGCTGTGGCCGCGACAGGATGATCGCGGGCGGCAGGGGGGACACAGAGGTCATCGCGCTGTTCTGCCGCGTGCGCGTCCTTTCGTCCAGCCCGCTTTGACGCAAGATGGCGGCTTGGCTATAGGCACGGGAGGAAAAATGCCAACCGAGGCTCCCATGGACAAGATCAAAGTTGCCAATCCGGTCGTCGAACTCGACGGCGACGAGATGACCCGCATTATCTGGGAGCTGATCAAGACCAAACTGATCCTGCCCTACCTCGATGTCCCGCTTGAATATTATGATCTCTCGGTCGAGCATCGCGACGCCACCGATGATCAGGTCACCGTCGATGCTGCCAATGCCATCAAGAAGCACGGTGTGGGCGTCAAGTGTGCCACCATCACCCCGGACGAAGCGCGGGTGGAGGAATTCAAGCTGAAGAAGATGTGGAAGTCCCCCAATGGCACGATCCGCAACATCCTGGGCGGGGTGATCTTCCGCGAACCCATCATCTGTCGCAACGTGCCGCGCCTCGTCCCCGGCTGGACCCAGCCGATCGTGATTGGTCGCCACGCCTTTGGCGATCAATACCGCGCCACGGATTTCAGATTCCCGAGCAAGGGCAAGCTGTCGATCAAATTCGTCGGCGAGAACGGCACCGTTATCGAACATGATGTGTTCGATGCCCCGGGCGCGGGTGTCGCCATGGCCATGTACAATCTCGATGAATCAATCAAGGATTTCGCCCGCGCCTCGATGAATTACGCGCTGATACGCAAATATCCGCTCTATCTTTCGACCAAGAATACCATCCTGAAGGCCTATGATGGCCGCTTTAAGGATATCTTCCAGCAGGTTTTTGACAGTGAGTTTGCCGAGAGCTTCAAGAAGGCCGACGTCACCTATGAACACCGGCTCATCGACGACATGGTCGCATCTGCCCTGAAGTGGAGCGGGGGTTATGTCTGGGCGTGCAAGAACTATGATGGCGATGTGCAGTCCGACACGGTGGCACAGGGCTTCGGCAGCCTGGGCCTGATGACCAGCGTGCTGATGACCCCGGATGGCCAGACCGTGGAGGCCGAGGCTGCACACGGCACGGTGACGCGTCACTACCGACAGCACCAAAAGGGACAGGCGACATCGACCAACTCGATTGCCTCGATTTTTGCCTGGACACGTGGTCTTTCCCACCGCGCCAAGCTTGATGGCAATGAGCGTCTCGCAAACTTTGCCCAGACCCTCGAGAAGGTGTCGGTAGACACCGTGGAAGCGGGCTTCATGACCAAGGATCTCGCGCTTCTGATCGGGCCGGAGCAGAAGTGGCTGACCACTGAGGGCTTCCTCGACAAGCTTGGTGAGAATCTGCGCGCCGCATTGGCCTGAGCAAACCGCTACCGCATACGCGCGGCTGCGCCCAAAAGGCGCAGCCCAGGCCCTTTGCCGCAGTATCTGGCCATGCGCCAAGGCACAGCGTGCGGTTCAAGCTCACGCAGGCGTGATCAGCCGCCCTAGCTTTGCGCGCGGGCGACAATGGCGGCGCGGATCGCCTCCACTGCCGCCTCAAGCTTGTCGACCTCTGGGCCACCGCCCTGAGCCATGTCGGCTCGCCCGCCTCCCCGGCCTCCCAGAAGCTCCGAGCCGACACGCACGAGCTCGCCCGCCGAAAAGCGGGCAGAGAGATCCGTAGAAACCCCGACGACCAGCGACACCTTGCCTTCGGCTGTATTGGCAATCACGACAATACCCGAACCAAGCTTGGCCTTGGCTTCATCGGCTACCGATTTAAGATCCTTGGTGGGAAAGTCGCGCAACGGACGATAGAGAAAGACGACGTTTCCAATCGTCTCCTGACCCTCCGCCGCAGCGCCAGCATCGCCAGGGCCGGCCAGCGCCAGAGCCCGGCGGGCCTCAACCAGCTCCCGTTCCAGACGCCGCCGCTCTTCGCTCAGCTGCTGGAGACGCACCGGCAGCTCGCCAGGCGCAGTCTTGAGCACGGCAGCGGCCTCCCGCGCCAGATCTGCACGTGCCGTCAGGTAGAGACGGGCCGCTTCACTGGTCATCGCTTCAATGCGGCGGACACCGGAAGCGACGGCACTTTCAGCCAAAATCGTGAACAGACCGATGTCCCCGAGGCGGCGCACATGGGTGCCGCCACAGAGCTCCACCGAATAGGGGACTGGTCCGCCATTGTCCTCACCCATGCTCAGGACACGCACTTCATCGCCGTACTTTTCCCCGAAAAGCGCTTCGGCGCCGGCGGAGATCGCCTCCTCTGTGGGCATCAGGCGCGTGGACACGTCGCTGTTCTGCCGGATGACGGCATTGACCTGGTTTTCGACGCGCTCGAGTTCCGCGACGCTGAGGGCCTTGGGATGGCTGAAATCAAAGCGCAAACGGTCGGGTCCCACCATCGAGCCCTTCTGGGCCACGTGTGGGCCCAAAACACGTTTGAGGGCAGCGTGGAGCAAATGTGTCGCCGAGTGATTGGCGCGCGTG
>JAKBAU010000076.1 GCA_021808875.1 Pseudomonadota bacterium | reverse complement strand
GTACTTGTCCGTCACCCCCATGTTTGGGTCTTAACGGACGACATGTATGAGCACCTCGTCTATGGAGGATTCAAATTCACGTCGATCGGAGCGGCAGAGCCCCGTCTCATGCCGCGCCTCGTGACCATGAACGGTGTTTCCAAGGCCTACGCAATGACGGGGTGGCGTATCGGCTACTGCGCGGCCCCGGAGACTCTGATCAAAGCCATGAGTAAATTGCAGAGCCAGGCAGCCACGAACGCGACGTCAGTCGCGCAATGGGCCGCAGTGGAAGCGCTCAATGGCCCTCAAGATTTCATCACCGAGCGGGCCAAACTATTTGAGGAGCGCAGAGACCTTGTCGTTTCAATGCTTAATCAAACCCGCGGCATTACCTGTCCAACGCCCGAGGGCGCATTCTATGTGTATCCTTCGATCAGAGAATTGATTGGGAAATCGACCCGGTCAGGCAAAAAGATCGCAAGCGACGAAGATTTTGTCTCGGCGCTTCTGGAAAGCGAAAATGTTGCTGTCGTGCAGGGAGCCGCATTTGGTTCGTCGCCCTTCTTTCGCATTTCCTATGCCACATCCAATCAGCTTCTCGAAGAAGCCTGCAGGCGCATCCAGCGTTTTTGTGCCGATCTGCGTTGAGGTGAGCACAACACGATCAGCTGGTTGAGCGATGGCTCTGAGCGGACGGGGGGCACGTGGGCGTTTTCGTTTGACGGTGACTTGCTGGTAGAGATGCGCAAGTGTCTGTCGATGCCTTCAGCTCGTCTTGAAAAAGGAAGCGCAGTGAGATTACCCTTCCGTAGGGTCAGCTCATGTCGCCCGCAAAGCTATACTTGCCATTGACGAAGCCGAGGACTTCCCGAGCCGCCTCGTGGTCAATTCCGCCATAGCGGGCCCGCAGTCGTTCAACCTCGACGACACCAAGCGGCTCTAGGCCGGCATCCTGGAGGAGGCTGAGATCCTCATAAAGGCATTCGGCCAATTGGGAGCCGCACACGGCCATGGCGGCTTCGTGAAATGCCCGGCCATAATCATAAAGGGCGCCCTGACGATACGCCATTGCCAAGCTCATCGCTGGAATTTGAGCCAATGTTGGTTGAAGCGATGGGTTCACAGCGTGCCCCTCCAGCTGGACTGCCGCAGTCACGCTTCGTCCGGTTACCGCACGAATATGCAGATAACGGCTCATTCGCGGGCCGTCGTTGACAGGATAATTGTCCCACAGAACGGGCTTGCGCCGCAAAAGATCGCGATGCCCGGATCCAAGAGCTTTCCGATGGTCTCGAGATAATCGGCCGGATGGCGACCAAATGTGCGGTCGAGGACTGGATCATCACTATAGTAGGTGGGACAAAATATCAGCTTCGTTCCTGGCAGCTGTTGTCCGACTGGTTCGATGATTGTTCGTTGGCCAGCCGTGGTGAGCCGCCAGGCATGTTATCAAAAAGGATGGCAAAGAGATCAAGCTTTAGCGCACGCAGTTGGTCAAGCTTGGCCGCGAGCTCGGTACGAGCCGTCTGACCGAAGTTTCGAAACAGCGCATAGGGACTAAATCCAAGACCAAAATTGACTCCCAAGCCCTGGCAGTATCCCGCCAGACTGACCAATGCCTCGAAATCGCGCTGGGGATAGGGTGTACGCCATCCCCGTCGCAAGTAATTGTCGGACTTGGGAGCATAAATGTAGAAGCCATAACCATGCGGCCGCAGCGCAGCTATCGTGCTCTTGCGACTGCGCATCGCCCACGGTCTTCCCTAAAAGCTTCAATGACGCCGAGCATGGCTCTTGCCCGTGGATTGACCCATCTTGGATCGCATAGCGCGGATGCCTTATGGCCGCATCCGCATCGTCCCCGGGTCCTTTTGCAGCAGTGCTGCATGTAGCTGGGCAGGGCACCTTGTGCTGTGGATCAAGGACCTCCACCCGACCTTGAGTGAAAATACATCGAGCCTTTGGCGAAATCTCTGTGCTGAAAGGACAATGTCAAAGGCCAAATATCATGTATGCGGTCAGGCATGGCGCTCTGCGGCAGGATGCCTCTGCTTCTCTGCAGCCACTGGCGACAGGCCTAAGCCGCCCTATCGTCAATGCTACCGAAAGAGACGCGCAACCCGCTCGATCGAGTGAGCGCGCAGTGCCGCGTGTCAAGTACCCTACTACGACGCGGACTGGCTCCCGTTTCCACGAGTTTCTTAAGTTTTGTCGGGTCCAGGCATGATTTTGCTTGCTGGCTGCTTCATTCAGCGCGAGCATTCCCCTCGCGGGGCGCGTGACGCGACCCTATCATAGGGGAATGCGCCCGCCGCGCCTCGGTCCGGATCTAGGCTCCGGACAAGTGAGGCGCACATGTCCACGAAGAATGGAGGTAATGGGCCACGTACAGTGGCCTTGGTCGGACCCTATGGGGCCGGCAAGACGAGCTTGTTGGAAGCGATGTTGTACGCGGCGGGAGCGATAGGACGAAAAGGTTCGGTCACTGCTGGCAGCAGCGTTGGGGATTTCGGCTCCGAGGCGCGGTCACGCCAAATGAGCGTCGACGTCAATTGCGCGACTTTCGACTATTTGGGTGAACGTTTTACTCTACTCGATTGTCCAGGTTCGATTGAATTGCTGGCTGATACCCTTGGAGTACTGACAGGCGTCGATGCAGCCGTGGTCGTCTGTGAACCGCACGCAGAAAAGCTGATGATGCTGAAGCCTTATCTGAAGAGGCTCGAAGAACAGGGAATTCCCCACTTTCTGTTTGTCAACAAGATCGACAAAGCCTCTGGAAGCTTGCGTGAGCTTCTCGCATTCCTGCAGGAAGCGTCAGACAAGCCACTATTGTTTCGGCAAATTCCGATATGGGAAGGGGGGGCTGTTGTCGGCTTCGTCGATTTGGCACTAGAGCGTGCCTATGTCTACCATCAGCATGAGCCAAGTGAAGCGATCTCGATGGATGGCGAGATCAAGGCGCGGGAAGTTGAGGCCCGCTTTGCGATGCTCGAAAAGCTGGCCGACTTTGATGAGCACCTTATGGAAGAGCTGCTCAGCGATATGACCCCGCAACCTTCTGAAGTGTTCGCGGATTTGACCAAGGAGCTTGGTAACGGCGACCTGGTTCCAGTGCTGATTGGTTCGGCCGAGAACGACAATGGCATTCGGCGGTTGCTTAAGGCACTGCGTCACGAAACGCCGGGAGCGGAAAAGACCGCGGCTCGCCTGGGACTACAGCTAGGAAGAGGTGCGGCTGTCCAGATACTCAAGACATATCACTCGACACTGGGAGGCAAGATGAGCCTGGGACGTATCTTCGGTGGTCCGCTGAAAGATGGTGCGGTCTTGCACACGCCTACCGGAAGTGACGTACGTGCAGGAGGTGTTTTCTCGTTGCGAGGCGCCGAGGTCAGTAAGATTTCGGAAGCTTCTGCGGGGGAATGTGTTGGCTTGGGTCGGCTGGACGGGGTGTTGACTGGTGATCTGCTGACTGAGGCAAAAGGTGTACCTCTATCCAAGATCGAAATTGAACATCTTCCACCGGTTTATCGTCTGGGCATCGAAGTCGCTGATCGCAAAGATGAGGTTAAACTGACGGCAGCGATCGCCAAGCTCCACGAAGAAGATCCCTCGCTAATTCTCGAGCAGAACCCTGAGCTCAACGAGATGACCTTGTGTGGGCAGGGAGATATTCACCTTAAGGTGGCAACCGAAAAACTCGTGGGAAAATATGGGCTCAAGCTCAATACGCATCCTCCGCGCGTGCCTTACAAGGAGACAATCCGAAATGCCACTACGAAGCGGGGCCGGTATAAGCGGCAAACCGGAGGGCATGGTCAGTTTGGAGATGTGGTCCTCAAGATCGAACCACTTACACGGGGCTCCGGCTTTGTGTTTACAGATCGAATTACTGGCGGAGTTGTGCCAAAGCAATGGATTCCATCGGTGGAGAGGGGGGTGACGGAGTATCTCAAGTGTGGACCTCTTGGCTTTCCGATCGTCGATATTTCGGTGACCCTCTCTGACGGATCTTACCACTCTGTGGATTCATCGGATGCGGCATTTCAGAGCGCGGCGCGTATCGCCATGCAGGAAGGCATGCCGGAATGTAATCCTGTACTGCTCGAGCCAATCATGCACGTCCAAATACACGTTCCAAGCGAGGCGACAGCAAAGGTCAACGGTGTCGTGTCGAGCAGGCGCGGCCAGTTGCTGGGATATGACGTGAGGCCGGGCTGGCGCGGCTGGGATACGGTGCTGGCACAGATGCCGATGGCGGAGTTGACGGATCTGATCATCGACCTGCGATCCCTGACGCAGGGCGTAGGCAGCTTCGAGGTCGAATTCGATCATTTGGGGGAACTGTCGGGAAAGCTTGCTGAGCAGGTCGTTGCCCAACATCGGAAGGCGGCATAAGGCGCTGCAGGAGGCTGCGTGGTGGCCGCCTGTAGAATACTAGTGCGGCATCCCCTTCAGGCTGAGCTCCATGCGCGCGCTCTCGCCGCGTCCCCATCTCATGGTGACGGAAATGTAATGTACTGATGCTGAAACTTCCGCCGGGACGCTGCGTGTGGCGTTGGAACTGGTCAGCCTGAGGCAGCCGGTGTCGCCGTCGGCCCAAGTTTTTCGTAGAAGCGGTGTCATGTCGGCGGATGGAACAATTGAAATTGGGTCAGGGCCTTACCGGCCTGGTAGCTCCAGGACCCAAAAAATTGCTATATCGTGTATTGCCCATCAGGGTGAACGATCTGGTCCAGCCCGGCCAACGTATGAACGGGTGATCTTACTGCGTATAGCCGTTAGAAGCAGTCGATCAGAGGAAAAAGCCGTCGTCAGACAGGGAGGCAAGATTGCTTATCCAAAAGCCGAAGCGCTGGGAGTTGCCTGACCGGATGGCTACACCTGAGGAGCTGTTTTTCAGCCGGCGCCAGCTGGTCACCGGAGCAAGCGCCCTCGCACTTTCCCTGCCACTGGCGGCGTGCGGTTCAAAAAGCGCAGTTGCGTCGAAGCCCGTGGCAATGGGGGGAGCCAATCCAACGCTCAAGCTTTATCCGGCAAAGCGGGATACGGCATTTAAGCTCGATCGGCCAATCACCAAGGCGCAGATAGCGGAGACATATAATAACTATTACGAGTTCGGGACATCAAAGGACATTTGGCAGCAGGCACAGGCTCTGCCCATTAGACCCTGGGAGATTTCTGTTGAAGGTCTGGTCGAGAAGCCATTCAAGATCGGGGCCGACGAACTGATCTTCAAGATGCCGCTAGAGGAGCGGCTCTACCGACATCGCTGCGTCGAGGCCTGGTCGATGGCAGTGCCATGGACTGGATTTCCCATGACTGCGTTCCTCGCTCTGGCGAAGCCGCTTGCCTCTGCCAAATATCTGATGATGCAGACGTTCATGATGCCAAGCGTTGCGCCCGGGCAAGATCAGCCTTGGTACCCTTGGCCATACGTTGAAGGCCTAACCATGGCCGAAGCTGCAAATGAGCTGACGTTTCTTGTCACCGGGATCTATGGCAAGCCCCTGCCCAAACAGATGGGCGCACCACTTCGTTTGGTGGTACCCTGGAAATACGGTTTCAAGTCTGTGAAAGCAATTGTCCGGTTCCGCTTTCAGACTGAGCAACCGAAAACCTTCTGGGAAGCAGTAGGTCCTGATGAGTACGGATTCTGGGCGAACGTTAATCCCAAAGTTCCGCATCCGCGGTGGAGCCAGGAAACTGAACGTGTACTCGGCACCGATGAACGCGTCCCAACTCAGATTTTCAATGGTTATGGTCCCGAGGTGGCAAGTCTCTATACCGGCATGAATATCGGAAATAAGCTGTATCGGTAGGCTAAGCGCAAGATGTCCATTTCCGAGTGCAGCACGTAGGAACAGCTATGACTGCGTACGCCTCGGGCAGTCGCCGCAGTGTAGTTTAGGAGTTAAAACAGCTCTGGTACAAGGCGATATCGGACACGCTGTGCAAATGAATGATAATCTGAGTCCCGTTTCAGGATTCCCTCTTCCCGCTCCATGCGCCAAAGCTGAAATATCAATGTCATGGAGTAAAGAGCGGCATTGCGCCAGGTAGGCATTGCCATGAGTATTCCAATGTGGGTTAGCAAATAACCAGCATACATCGGGTGACGTATGAACCGATAAGGGCCTTGCGTACGCACACCTCTATTGGCGGCGATAATGCCAAAGCTGCGACCGAGGCTGAGCTTTGCAGCTATCTCAAGATAGATGCCAGCGATCATGATTATTAGGCATGCGACTACTGGTATGAGCGCGGTTGACGTCGTACTCGGAATTACCAGCAGCGGCATCATCGTTCCCGCAATGCCGACCGACCAGTCAAGCGGGTGTGCAGAAAGCAGCTGTGATGGCCGTCGAAATAGAATAAAGCCAACCGGCAGCGCTTCACTTACAATCATCATCAGGCTGACGATCTGTGAGGTCTGCGCAAAATTGCTGGCCGCATGCCAGGCGAATTGGACGAAAAGACCAATCACGATCAGCCGTTCGACGACGTCGAGGACTAGCATCCGATAGGAAATGGCAGTGTCGGAAGCGGGGCTGAGTTGGACGCTGCTTTCGGGCATTGGGGCCCTTTCCGGTGTTGTGCTCGATGTTTGGTCCAGGATGATGCCGCTTCTGAAATTAAAGGGCAGTAAAGGCCGGTATCGCAGAATTGCATCAAATGCCATCCAGTTTGACCTGCCGTCGGGCAGGACGAAGCCGTTTGAAGGTTTCTGTAGCCAAGCTCAGCGTCCTTCCCCACCCTTGAATCAGGGGCATCCGATCTTGGCTCGCTGTTGCGGCTTTGGTTCGCGGCCACAGGGCAGAAGAGGGCGCAGCCCCTGGCTCAAGATCTCGAGCCGGGCGTCAAGAGGGCCAAGGCCAATTAGGTGGTGAAAATGCCAGCTAGTAGCGCCACTCTTTGGCCGCGCGCACGAGAAAATCCCGAAAGGCAGCTATCCGTTTGGACTGACGCAGGGCATCCGGATACACCAGATGCAGGTCAAAGCTCGGGCCGTCGATGTCGGGTAGAACACGCTTGAGATGGGGCCTGGTTGCAACCAGATAATCTGGCAGGGTTGCTATTCCGGTGCCGCTTTCAGTTGCATGCAGGATTCCGGTGAGATTATTGATACGGACGATACGAGCACTGCAATCGGGAGTGAGGCGACGTGCGGTGGCCAAGAGCCAGTTTATATCGCGCAACTCCGAAGGTGCTGTTTCGCCATAGGCGATAATCGTGTGCCGCCCCAAATCATCCACTGTCGCGGGCGCGCCAAACTCTGCCAAATATTCCGCAGTGGCATACAGGTGGTAATGGATGGTGAACAATTTACGCTGGATCAGGTCGGCCTGGATCGGCGCACGCATCCGCAAAGCGATATCCGCTTCGCGCTGCGCGAGATCAAGCTCACGGTCCTCGAAGAGCAAGTGGACCTGTAGTTCGGGATACTCGCGCAGAAACTGCTTGAGCCGAGGAACGAGCCAGTAGGCGCCAATGCCGTGGCTCGAGGTAATTTTGATCGAGCCTCGCGGCGCAGCCTGTACGTTTTTTAGCGCCTCTTCAGCCGTCGCCAATCTCGAAAGCACATCGGACACTGCCCCATAGAGGAGCTCGCCTTCGTCCGTCAAAGTCAGGCCACGTGCGTGGCGCTGGAACAACGGTGTGGAGAGATCTTCTTCAAGGGCACTGATCTGACGGCTAACCGCCGACTGACTTAGCGTCAGCATTTGTCCGGCATGGGTAAAGCTCCCAGCGGACGCGACTGCGTGAAATATGCGCAGCTTGTCCCAATCCATCCCGTTTTCTCCATACCCGAACTGGCTGACGCCACTCCGGGTTCAATGATGTAGGGTGGCTAGAAAACGTTCGGCTTCGAGCGCGGCCATACATCCCATGCCAGCCGCGGTGACTGCCTGTCGAAAAATCTTGTCCTTGACATCACCTGCTGCAAAGACACCGGGCACTGAAGTACGGGTAGAATCCGGGAGGGTCTTGATGTACCCGTCCCCATCCATTTCGAGTTGTCCCCGGAACAGCGACGTCTGTGGCGAATGTCCAATGGCAACGAAGAGCCCCTCAACGGGCAGATCCCTCTTGGCGCCAGATGTTACATGACGCAATCTTAAGCTAGTGACAGATAAGGGCTGGTCTGTGCCGATTACGTCCTCGACTACAGTCTCATAGAGAATCTCAATCTTTGGATTTGCCGCCAGACGCTGCTGATTGGTCCGATCTGCGCGAAGACCTTCACGGCGATGAATGAGCGTCACCTTGTTGGCGAAGTTGGTCAGGTAAAGTGCTTCTTCTGCAGCGGTGTTGCCACCACCCACTACTGCGATATCTTTTCCCCTAAAAAAGAACCCGTCACAAGTTGCACAGGCTGACACTCCAAACCCCTTGAATTTCTGTTCCGAAGGGATCTCGAGCCAATTAGCGGTAGCGCCGGTTGCTATAATAAGGCTTTCGGTCGAATAGCGCGCACCGCCATCTCCAATGAGGGTAAAGGGCCGCTTGCCCAGATCGACGCTCGTAATGGTGTCGGCAATAATCTTGGCGCCGACATGTTCGGCCTGGGCCTGCATCTGCTCCATCAGCCATGTCCCCTGAATTGCCTGAGCAAAGCCGGGATAATTTTCCACCTCGGTTGTGATGGTAAGCTGCCCGCCAGGCTGTAGACCGCAGATCACGATCGGCTCAAGCATGGCTCGGGCGGCGTAGATGGCAGCCGTGGCGCCTGCGGGGCCGCTGCCGAGAATGATCGTGTTCGCGTGCATGAGGCTCCTAACAGCCTGAGATTAGTATGAATTAGCTTTCCCGGCTCATATCGGAAGCTGCCGGCAAAACGTCAAGGACAAGCATAACACATTGATTATATGTATGTTTATCCCCGGATGGGGTGCTGACGAAGGAGCCTCCAGCTATTATTTACCGCAATTTCCTCGCGATTCGCCGCAAATCACACGAATTAATTGCTGCGTAACATTCGAGAACGGTGTAGAAATATTATTGCGCTAACACAGGTGCGAGCGTAAAACCGCATCGGTTCTTTCTCGGAATAGGTGTTCTCAATGGAGCATCATAAGCTGGATTCAATCGATTTGCGGATCCTCGCGGAGCTGCAGGCGAACGGCCGAATCACAAACGTGGAATTGTCCCGACGGGCGAAAATCACTGCTCCTCCCTGCCTGCGGCGTATGCGGGCCCTGGAGAAGGCAGGCTACGTAAAAGGATACCATGCCGAACTTGAACCAAAGCTGCTTGGGTTTGAGGTTTCTGCGTATGTCTTTGTCGGACTGAATAGCCAGAACGACGCGGATCTGCGGAAGTTCGAAGAGCATGCCAGGGGATGGCCTGAGGTCCGCGAGTGCTACATGCTGTCGGGGGAGGTCGATTTTCTGCTGAAGTGCGTCGCCAAAGACCTGTCTTCGTTTCAGGCATTTATCACCGATCGGCTAACGGCGTTCAAAAATGTCGCGAGCGTCAAGTCCTCGCTGGTAATCCATGCAAGCAAACATGAACCCGGCGTCCCCCTCGAGGCGAAGTAAAGCTTACAATCGTGTGAGCAGTGGTACACGCGGCCGGTACCGCCGTATAAAGCGGGGCCATGAAGGACGCGTATATGTCAAAGAGGTTGATTTCTTTGCCCTGGACGGACCGGTCCGGGCGCCTATCCGTGCTCAAAGCGAGCGTATTTGTAGCGCTGTTTGCTCCTGCGATCTGGATATTCTACAGGCTTATGGCGGGGTATTACATGGCCGAGCCCGCAAAGTCGGTAAACCATGAACTCGGGCTCTGGGCGTTTCGTCTGCTGCTGATATCCCTGACAATCACGCCGGCGATGCAGATTTTTAGACTGCCGCGGCTGATTATTATTCGCCGAATGGTTGGGGTTGCCGCTTTCGCCTATGCCTTCAGCCACATTTGCGCCTATGCAGCGATGCAAAATTTTCATATCGGTAAAGTCATCCATGAAATTTTCGCGCGGTTTTATCTGACTATTGGCTTTGTAGGGCTCCTAATTCTGGGAGTATTGACCGCAACATCCGTTGACGCTGCTGTACGGAAAATGGGCACACGCGCCTGGCTGCGGCTGCACAGACTGGTCTATTTGGCGGCTATTCTTGCGCTTGTTCACTATTTCATTCAATCCAAGCTCATTGTCACCGAGCCGACAATCTTCGCTGGCTTGTTCCTGTGGCTGATGGCTTATAGGCTCGTTTTGTGGCTAACGCGGCCCCGCGTTGCGTCTCATCCCGTCACGCTATTGGCGCTTAGCTTCACGGCGTCTGCCCTGACCATGGTAGGCGAGGCGGCGGGATATATTTTGTTCACCCGCATTGATGGCATGAAGGTCTTCGATGCCAATTTCACTTTTGTCGCCGGAATTCGTCCGGGATGGATCGTGTTGATCGTGGGTACCGCGTTTTTTGTTCTTGCCCTGGTCCGCGGTGGTAAGACGGTCGCCCCGAGTAGGGCGACCGCCGTAGTCTGAATACGACCGGATTCTTGAAGATCGCTGTTCTAGGATGCAGCGAGTTTGCTGCGCCGCCGGCCATATACGAGGTAGACGACGAGCCCGATACCATTCCAGAACAGAAACCACCATTTTGTAAATGCAGGCAGGCCGGTAAAGAACAGGTAGAGGCAACCCACAATGCAGACCGGTGCAATCAACCAAACCATCGGCGTACGAAATGCCCGTTCGCGGTTTGGCTCACGTACTCGCAAAATCAGGACGCAGACCGAGACCGCAACAAATGCACAGAGCGTGCCTGCATTAGCGAGTAGGGCAATTTCGTCCAGGCGCAAGGTCGCTGCCATGATGGCTACGACGATGCCCGTGAGTACGGTCATCACCACTGGTGTGCCGCGCTTTCTGCTAATCCTCGCCAAAGAATTTGGCAAAAGCCCGTCGCGCGCCATTACGAAGAAGATTCGGCTTTGGCCATACATTAGCACCAGAATGACTGTAGGTAGTGCGATGATGGCTGCTGCAGCTACAAGCTCTGCAAATCCGGGATGCTTTAACAGAATGAGTATGTATACGAGCGGCGCAGCCGACTTTGCGAAGTCTGCAAAATAGGATGCACCGAGTGCTGCTGTGGCGACGAGGACATAGATCGTAGTGCACAACGCCATCGAGCCAACAATTCCGATGGTCAGGTTGCGGCCTGGATCCTTGGTTTCTTCAGCGGCGGTTGAAACGGCATCAAATCCGTAGAAGGCAAAAAATATCAGCGCAGCCGCAGCGAGTGCTCCACGTTTGACGCCATCGGCGTCGACATGGGCACCAAGCCCGTAGGGAGCAAAGGGGTGGAAATTCGCAGTTTTAAAGGCTTGGCCAGCCAATAATACGAACACTACCAGCGCACTTAGTTTGATGATGACCAGGAAAATGTTGACCGTGGCGCTTTCGCGCGTTCCGACTATCAGCATTAAGGTAACAACGCCTGAGATAAAAATCGCAGGAAGATCAACAAGGCCTCCGCTCATGACACCATGCAGCAAAGAGTTTGGCAGTGGCCAGCCTGCTGCATGAATGAACTCGGCGACGTGGGCCGACCAGCCCACCGCGACGGCTGAGGCGGCCACGGTGTACTCGAGGATGAGGCTCCATCCCACAATCCAAGCCACGACTTCCCCAAGTGCGACGTAGGAATACGTGTAGGCGCTCCCGGAAGCAGGGATCATCGTTGCCATTTCTGCGTAGCAAAACGCAGCACAGGCACAAAGCAGTCCGCAGCCTAGAAAGGATAGAATTACCGCTGGGCCAGCCAATCCAGCGCCAATACCGGTCAGGGTATAAATGCCGGTTCCAACGATGGCACCTACACCCATCGCCACCAGATGGGGCCAGCTCAAGGTGGGCGTGAGTCGAGTGGAGGCGTCGAAATGCGCAGCCGCGTTGATCGACTTTCTGCGCGTCAAAAATGTCATGAATGCCCTCTTGAATAGACTTACCGGCGCACCCCGGCGCTCGGACCAGGAGCATCATACAAGTCCTGAGCATCTGGTAAATTCAACAGTCTGGGAACGCCAGGTTTGTTGGGGCGGTGGGCTGCCAGGCTATGTCTGGTGGTGCCTGCTGCACTCAGGGGCGTTTGGGCATGTGGATAAGCCTAGTCCATGGTCCCGATGAGAGCGGCTGATTAGCACCCGACCTTAGTGCCGACGCTGCGAACTGGGCTGTTAGGAGACCTGGTCAACCCCATCGGGCAGCGTCTTGGAGGGTGCAGCTGCCGATCAGGGCTGCCTCGTCAGTGCGGTTTGTGCCTCCCAGATCTCGCTCTGCAGGGTTCCTGGCTGATTTTGAGGGCCCAGCCGGCCCGCCAAGGAGAGGAGCGCGGCCTTATCTTGAATGGTGACCGTCCCGCCTTCAGTACGAATGAGTTTGGCTTTCCGCAAGTGTTGTATTGTACGGTTCA
>JAKBAU010000075.1 GCA_021808875.1 Pseudomonadota bacterium | reverse complement strand
AAGCTTTACCTCCGCTGCGTCACTGGGCCGAACCGCCATGACCACCGGTTCAAATGTCGAGATGGCGCGGGCTATACGGGCCACCGCCTGCTTGGCGCGGAGCAACCCGTCCGGTCCCCCCCAAGCCTCGGTGCGGCAGGGCCAGCACATCCAGGTACGCGCGTGCACACTCCACTCCGCCGGCATCCAATAGCCATCGCGGACGGGGCACGGGTCGTCTGCGTCGAGGCGTCGCATCATGGGCCCTCCACTCACCTCTATAGCGGCAGATTGCGCGCCGCGGGAGCCCTTCTTTGCGCTCGCATCGCAGGGCCCGGCGGATTAGCTTCGGCTTGCGTCCGCAAAGGAGGATTCCATGACCGGTACCATCGATCGTCGCTTGAGCGAGCTTGGCATCGTGTTGCCCCAACCACCGGCCCCAGTTGCGTCTTATATACCCTACGTGACAACTGGCCACCTCGTTTTCATTTCGGGCCAGATTCCGCTGGAAAACGGTCAGGTCCGCTATGCAGGCACACTCGGAAAGGACATGAGCCTGGATGAGGGTAAGGCGGCGGCCAGAATGTGCGGGATCAATCTCATTGCCCAACTAAAGGCCGCATGCGGTGGAGATCTGGACCGGGTCAGGCGCTGCGTCCGGCTTGGCGTTTTCGTCAACGCTATCGCAGGCTTTGGGCAGCATCCGGAAGTGGCTAATGGCGCGTCTGATCTTATGCTTGAGGTCTTTGGCGATCATGGCCGTCACGCCCGCGCCGCTGTCGGTGCCGGTTCATTGCCGAGAAACGTGGCGGTCGAAGTCGAAGCGGTGTTTGAGTTCGCGTGAGCGCTGTTTCGGCACGTATCGTAGGCAGTATCAAGGCAATCGGCCCTGAGGCCTGGAACGCGTGTGCGAATCCCCAGTCCCTTACGGAGCCGCACCCTTTTACAAGCTACGAGTTCCTCTCTGCGCTCGAAGACACTGGCTGTGCCAGCTTGCACAGCGGCTGGCAGCCTGTGCACCTCGTACTTGCAGACGGCGACGCAATCGTCGCCGTGATGCCCTTGTACGCCAAAAATCAATCAAGAGGGGAATACGTGTTTGACTGGGGCTGGGCCGAGGCGTTCGAACGCGCCGGTGGTACTTATTACCCCAAGTTGCAGGCCGCAGTCCCGTTCACACCGGTCACTGGCCACAGGGTTCTGGTTGGCCCAGACGCCCCCAAAGACGCCAGCAAGCGTCTTTTAGAGGCAGCCGTAGCAGCAGTTGACCAGTTAGGCTGCTCGTCCCTGCATGTGACCTTCATGACGGAGCAGGAGTGGCAGCTGGCTGGTCAGCAAGGCTTTCTGCAGCGTAAAGATCAGCAATTTCATTGGCAAAACCGTGGCTATACGTCATTCGAGGACTTTCTCGGACAGCTGTCCTCGTCCAAACGCAAAAATCTGCGCAAAGAGCGTGCCGCCGTTAGTGCAACTGGTATCGAATTTGACTGGCTTACCGGGGGCGATCTCACGGAAAACGCATGGGACCATTTCTTCGCCTTTTATATGGATACCGGCAGCCGTAAATGGGGCACGCCCTATCTGACACGAGAATTCTTTAGTGTACTAGGCGAACGCCTGCGACACCAAATTCTGCTGGTCATGGCCCGTCGTGGCAAAACCTGGATAGCTGGAGCACTCAATCTCTTTGGAGACAATGTTCTCTTCGGTCGCAACTGGGGTTCGATCGAGTCCGTTCCCTTTTTACATTTTGAAACATGCTACTATCAGGCCGTGGATTTCGCGATCGCGAACAAATTTGCCAGAGTTGAAGCGGGGGCGCAGGGTGAGCACAAGCTTTTAAGAGGCTATATGCCAGTTGCGACCTATAGCGCGCACTTCATCTCCCATCCTGGGTTACGCAAAGCAGTGTCTGCCTTCCTGCACGAGGAGCGAGCCGCAGTAAATGCCAGCATCGAGCAGCTGTCAGAGCTTGGTCCCTATAGGAAATCGACCTGAGGAAAGTTCAGAGATTTTTGCACTTGACACTGCATTTCCACCCCAATCTATCACGCCTCGCACACCGCAATAAGGCAACGGAGAGGACACCATGACCTATGATCCAAACAACATATTCGCGAAGATCCTAAGGAAGGAACTTCCTTGCGTAAAACTCTATGAGGACGAAGACGTCTTATCGTTCCTGGATATAATGCCCCAAGTCGAAGGTCACACTTTGGTGATTCCAAAAGAAGCCGCATGCGATATCCTCCAATTGTCCACCACTTCAGCAAGCCGACTTATCATGGCGACACAGCGCATCGCGCGTGCGATCAAATCTGCACTCAACCCACCAGGTATAATGCTGATGCAGCTTAACGGCGTCGCTGCAGGTCAAACCGTTCCCCACATACACTTCCATGTCCTACCACGCCATGCAGGCATTGACATGAAGCTTCATGCTCGGCAAATGGTTGATTCCAAAACTTTGGAGCCGGTCGCGGCAAGAATCCGGGCAGCCCTGTAACCCCTAGGGTATGAGATATTATGTACTTTGGGGACTTGGCGAAATCGTAGGGCTCCCCATATTTATGGCGGGGACCCCGCCGGATCGTCGAGTGATGCTTTATATCCTTGCCATAGTCTGCTCGCCACTGGCAGTCCTATTCGCCGGCAAGCCCTTCCAGGCATTGTTTAATTTTATATTCTGGCTGTTAGCTGTCGCTCTTGAAGCAACGATCGTGCTTTACCATACCGGGTTCATCTTGTGGCTTGTCGCCTTTATCCACGCGGTCCTTGTTATCCACGGTATGCATGAAGATCGTCGCGCAAGAATGATTGCCAACGCCCTCCGGCGATGATTAAGGAGCAAAGCTTGATCGTATCTTTACCCCCCAATGCCCATCTTCGCAGGTCACGACGTAGATAGAGTCAAATCCTCCGATAACAGTGCCATCCTTACGATATCTGGAAAAGCGGGTATCGATGTGCACCTTGTCCGGTCCGGCATGAAGTACGTTTCGGCGCTCCCAGGCGGAGTGATCCCATTCTGCCAGCGCACCTGTCGTGAACATGGACAGCGCGTGGTACCCCTTCTCTATCAATACAAGTTTTCCTGACGCCAGACGCACACTCGGGAAATTAAAAGTCGCTTCAAATGCTCTTACGTCGCGGGCATTAAAAGCTGCCATGAAGTCATCAAGCACCTTTTGCGCCGCAACAACAGCCTGCTCCGCTTCGCACATCACTCGCCTCTGCCCCCCTGAACTCTCCTAAGCGTGACACGCCAACCAACGCAGCGCGGTATTGTCTTTCGTACCATGCTCGAGGAGATTGACGCACGGCTTTGAGCCACGTTCAAGGACCTGGAGCAGCACCATATAGCCTGAACGGCAATCTGCCGCCCCCCCCGGCGAGCGGCACTGCTTTGCTGGAGCGTAGCTCGAGCCGGGAGCCCGTTGGGCTCGAACCCCTGCCGATGACCAACTACACGCTTTTGTCCACAAATTGCCCCGACTTGAAGGACCCAGAGATATATTCCATAAATTTTTTGACAACTTATAAAGATCAACCCTTTCGGCAGACAGCACTTTTCAGAAATACGGGCAGTGTGGACCGATGGTAGAGCCAGTAACGTCAAATCCGAGGAACGGCACCCTCCAGCCCGGATCTCTGGCGCTATACGTCGCCACGATATGCGCCATGCTCGCCAGCTTCATGCAGGTGCTGGATTCCACAATCACCAATGTGGCGATGCCATACATGCAGGGCTCATTTCAGGCCACACTTGGACAGGTCACTTGGGTTCTGACGTCCTACATGGTTTCCGCTGCGATCATGACTGCCCCGGTTGGTTGGCTCTCAGGACGCTTCGGACGAAAGCGGCTGTTTGTCCTTGCACTCCTAGGCTTCACAATAGCTTCCGCGCTCGCTGGTGCTGCGCAAACGCTTGATCAAATCGTCCTGTTCCGTGTGCTTCAGGGCGCCTCTGGCGCCCTGTTGTCTCCATTATCGCAATCACTCATGCTCGACTGTTACCCGGTCGAACAACGCGGAACCATTATGTCGATCTGGGGGATGGTGGTTATGATCGGCCCCATCCTCGGGCCCACGCTGGGTGGATTCCTAACTGAGAATTACAGCTGGAGATGGGTATTCTATCTCAATGTCCCATTTGGCATCATTGCTGCACTAGGTCTGTTCGTACTGTTGCCTGGCGACAAGCAAGAAGAGCAGGGACGCTTTGATCTATCTGGCTTTGCCTTCTTTGCCGTAGCTATCGGGGCCCTACAGTTCATGCTTGATCGTGGGACAACCAAGGACTGGTTCTCCTCGTCTGAAATTATCATAGAGGCCACGCTGGCAGGCGTTGGAGCATACCTCTTTCTGGTTCAGTTTTTTACAAAGGACGAAACATTTATAAAGCGCACCGTATTCAAGGATCGCAACTTCACCTCTGCGCTCCTGATGACCTTTTTCATTTCTATGACCAACTTTGCTAACTCCGCGCTACTGCCTCCCTATCTAGAGGAATTGGGCGGACGACCCGTTCTCAATGTCGGAATACTCCTCGCCCCGCGCGGCATTGGGGTCATGCTATCCATGCTATTTGTGGGCAGGCTCGTAATGCGCAAAGACGCCCGCATACCCATGGCTGTGGGATCCGTACTGATCTGCTGGTCACTGTGGCAAATGTCACACTGGACGCCGTCCGTGTCAGTCTTGGAACTTATCATCAATACGGTTGTGAGAGGCATTGGCGGCGGGATGATTTTCATCTCTGCGAACATCATGGCGTTTGCAACGCTACCCGGAAATTTGCGTACGGATGGTGCGTCGGTGTTCAATCTGTTCCGCAACCTCGGCGGAAGTATTGGGATATCAATCTCGCAAACGGTCCTCGCGACGAACGCACAAATTGTTCACGCATCACTGGCTAGCGAGCTGACGCCATTCAATCGCGCCTTATCAATCAATGCACAGAGCATGTTTTTTAATATAAGACTTCCAACCGGCCTGACGGATTTAAACGCCATAGTGTCACGCAGCGCCCTGGTCGCGTCGTACGCAGACACATTTCATCTGTTATTACTGCTATCGCTGACGAGCATCGTGATACTGGCGTTTATTCCCAAGCCGCGCCCCACGTTGAATTCACGTGAAAAGAGCTTTGAGGTCACGGAAGGTTAAAAGCAGGTCACAGCCGCTTAAGACTCATCCGGACACAAGCCCCGCGGTCACTTCGAGCGATCGCAACCCACTCTGCTACAACAGAACACACCAGGTGACTGTGACTGGACTAAATCAGCCAACTTCTTCGGCCTTGGGAGGTGGAAGAGCCTTCGGCCTGGGAGTCTCTGGCGTAATAAATTCAAAGACCAGCTTGTCATTGTCGCGATCCAGCAGAACGCGCACAGTCCCACCATTTTTCAGCTTGCCAAACAGAATCTCATCCGCAAGTGGCTTTTTGATATGCTCCTGTATTACCCGTGCCAGCGGACGTGCGCCGAAGGCATCGTCATACCCTTTCTCGCCCAGCCAGCGGGTTGCTTCCGCAGTTAGATCAAAGGTGACGTCTCGATCGGCTAGCTGCGCCTCCAATTCGAGCACGAATTTCTCAACCACTCGGTCGATGGTGGCGCGCGAAAGCGGCGCAAATCCGATTATGGCATCAAGTCGATTGCGGAATTCCGGCGTAAACAGCTTCTTTATTGCCTCTTCGTCCTCACCCTCGCGCTTGCCCCGTCCAAAGCCGATCGCGTCTTTGGCTGCATCAGATGCTCCAGCATTGGTGGTCATGATCAAGATCACATTACGGAAGTCGATTTTCTTGCCATTGTGATCCGTAAGCTTGCCATGGTCCATGACCTGCAACAGTATGTTGAAGAGATCACCATGCGCCTTTTCGATCTCATCAAGCAGCAACACGCTATGTGGATGCTGATCTATGCCATCGGTGAGAAGTCCGCCCTGATCAAAGCCAACATATCCAGGAGGGGCCCCGATCAGACGGCTAACCGTGTGCCGCTCCATGTATTCACTCATGTCAAAGCGCAGCAGCTCAACCCCAAGAATTGACGCAAGCTGTCGAGCAACTTCGGTTTTGCCCACGCCTGTCGGCCCGGAGAACAGATAGCAACCGACGGGCTTCTCGCTCTGGCGTAATCCAGCACGTGCCAGCTTGATGGCTGCGGCAAGCTGATGAATGGCGTCATCCTGTCCGAAGACGACGCGCTGCAGATCACCTTCCAGGTTACGGAGCAGCTCCGTATCTGACTTGGATACAGATTTCGGAGGAATTCGTGCCATCTTGGCCACGACATCTTCTACCTGCTCAACACCAATCACCTTGCGACGCCTGGACTCTGGCAACAGCATTTGTGCTGCACCAACTTCATCTATGACGTCGATTGCCTTATCGGGAAGTTTCCGATCATTTATGTATTTCGCTGCAAGCTCGACAGCGGTCTTGATCGCATCCGCGGTGTAACGAACCTTGTGGTATTCTTCAAAGTATGGCTTCAAGCCTTTGAGAATTTTGATGGTATCGGGAACGGTTGGCTCTGCTATGTCGATCTTCTGAAAGCGGCGGACCAAGGCCCGATCTTTCTCGAAATACTGACGATACTCTTTGTAAGTCGTTGATCCCATGCAGCGCAGTGAGCCAGCCTGTAGTGCTGGTTTTAGCAAATTCGAGGCGTCCATTGCGCCCCCGCTTGTCGCCCCGGCTCCGATAACCGTATGGATTTCGTCAATAAACAGAACTGCACCTGGGATGGCCTCCAGTTCCTTTACCACTGACTTTAGGCGCTCCTCGAAGTCCCCGCGATAGCGTGTTCCAGCAATAAGAGCGCCCATATCGAGCGCATAGATGGTTGCATTCGCCAGAACCTCCGGTACGTCGTGATCTACGATTTTACGTGCCAGACCTTCAGCAATCGCTGTCTTGCCTACCCCAGGATCACCAACAAACAATGGATTGTTCTTGGACCGCCGACACAGAATTTGAATTGTGCGCTCGACTTCGCGTTCCCGTCCGATAAGAGGATCCACCCGCCCGGCCCGAGCCTTCTCATTGAGGTTGACGCAGTAAGCTTCTAGCGCTTCAGTTCCGTGCTTCGAGGATTTCTCTCCCTCTTCATCTTCATCGGCACCACGTACCGCCTTTTGCTGTGTCATGCCCGGGCGCTTAGCAACCCCATGACTAATATAGGACACCGCATCGAGGCGTGTCATATTCTGTTCTTGCAAAAAATACACTGCATGGCTTTCGCGCTCAGAGAATAGAGCAACGAGGACATTCGCTCCGGTTACCTCCTCTCGGCCCGAATTCTGCACATGCAGCACCGCCCGCTGGATAACACGCTGAAATCCCGTAGTAGGCTTGGCGTCCTCGCCATCTTCAATCACGAGGGTGAGCAATTCCTGATCGACATAACGAAGTAGCGCCTGCCGCAACGCATCCGCATCAACATTGCAGGCTTTCAGCACCTGTGCAGCATCCGTGTCCTCTAGCAGAGCCAACAAAAGATGCTCGAGGGTCGCATACTCGTGATGACGGTCGCTGGCGAGCTTGATGGCGCGATGCAACGCTTGTTCCAGGCTGCGCGACAGTGAGGGCAACGGGCTATTCCTTCTCCATGGTACACTGTAAAGGATGTTGATGACGTCGGGCGAATTCAATGACCTGTGCGACTTTTGTTTCGGCGACCTCATAGGTAAAAACGCCACAAATCCCCACACCGTGACGATGGACGTGCAACATAATTTGCACCGCCTCATCCCGGTTTTTATTGAAAAAACGCTCGAGGATGAGCACCACGAACTCCATGGGGGTGTAGTCGTCGTTTAACAATAAGACTTTGTATAAACTCGGTTTTTTGGTCTTAGGGCGCGGCTTGGTGACGATCCCCGATTCGGTATCGTCAGCTGGGCCGCCGGTGCCACGCGTTGGTCGTTTAGCCGCCATGTACTCGAACTATCCATCTTCGCCGCCCAACTTACGGCATGCGGCAAATCTTGTCTCTTTTGGAGCGCCGCGTGAAGGGGGAATGCGCATCCCGGAGGCGATGGCTGCCCGGAAGAGACAAAAAAACCCGGGTGGCGACGCCACCCGGGGCTCAACTCTCAGTGCGCGCTGGTTTTAGGCAGCGCGGGAGGTGTTGACGATATTCATCCAAGCCTGCATGCGGGCCTGAAGCGGCTCTATCGCATCCTTGGTCGTGGCGGTCAGGATTTCTCCTAATTTAGTGGCTTCACCGAAATAGGCGTCAAAAGCCTGTTTGGCAAAATCGGTCTGAAGCTCAAAGACTTCATGGGCAGACTTTGACGCCATCAGCGCCTTAGCGGCGGCCATATTGTCTTCAATTGCCTGCTTCGAAAAATTGAAGATTTCATTATGAAAGCTTTCGACACCCTTGCCGGCGGCATTGGCCGACTTGAGGTAAGCGTCCATCGTCTGCTTTCCATAGGAGAAAAGCTGATCATATCCTTTAGCAGCCTTCTCAAAGCCGTTCTTGAAAGCGTCTGCGCCCGCACTGACAGCCGTACGTACAGTTTCTGCGCCATCCTCGAATTGATCACCAGACTTTGTCTTCGTCGCCATGTCCATCGCTCCTTCGTCGTAGAGGTTTCATGGAGCACTGCGCGATAAGATTACAGCATCCGACCCGAGGGATCCGGCCTGTTGCAGTGCAACATGACCTATATGGTGCCCCCTGATCGCGCTGTCAAGCAGTTTTTGCTGCACCGCACCATGGCGATAAATTTTTGCCTCCGCTTTCTTGAAACATCAAAAACCAATGACCGCCATAACTCCTAATCACCGGATCGCCATAATTCTTAACAACTGGTAAATATCGAAAATATCAGCTTTTTTTTGGCTATCTCCTTGAAAATTGCGGCTTAATTTGATCTCATTCTTTAAATGATTCCTGGTAGTGCCTAAGGGGTATCGAATGAAGTCTCGACCGCGCGTCGGCTGCGGCGCGATCGCACAAAAACTGTTTTTGTTCGGCGCAGCCTTCCTCGCAGCAACGATAGCCTTCTCTTCGCCTGTGGCTGCGCACCCGCATTACCCGCATTACTGGCATCCCCATCGCTCACTTTACCAATACACCTATCCGTCAGAGGACGCCGCCCTGATCGTGGACGGTGAAACCGGCCACGTGCTTTATGCCAGGCATGCCGAGGTGCTTCGCTATCCTGCCTCCCTGACCAAATTGATGGTCCTTTACCTGCTGTTTGATGCGCTCAAAAAGGGCACTGTGACGTTGCAGACACCGATGCCGGTGTCCGCGCACGCCGCGGGCCAGGCGCCGGTAAAGCTTTATTTGCGCCCGGGTGTTGACACTGTCACTGTAAAGCAGGCCATCAAGGCAATTATCGTTCTTTCCGCCAACGATATTGCAGTAGTCGTTGCCGAAGAATTGGGCGGTACCGAAACTCGTTTTGCCCGCATGATGACTACGGAAGCCCATAAATTGGGAATGACGCACACACACTATGCCGATGCCTCTGGACTTCCAAATCGTGGTCAATTGACTACCGCTGGTGACCTGGCGATTTTAGCTAGACGTATCAGCTACGACTTTCCTCAATACTTCCACTTTTTTACAACTCACTCCTTCACATGGCACGGTCACACTTATTACAGCTTTGATCATCTGATCGGATCATATCCGGGCGCCGATGGCATGAAGACTGGTTTCACGGATTGGTCCGGTTTTAATCTCGTAACCTCAGTCACGCGTGGCAATGTGCATCTGATTGGTGTGGTCATGGGAGGACGCACGGCTCATTTGCGAGATATCGAGATGGAGAAGCTGCTCAATGAGCAATTCGCCAGGATTGGAGAAGAGCCCAACCTGGTAGCTCATATAACTCCTCCCTGGAAGGCCTACGAAGCGGCGCCGCAAACGATGATCGCAGGATTCGAGTTGCCCATCCCGCAAGCCACGCCAGCACCTCGTCCACATGCGATCGGTTCGTCCGGGGCACCCCGGCTTCGTACCGCCATTGCCGCACCAAGCCCGCGGCCTGAGTCGCGCCTGGCGTATTATCGGCCACACCAAATGGCTGCCAATGTGTTGTCCGCCGGAACAGCAACCTCTCGCCCATCGAGACAGAGCGCACGTCACGACTGGACGGTGCAGATCGGAGCTTACTACAGCCCGGCGATCGCCCGTCGCGAGCTGGCCGCCTATGCCAGGAAATCCGGAGACATTCTGGGGGGCGCGCATCGCATCGTAGACGCCTTCAAAGAGGCTGATGGCCGAACAATGTTCCGGGCCCGCTTTGGTCTCTTCGCGGAACGCCAAGCGCGCAAGGTGTGTGAACGGCTAACTGAGCGGGGCCAGAGTTGCTTTACCACGGTTGCCACGCGCTGAATTGTAACCCAAGAGCACGTCTCTGACTCTGTTTATCCTAATGGCTTGGGCGTGTGATCCGCCCTTGTCGGGAGGAGTAAGGAGCATGAACCAACAATCGGCTGCGTGGATTTCCTTGGGCGATCCATCATTGTCAAGGCCACGCATCGCATGGCCTTCCATCCGGGACATTAGCGGCGCTTCATGCCCTTGTGTGTCCTTATAGCGGTTCGCCAGTCGAGCCGAAGCGCTGATCCAGATCGGTATCTAGAAGCTCGCGACTTCGCCGATCGACTTCGCTCCTGAAGATAAGAAGGTCCTAAAAATCCACCACGTCGAAAATCTGCCCAGCAAACCTACCCCGGCGTGCCCCCCCGAATTCCTCCAGTTCGAGCGTTGAGGTTGACCACCAGGAACCGGGTCTCAGCGTGGTGCGCCTGCTGCTGCCGCCTCTGTACCCGCCACGAGGCTTACCCCTGCGCAAAGAAATGCCACGACCACCTGTGCCTACCCCGGCTTAGGCCGATCAGAAGAACCGCAAGCCCAACGCGATCCAACGTCACCGCAAGGGTGCCCGCAATCACAAACCCACCACTGCCAAATAGCTGCAGCTTGTTGGTGATGTCACCGAGGTCTCCGCCAGTGACCTTATGCTTCAAGAAAGGCACTCCTGCTGCCACCAGAGCTTCAAACAGGAACTCTGTCATTACCCCCCGGGCACCCCACCGCAGTGATGATACCCTTTCTCAAGCATTGCCGTGTAGCAGGGCAGCTAGTCGCGCCCGCCTCCGAATTATAGACTTAGAAGCTTCTTGTTGCCGTCGCAGCGGAACACGAGCCCTGCCACCCCAACAGTTCGGACCAAGTCCTCTAATAGCATTCCACCCTATGTGACCTTCTCCGACGAAAAGCCGACCAGGCTCCCTCCTAGACTTGATCAGCTGTGCGGCTCTCAGAGAGCCCCTGTCTGCAAACCGACTCCCGGAAGTTTAAGTGTTACCAGTAACTCGCGTACCTCCTGTCGTGCCGCGACATGCGAGAGCGAAAATGAAATCCCCACGCCCCGTTGCGGTAGGTCCAACATTGTCAAGCCAACCGGAAATAATTCCCGAAATATAACGCGATCACCAAAGCCTGGGGCTACTCGAAAACCCACGCGTTCGGCAAGCTGGCTCAGAGCGGATGACAAGCGGCGTTTGTTCTTTGCTTCATGCGCTGAGATGCGGTTGCGCATAACCACCCAATCAAGTGCCGGCTTCCGCGCAAGTAGCCGCTTCTTGCGACAATCCCAGACAAAGTTCGAATAGAGACTAGGTCCGATAATCTTGTAACTAGTCGGGTCCACTCGTGCCAGCAAATCAAAATCGACAAAGCTGTCATTCATTGGCGTAACCAGCGTATCGGCTTCAGCGTGGGCACGACGGGATAGCGGCGTATCAGAGCCAGGCGTGTCAATCAACACAAAGTCACAGCGATCAACAACGCTCGCAAGGATCCTCTCGAACTCTCCTGCCTGTTCCTGCGCGTTTGCATCCAGTGAAACCCCTGGTGTCAGGGAAACACTGAACCCCTCCAGCTGAGGTACATCCACCCCTTTGCGCGAACTCCACTGAGCCCGATTCTCAACGTAACGTAGTAAGGACCTTTGTCGCGTGTCCAAATCAATCAGCACAATTCGCTTTTCCAATCGGGCCAAGGCAACGGCGACATGCATTGCGGCAGTGGTTTTCCCCGAACCGCCCTTCTCGTTACCGAACACGATGATGTGAGCGCGTGTGCCCCCCAATTCCCCTTGCGACACCACGTATCAATCAGGCAGCCTGCCCGCTCCCCTGGAAAACTTAATCCACTTGATCTACCCGCTATACGGCACGGCTTTACTTACCGCCGACGCTGCCGCTAAGTAGCGCCGCATTTCCGCCCGCGGCAGTCGTGTTCACCGTATACGTGCGTTCATGGGCAAAACGCAGCAAATAGTGAGGTCCACCGGCTTTGGGGCCAGTTCCGGACAATCCCTGACCGCCAAATGGTTGAGCACCAACTACCGCACCAATTTGGTTACGGTTAACATACATATTACCGACATGCACGTGATCCC
>JAKBAU010000074.1 GCA_021808875.1 Pseudomonadota bacterium | reverse complement strand
GATCCCGGCGCGCGGCGGCCCGCAACAGAGCTACCTTATTCAGAAACTGGCCAAGATCCTCCGCCTGACGGGCGATCACAGCGTATTTCGCCGCCAGTGTTGTATAGCGCGCGAGGGCGGTATCGGCCTCGCTTTGCTTTGTCGCGAGAAGTTGATCAAGACCGGCCCGGGCCTGGCGCAGAGCCCGCGAGGTAGCCATGCTCCGGGCACGCCGGCGGATGAGTGCGTCCTGCGTCGCGCGCACCGCGTCGAGCTGACGCGCAAGCCTGGCTGCCGCTCTATAGAGCCGGGGCAGTGAGGCGCCCAGAAGCATGTTCTGGCGCGCCGAAGCAAGCGCATCAGAGGCCGAGATCGCCAGCACGGGCGGAGCGTCGTGTTGCAGACGTTCCAGGAGTGCAAGGAGCCTTGTGACCTCCACCCGCTCGCGGCCAAAGCGCGCCGCCAGCTGCTGCTGGCGCGCACTGAGTACCGCGATCTGCTCTCCAAGTTGGGCTTTCAGCGCCTCGAGCTGCTGTACCCGCCCGGCCATTGCGATCAGCCTCTGCTGCAGGTTTGCGGTCTCCGCCTTGAGCCGCGCCGAGGCGGTCTGGGCCGTCTTCAGTCTGGGCCCGACCTTTTTGACTTCGCCCGCGAGCGCCCTGTAGCGGGCCTCGCTGGAGGGCAAGGTGGCGAAGTTTCTGGCGGGGACCGCCTGCGACAGATCGGGAATGTCGGTGAGCGACGGACGCCGTCCTGCACTACTTTGGCGCGGCGCGGGCCCCGCGGCGTTGTGGGCGGACAGCGCCGGGCCGAGCAGGGCGGCTCCCGCAAGAAAGACCAGTCCGCGCACGCTGAGGCCCCTGGCCCACGCGCGGCCTTTCTGCGGCTCTGCACCATCACCAAGGACAGGGGGCAAGCTTGGTCAGCCCTTTGCTGTCTGCGCCTTGACGGCCGCAATCTTGGCCGCAAGCTCCTGTTCATCGCCCAGATAGCGCGTGTGCACGCAACGCAGATCTCCATCGAGATGATAGAGCTTAGGCACGCCGGTCGGAATATTGACGTCGGCAATGGCCTCATCGCTGACGCCTTCCAGATGTTTCAGCAAGGCCCGCAACGAATTGCCGTGGGCGGCGATGAGCACCCGTCGGCCGGCCACAAGCTCGGGTACAATGACATCGTCCCAATAAGGCAGTACCCGCGCCAGGACATCCTTCAGGCACTCTCCGCGGGGCATTTCCGCAGCGCTGATATGGGCATAACGGGGATCCAACCCCGGATAATCTGGTGACTGCAGCCCCACCTTGGGCGGCGGCACGTCGTAGGAGCGGCGCCACAGATGCACCTGCTCGGCGCCAAATTCCTCCACCGCGCGCTTCTTGTCCTGTCCAGTGAGTGCCCCATAGTGCCGCTCATTGAGGCGCCAGTGCTTGAATTCGGGGATCCACATCTGATCGAGCTGTTCAAGGGCGAGCCACAGCGTACGGATGGCCCGCGTCTGCATCGAGGTGAAGGCCACATCAAAGCGCAGGCCCGCCTCCCGCAGCAGCAGGCCGGCGCGGCGCGCCTCCTCCTCGCCCTGTGCGGTCAGATTGACGTCCCGCCAGCCGGTAAAGAGATTGAGTTTGTTCCACTCGCTTTCGCCGTGGCGCAGCAAAACGAGCTGGGCATCATGATCCTGTCGCAACGAAACATCCTTCCCTTGAGGCGGTGGCGCAAAATAGGTGCAAGGGCCGTGATCTGTCCACGTCGCAACGCCGCGGTCAGCACCCCGTGGCGGACACGGGGACGGGTACTTGTTGGCCGCTGTCTGCCCGCACGGAGCCGTCCTGGCCATGGTGACGCCCTTCAGCCCGGCAGTGGGCAAGGCCCGGCCAGGAAGATTTTGCCGGGCGGCGCCTGACGGATCTGCCCGAGAGCCGAAAAAGCGAGCAATTTCCTCGTGTTCCGGGTGCCCCTCGCGCGGCACGTTTCTGGCATGGGGGGTACGGAGCTTGATCAGCAGAACGCGCGCATGCCCTTGTCAAAGACCCCACCCCGCCTTCTTCGCCGCAGTCTTGCAGCCGGCCTCGCCGCGTTGCTGACGGTTTTACCGGTCGAGGCCCTTGCCTATTCCCGGATCAAGGATCTGGTCAGCGTCGAGGGTGTGCGCGACAATATGCTGATCGGTTATGGCCTCGTGGTCGGGCTCAACGGTACCGGCGATTCTTTGCGCAACGCGCCGTTCACCCAGCAATCCTTGCAAACCATGCTGGAACGGCTCGGGGTCAACACCAGCGGCCAGATCATGCAGACCAAGAATGTGGCGGCGGTCATGGTCACGGCCAATCTGCCGCCCTTTGCCTCACAGGGAACCCGCATCGACATCTCGGTGGGCGCCATGGGCGACGCGAAGTCGCTGCAGGGGGGCACCCTCCTTGTCACCCCGCTCTATAGCGCGGATGGCAACGTCTATGCCGTGGCCCAAGGACCGGTCACGGTCAGCGGCTTCACGGCCCGCGGTCAGGCAGGAAGCGTCACCCAGAACGTGCCCACCGCCGGACGGATTCCCAACGGCGCCATTGTCGAACGGCAGACGAGCTTCAAGCTCGATGACGAGCACAGTCTCAAGCTGTCTCTGCACAATCCCGACATCACCACCGCCGTGCGCATTGCCCGAGCCATTGACCGTTTCATGGGCAAACCGGTGGCGCAGGCCACGGACCCGGCCAACGTGAAACTGACCATCCCGGTGAACTATCCCAACGGCGTCGTCGGCATGCTCGATGATATCGATCACCTGCGTGTCACGCCCGACCAGTCCGCCAAGGTGGTGGTCGACGAAAAAACTGGTGTCATCGTCATGGGTGCCAATGTGCGCATCTCCACGGTGGCCATTGCCCAGGGCAATCTGACGATCCGCGTCACCGAGACCCCGCAGGTGAGCCAGCCAGCGCCGTTCTCCAAGACCGGCACCACACAAGTCGTTCCGCGCACCCAGCTACAGGTGAGCACCGGCAAGGGCAACAAGATGGTGGTACTTAATCAGGGTGTCTCGCTGCAGAAACTGGTTGACGGCCTCAACGCGCTGGGCGTCGGACCACGCGACATCATCTCCATCCTGCAGGCCATCAAGGCAGCCGGCGCACTGCAGGCCGATCTGAAGGTCATCGGCTGATGAACCCGAGCTTCTCTGCGGCTTTGTCACTGGTCGCCAACCCGAAGGTGGTGGCGCCGTCCCAGGCGACCAACTATCGCGCCGCGCACAAGGCGGCTGTGACCTTCGAGGGCCAGTTCATCAGTCAGATGCTGAGCCCGATGTTCAAGGGCCTTTCGACCGGCGGTCCGTTCGGCGGAGGCCAGGGCGAAGCGATGTTTCGCTCGCTGATGATCGATCAGTTCGGCAAGTCTATGGCCCAGCGCGGCGGCTTCGGTCTTGCCAGTGAAATCACCCGCGCCCTGCTCAGCCATCAGGAGATCGCATCATGAAGGATCCTCGTCTTACAACCGTCATGGCGCTGGCAGAACAGCTGGTTGCGATCTTTGAGGCCGATATCACCGCGCTGCAGGCCGGCCGTCCACAGGCCATGGCCTCACTGGTCCCGCAAAATCAGGAGTTGATCGCGGCCTATGGACGCGAAGCCCAGGGATTGAGTCGCACGGTGCTGGAAAGCGCGCCGGAAGCCGCACGCCAGCAGCTTGAAACCTCGACCAGCCGCGTGCGCGACGTACTGAACCGGCACCGGCGCATGGTGCTCTGTGTCAAGAGTGCCAGCGAAGGCCTCGTGAAGGCGGTCGCCGAGGAAGTCGACCGAAGGCGCGCCCGCGCCCGGCCCTACACTGCTCTGGGCGCGCCAAACTCTGCGGCGACGAACCCGTCACGGGCACGGGCGCCGGGCGCCTCCCTCGTCTACAACGCGGTGATCTAGATCTGCTCAGAACGCATTGAAGATGCCGCCGACGATATCGTTGGCAAGTCCGAATCCCGCGCCGAGCCCAAGCCCAGAGACAAGACTGCCCATGAACCCTCCGCCCGAGGTACCATAGGATTGCTGCGCCCAGCCGCGCGGCTGGAAAGATGACTGCGGCTGAGCCCCAAGCTGGCTTTCGAGTGTATGGATGTACTGAGCCATCTGCTCGAGCAACATCTGGGTTTGCTGGTTCTGCGTCTGGATCGCGAGGGCTGCTTCCTTTAGATCGAGGGTGAGCTCCCGTGCGAGCTGGGCATCGCTGATCGCATTTTGCAGCTTGCTGGCGAGATTGCCTACTGCCGTCGCCACCTGATCGGCCTGCTGATGCAGCTGCACCACCTGATTTTCCGCGGACTGATAATCCATGATGATCTCCCGAAGGATCGTTTCGCGCTGAACCTAGCCGAAGGCGCCCCGTCCAATCCATGAAATCGCGTTAGTGTGAAAGACGCCGTCAGAACAGCGGGGCGACCAGACCGACCGGGCTGGTGTTGAGATAGGAAACCCCGTCCTTGAAAGCAATGCGAACTCCTGGATGGGCCCTTGAGGCTGCGGCCAGCACTGCGGAAAGCAGCCCCTTGGAGCTGCCGTGAGCGACCGGCTCGCCATCAACCGAGAGCTCCAGGATACCTTGAGGTCGTGCGGCACCGTCCAAGCTAAGCACTCCATTGCCCTTCGCCTCGGCCGAGCGCCACGCCAGACTGAGATGGGCAAGATCAAGGTGACCGGACGCCGCCCGGAAGGCGGCTGTGGCCTGGCTCCAGCCCGCCTGCCCCGCCAATAGGCCGTGCCAGCTGCTAGCCGGTGTGACCCGTCCCGCAAGACGCAGCTTGGTGATGTGATCGGCGGGTGTGGCTCCACTCTTGGTGTCAATCCTCAGCCGGTCCGCCATAACCACAAGATCGAGCGCGTTGCGGTGGGGATCCTTGCGCAGATGAAATTCGGCATGCAGCACGCGAAACAGACGCGTGCGGGCATCATAAAGTTCGATGTCGATGCGCCGCACCACGCCGTGATCCCCGAGCACGCTCGCCCGCAATAGTCCTGGGGTAAAACCAAGCTGATGGCGTGTTCCACGAGGGTCATACCAGCTGAGACGCTGGAGCCCGGCCGCCTCCATGAGGATGTGCATGTCCCCATAGTCGAGGCTATGCAGCGCAAAATGCCGGCTCGTCCAGCTCACTGGGCCATGGCTGGTTTGCACCTGAACACGCACATCCTTGAGCACTGCGTCCAGACGAAACGGAAAGCCGCCAGTTTCTGCCGCAGTATACGACAGGCGGACACCAGGAAGTACCTCATGGCCGTTCAGCCGTGCCAGCGCAGTGGTGAAGCGCTGATAGGCCGTAAGCCAATGGAGCGATGCGGCGAGCCCAAGCAGCAGGAGTGCAGCAACGGGCGCGTAAAGGAAAAACCGATGGGAATAGCGCATTTCTAGATCTGGCCGGTCTTTTGCTCGTGGACGCAGGCATGCTGGACGACATCGCTGGACGACATCAAGGTGTAAGTCTTGCCGGCTCACGTCGCCCTTCTGAAGGGACCGACAAGGACGGTGGGCACCATTTGGGTGCAACTTCACCCTGCCCCGACCATAGGACGGTCGCCGTGAAGTGCCAACAATCTTCCGCCTCGGTCAAGCCGCGCAATGCCGGATCGTCCTCCCCTGTGCCTGCCCGAAATCGGCCCGGTGCAGTTTCGCGCGACGCAACCGCGCTTCTGCTTGCCGCTCCAACGCATTGAAACGGGCTCACCTGCTCCACGATCACGTGCGGACTTGAGGGGAGTGTCGGCTCCCCCAGCCCCCCCAGGCTTCAGCCCGAGAACGACGGCGACACATCCGCAAATACGCTGCGCCCGCTTAGCCACACCGCGAATATCCGCAGGCCAGGCAGCTGTCGCAACCTTCGAGCCGGATGAAGCCCGGACTTGAGCAGCGCGGGCAAAACCGCGCCGGTGCGCCTTCGGCCGCGATGGCCACGGCGGTGGCATCAACCGCATCGTCGGCATGCCGGCGGGCCGCCATAAAACCGATATCGACCAGATGGCGTTCAATCACATCGCCGATTGCAGCCAACAGCGAGGGCACATAACGGCCCTGGCTCCACTGGCCACCGCGTGGATCAAACACCGCCTTCAGCTCATCAACCACAAAACTGACGTCGCCACCCCTGCGAAATACTGCCGAGATCATCCGCGTCAATGCCAAGGTCCAGGCATAGGCCTCCATGTTCTTCGAATTGATGAAAATCTCGAACGGGCGGCGACGATGATCCTGAAGGATATCGTTGATGGTGATGTAGAAGGCATGATCCGAATCCTGCCAACGGATCTTGTAGGTCTGCCCCGCCAGGAGTTCGGGGCGGTCAAGCGGTCTTGTCATGTAGACAACCGCGCCCTGGGCGTCCTCCCGCGTGGCAAGCACGGACGGCAAAAGTGTGCCCGCAACATCGGTGCTGACCGGCGGTGACGAGACACTCAGCACCGAGCCGGTCACCGCATTGGGCCGATAGGTGGTACAGCCCTTGCAGCCAAGCGCATAGGCGCGCAGATAAATGTCCTTGAACGCAGCAAAATCGATGTTCTCAGGGACGTTGATGGTTTTGGAAATGGAAGAGTCGATGTATCTCTGGGCTACCGCCTGCACCTGCAGATGGGCTTCAGGTGCCAGATTTTGCGCATTGACGAAATAATCCGGAAGAACCGCATCCTCGCCAAAGCGGGAGCGGAAAAGACGGTAGGCGTAATCGCTGACCACCTCCTCGCTGCGAGTGCCGTCGGCCAAAAGAACTTTGCGGGTATAGGAATAGGCAAAGACCGGCTCGATACCACTGGAGACGTTGCCGGCGAACAGCGAAATAGTGCCGGTGGGTGCGATCGAGGTCAGAAGGCCATTGCGCAATCCACGGCGGGCAATCTTGTCGCGGATGGCCTCGGGCAGTGCAGCGATAGTGGGTCGGCTCAGCATGGCCTCGCGATCAAATAGTGCAAATGCTCCCTTTTCGGCAGCAAGCTCGGCCGAGGCATCATAGGCGGCATCGCGCATGACCTGAAGCCAGTGCGCGATTTGCGTAAGGCTCTCGTCCTCGCCATAAGTCAGCCGACAAAAGATCAGCGCATCGGCAAGACCGGTAATGCCAAGGCCAATACGGCGTTTGGCAGCAGCTTCTGCCTGTTGCGCCGGCAAGGGAAAACGCGAGATATCGATCACATTGTCGAGGAAACGCACCGCCGTGCGGGTCAACGCCGCCAGCTCCGCTACATCGAGGCGCGCATCATCGCTGAACGGATTGCTGACCAGCTGCGCCAGATTGATCGAGCCCAAAAGACAGGCCCCATAGGCCGGCAGCGGTTGTTCGCCGCAATTATGCGCCCAGAAGCCATTGGCATCGAAGGCGTTGAGCCCCGGTATCGCCGCATCAAACACGGCTTCTTCGCCTTGCGCTTCCAGCTGCGCAACGGTCGCAGTGAAAGGCTCAACGGAGAGCGAAACCGCAGGCTGTGCCAGCGCGGCCTTCAGTTTCAGCGCGCTGTCGCGCGCACTGAGGCCGATGCTGGCAGCAAATCTCGCCAGATTGGCGCCGGTGAGTGCAAGCTCGTATCCAAACGCGGCAGGCATCCGCCTGATGCCGTCACGCCGCGATGACAGCGACGCCACCACTCCCAGACGCAGCAGCATGCGCTGTACCGCGCGCAGCTTCTCTGGCGTCTCATCCCAAAGACTGAGGCGCGGGCCTTGCCGCAGAGCAGTTTCCAAATGCGCGGAGGCATCGAACAGGCCACGCAGAAATCCGCAATAGAAGCGCTGCGAGCGGCGCTCCAGTGCCGCAGAGATGGTGCGCGTGGGAAGCATCAAATCATGCTTGCGGGCAAACTCCTCGAAACCAGCAATGCCAAGATGCCATCGCCCGCGTTGGGCATCGAAGCGCAACGCGTGGCTGCCAATGCCCCCGTCAAGCGTGCGCGCGGCGGCTTGCGCGGCCAGCAGCAGTTGCGGAACGGCTGGGATTGAAGTTGTAGCCGGCATTCTTTGACGCTGCGCGCAGACGCTGAGACCCAAGGAGTCGGCGGCGCAATCGCCATCGCCATGCAACAGACCAATGAGATAGCCTTCGGCATGGTCTTCTTCGTCCCCGTCGCCCCACTGCGGGCAGTTCCGGTGGTCCTGCAGCAGGATTTCATCGCCTGGGCTGAGTGATCCCGCCGCCTGCCACTGCCAGCTGACGGACCAGGGATTGCGCGCAGTCACCTTGCGCAGGCGGTGATCGGCGGTAAGGCGCAGCTGATAGCCTTCGCGCGTCGTCAGGCGATAGACCGGCTTTGTACCGCGGGAAAAAAAGCCACGCCCATCGCAGGGCCATACCGCACCGTTGGCAACAGCCTTGAACGGCACACCCGACAGTTCACCAATTTGGCGTGGACCATCGCTCGTATGAATCCAACTGTCGGCCGTCAGACAGGGATTGGTGGCATGGATGCTCTCGCAATAGGCGAGATTGTTCAGCGCATTGATGCGATCGATGAAGATCACGCCGGGCTCGGCATAGTCATAGGTGGCGCGCATGATGCGGTCCCAAAGCTCGCGTGCGCGCAGGGTTTTGTAGACGCGTCCGGCGAATTCGAGAGGCCACTCCCGATCAGCTTTGACCGCCTCAAGAAAGGCATCGCTGACCAAAACCGAAAGATTGAACATCGCAAGCCGGCCTGGCTCACGCTTGGCCGCGATGAAATCCTCGATGTCCGGGTGATTGCAGGCGAGGGTCGCCATCATCGCTCCGCGTCGTGACCCGGCACTCATGATGGTGCGGCACATCGCGTCCCACACCTCCATGAACGACACCGGACCAGAGGCATCGGCCCCGACGCCGCGCACGGGCGCACCCTTGGGTCTTAGCGTCGAAAAATCATAGCCGATCCCGCCACCTTGCTGCATGGTTAGCGCGGCCTCGCGCAGATGGCTGAAGATCGCGCCCATGTCGTCGTCGATGCGTCCCATCACGAAGCAGTTGAACAACGTCACCTGGCGCCCGGTTCCGGCACCAGCGAGGATGCGGCCGGCGGGCAGGAAGCGATGGTTGGCGAGGGCCTCGGCAAAACGGCTCGCCCAGTGCGCGCGCCGAGCGGGCGGCTCGGCCTGGGCGGCTGCCCAAGCCACACGCGCCAGGCTCTGCGCTGGGGTCGCGTCGACGGGCGTGCCATCAGCGGCCTTGAGGCGGTACTTCATGTCCCAGATGCGGTTTGTCAGATCGCTCATCATCGGCCCGGCACAGATACGGCATACGCTCTTAGACCAAAGACAAATTTATCGCGCGTTCCTCTTTGATGATGTTCGCTTTTTGTTCCAAAGACAAGCGTCATTGCCCCAGCTCCTTCCGACCCTCTGCCACCAGGGCGGCGGTGGCGGTCTCGATACGCTCCTGCAAAAGCTCCATGAACGGCCGTCGTTTCATGCCGGGGGCAATGGGCTCCAGGAATTCGACAATGACCGTGCCCTTGCGCTTGATCAGTCCCATGGGTCCTGTCCAGAACAGCCCGGTATTGAGCGCAACCGGTACCAGTGGCTGGTTTACCTGCCCATAAAGCCCGGCCACACCTGGCTTGTAGTCGGCAGGTGCGCCGGGGCCCTTGCGCGTTCCTTCCGGAAAAATGATGACCGTGTGACCACGACCGGTGAGGGCGCGCACCGCAGCGGCCATCTGGCGCAGGCTGGTGGCCCCGCCATCGCGATCGATCGCAACCATCCCGGATTTTCGTAAATACCAGCCGAAGAAGGGAATGCGTTCCAGACTGCGCCGATAGACAAAGTGGGGCTGATCAAGCGTCGCATAAAGGGCGATGGTGTCGAGCATGCTCATGTGCTTGGAGGCGATGAGCGCGCCATTTCCCGGCAGGGCTCCGCGCACCTCAACGCGCATGCCGGCAAAATGGCGCAGGCCAAAGAGCACCGCCCGGCACCAGATCTTGCCTGCCCTCAGGCTGGCGCGCCGTGGCAGAAAGAACGCCGGCAAAGCTGCCAGGTGGATGATCAGCGAGATGAAAATGAACCAGAGCAAAAACAGGGTCGAACGCAGCGTGATCATGATCAGAGGGTTCCGTTAGCTTTGGCGTCGCGCTACCGGCCAAGTCGGCGGAGCGGTGCTATCGATCTGGATGAAATTGCGGTCCAGGAGCAGACGGATCCGCTGGCTCATGATGCGCGTGAGGACGAGGCTGGCGAGATATTTGGCGTATTCGGCCTGCAACACGCGAATGGTGCGTGGATGCAGCCACCAATTCCTCAGGTCAACGCCGACGGGATCGACGGGATAGGGATCGAGCCGGATCTGGGGCATCGCTGCGTGAAACTCGTTGAGGCTGCGTGGCATGTGATAATTTGCCGTGACCACGAGCAATTCACGAAAGCCATGATGACGGCTCCATGCCGCGGCTTCCAATGCGTTGCCAAAAGTGCTTGTCGCATCGCGACCAAGATCGACACAGCAATGAAAACGTGGTCCACCATGGACCAGAACCTTTACTTCACCACGCGTCGTGGTCCGATTGACGCCCGTAATCAGCAGGCGCTGTCCTACACCTCTGTCCAACAGGTCCTCGGCGGTATCCAGACGCGAACCTCCGCCGGTCAGCACCACAATCGCATCGGGATGGCCGGTGACATGCGCATGGCGTGGCAGCGTCTGCGCAAAAACCACAAAACCGGAAACATAGGCCAGCGCCAACACCGCAACTGTTGCGGCAACAATGCGCCACCTTCGCCGACGACGGCGCCAGTCAGCCACGATCACACTTTCCTGGATTGCGTCCCTTCGTCCTTACGCCCATCAGCTGCCTTTACCCCCGTCTTGCCCGTCGCTGTCAGTAGATGTTGCGTAAGGCCGCAAACACCGAAAGACGGGCTGTTGCCCAAGCGATTGCGCCACCGGCAAGCGGTATGAGCGCAAGCCATGCCAATTGTCCCATGCCAAGAGCGAGCGGCGGCAGATAGGCCATCGGTTTCAATCCCACATATTCGAGCCCGCCCGCCGCGATGAACAGGATCGCCGCCAGCAAGGCGCCCACCAGGCTCGCGCTGAATGCTGTGCGCAGATAGTGGCGGTCGAAGGCACTGGCAATGAAGCTGCCATGGGCCCCCATCTGATGCAGGAGCTCGACGATGTCGTGATGCGCCGCGAGCCCGGCGCGGGTGGCGAAGGCCGCCGTCGCCGTGGTTGCAATCGCAATGAGGCCAAGGACGCCATAGGCCGACCACATGATGGTGTCGGCGAGGCGCGAGAGTCGGGCCAGCCAGTGTCGGTGATCATCGACATAGCCGTCCGGTGCCACCTTCTTGAGGCGACGGCGCAATGCCGCAAGATCGACACGCATGCCGGGCACGACGCTCGCATCGACCAATCGGGGAAGCGGAAGATCGGCAACCAGCGCACCTTTGCCAAGCCAGGGCTCGACGAGGCGTTCGGTCTTTGCCTCGCTCAGTTCATGAGCGCTGAAGATGCCGGGGGTGGTCTCAAGAACCCTCACCGCCGCCCGGGTTTCGCGCGCCAGTGCCGGTTGGGTTGGTCCTTGCGCCGGTGGCAGAACCTGAACCGTAAGCTTGCCCGCAAGGCCGCGACGCCAGTCCTGTGCAGTGCGTTGGGCGATGAGAACCGCACACAGAGACAGCGCTGCCAAAAACGCCATGATGGCGATCACGATATCGAGCGGTGCTGCACCGGCTTCGCGCGGCAGTACCGATTTACGCTGAGCTCTCAATACAAGTCTCATGGCCGCACCGTCGGCATCGTGACCAGACGGCCATCGACCAGCCGCATCTCCTGAGACCGGCCGGTGGCGATGAGGCCGCGATCATGCGTGGCAATGAGCACCGTAGTCCCCAGGCGATTGAGTTCAAAAAACAGACGCAAAAGACGCTGCCCCATGTCCGAATCTACATTGCCGGTCGGCTCGTCGGCGATCAACAGATCGGGACGGGCCACCACAGCGCGGGCAATGGCCACGCGCTGCTGCTCGCCGCCGGACAGGGTGGAAGGGCGGGCCTGCATCCGCGAGCCCAGACCGACCCAGGTTAGGATCTCTTCCACATCCTGACGGAAATCCTCAATACGCACGCCTGAAAGACGTAATGGCAGAGCAACGTTGTCGAAGGCAGAAAGATGGTCGAGCAAGCGAAAATCCTGGAACACAACGCCGATGCGACGGCGCAGTGCCGGAAACAGACGGCGCGATGCGGTTGCCAGGTCCTTGCCAAACAGCGTGATCAATCCACGCGACGGCGGCTCGGCCAGATACAAGAGCTTCAGCAATGTCGTCTTGCCGGCGCCCGAAGGTCCGGTCAGAAATGTGAAGGAACCAGCTTCGAGGACGAAGCTGACATCGCGCAGAATTTCCGGTCCTGGACCGTAGCGCATGCCCACATTTTCAAATCGAACCATGGGCGGACCATATCTGTCTGTGGCCGCCAGGCAAGGCGGCCCTACCACTACTCAACAGTCTTGCAGGGCGCCTGGGGACATGACTAAGTGGCTGCACGATGATCCTCTCCTGTCCCAACTGCGCAACGCGCTACACGCTCAAGGATGCGGCCATGCCCCCGGGGGGCCGCACGGTGCGCTGCACGAAGTGCGGC
>JAKBAU010000073.1 GCA_021808875.1 Pseudomonadota bacterium | reverse complement strand
CTTTTCCTGGCCCGCGATCGCACAGAGTATGGCAGAGGTCTATGACTGGCTTGCACAGGGTCCCGAGCGACCCGACTGTGTACGGATCGACTAAGAGGGGCCCACGCGGACTTTGCTCATGACGACGCTTTCGGCATCGGCGGCATCCGCCTCCCCCATCAGCACTGATCTGACGGTGATGATTCTCACCTTCAACGAAGCGCCGAACCTCGCACGAACGCTCTCCCAGCTGACCTGGGCCAGACGCATCGTGCTGATCGACAGCGGCAGTGGCGATGACACTCTGAAGATCGCGGCGGGCTTCAAGCAGGTCGAGGTGTTCCAGCGCTCCTTCGACAGCTTTGCTGGCCAGTGCAATTTCGGGCTGGGACAAATTCGTAGCGGCTGGGTCCTGTCGCTCGATGCCGACTACGTGCTCTCCGATGAGCTCGTCCACGAACTTGAAGAGCTGCGAGACGTCCAGGCCCGCGGCTTTCAGGCAAGTTTCATCTATTGCATCCACGGGCGCAGGTTAAGAGGCACGCTTTATCCGCCACGCACGGTGCTCTATCGCCGCGAAGGAGCGCATTATGTCAACTGCGGCCACGGTCACAAGGTTGTTGTACCGGGCGCGCTCGGGTCTCTGAAAGGCGTCATCTATCACGACGATCGCAAGCCGCTTGACCGCTGGATGGGCTCGCAGATCCAATACGCCCACCGTGAAGCGGACTATCTGATGACGACGCCACGGGCACAACTGTCATGGAATGACCGGATCAGGCGCAGCTGTGTTGTCGCGCCCTTGGTGATCTTGCCCTATGTCCTGCTGCGCAAAGGCTGCATTCTCGATGGTATTGCAGGCTGGCGCTATGGACTTGAACGTCTGTTTGCCGAGATTGCCATCGCCCTGGCGCTGCTCGAGCGTCGTCTTGCCCCCGTGGCTGGGACAGAGGGCCCCGGGGCATCCGGGCTCGCAGCCCCGCAAGAACGGCATCCGAACTCTTCGGAAGAACCACAATGATCATATTGGGACTGAATGCCTTTCATGGTGATTCTGCGGCCTGTATCGTCCGTGACGGTGTGCTGATCGCAGCTGCCGAAGAAGAACGCTTTCGCCGCCTGAAGCACTGGGCGGGTTTTCCCGCGCAGGCGATTGCCTATTGCCTGAAGGAGGCAGGCGTCGCGCTAGGCGACGTCGATCATTTGGCGATCAACCAGAACAATTCCGCACATCTTTGGCGCAAAGTGCTTTTCATGGTCGGGCGCCGGCCAAGCCCCGCGCTGATCCGCCAGAAACTGCGCTTTCGTGCCGAACGCAGCGGCATCGACGTGCTTTTGCGGCAGGAATTTCCCGGGCAGGCGTTTGCTGGCCAGATTCACCAGGTGGAACATCATCTCTGCCATCTTTACTCGGCCTATTATGTGTCCGCGTTCGAAGACGCCGCCGTGGTGTCGGTCGATGGTTTTGGGGATTTCGCCAGTGCGGCCTGGGGGCATGGTCAAAGGGACAGTTTGCGCGTCGATGGCCAGGTGTTCTTTCCCCACTCCCTCGGCGTCTTCTACCAGGCGTTCACCCAGTATCTCGGGTTCCCCCATTATGGCGACGAGTACAAGGTGATGGGACTGGCTCCTTATGGGGCGCCCTCACTGCTCGCGCAGCTGCGCCAGATCGTAGAGTTGAAGAGCGATGGCAGCTTTACGCTCAATCTGCGCTACTTCCGTCATCACATCGAGGAGGTTCCGTTTCATTGGATGAGCGGCTCGCCGGATGTCGGAGAAAATTTTTCGCCTGCGTTGGAAGCACTTCTTGGCCCGCGGCGACGGCCGGATGAGGCGCTCGAACAAAGACATTTCGATCTCGCCCGATCGGTGCAGGCGATGTATGAGGAAGCCTTCTTCAACCTCATAGACGCCGTGCAGCGCCGGACCGGTGCCACTGACCTTGCCCTCGCCGGTGGCTGTGCCGCCAATTCGGTAGCCAATGGCAAAGTACGCCGGCAGACGCGGTTTCGTCGGGTCTATGTCCAGTCCGCCGCCGGCGATGCTGGCGGAGCGATCGGTGCGGCCTTTGCCGTGTGGCAGAGACAAGGTGGCAAACGCAGCTTTCGAATGGACCACGCCTATTGGGGGCCCCATTTTGACGCGGCCGAGATTGCCCAACTCGTGGCTGCGCGCAGGGCCCAGCTCGATGCCAGCTTGTGCCGGACGACCACCATCGCGGAGGAGGCCGAGCTCTGTCAGCGTACCGCCCGGCACATCGCCGACGGCAAGGTTGTCGGCTGGTTTCAGGGGCGCATGGAGTGGGGCCCGCGGGCGCTCGGCAATCGCTCCATCGTATGTGACCCGCGGCGCGCGGACATGAAGGACATCCTGAATGCCAAAATCAAACGCCGCGAATCGTTTCGTCCCTTTGCGCCTTCAGTGTTGGAGCATGAAGTGACCAACTGGTTCGAAGAAGATGATGCGGTGCCGTTCATGATGCAGGTGTTCCAGATTCGCGAAGACAAGCGGCCGCGCATTCCGGCGGTCACCCATGTCGACGGTTCCGGACGGCTGCAGACTGTCAGCGCGGCGACAAATCCGCGCTATCATCGGCTGATTGAGGAGTTCTTTGCCCTAAGTGGTGTCCCCATGGTGCTCAACACCTCGTTCAATGAAAACGAACCGGTGGTGTGCCGTCCTGAAGAGGCACTGGAGTGCTTCCTTAGGACACGGATGGATGTTCTGGTCCTGGGAGATGTCATGATCGAAAGACAGTCTGAGGCCTGAAAAGCGCGAAGCGACCGACGGCGCGCATTCTGTAGTCAGAGGGATGGCATCCAGGCTGCTTGCCCAATCTTGCCGGTACCGAGATGCCGTGGATCTGTGTCGCAGACGGTGGTGATGGTCGGCTTCCACATGATGTGATGGCACGGCGATGATCCGGGCATTGGGTCGTGGCGTAAGTTTGGGTCAGGCCAGAGCTGTCGGAGGGAAGGTTCATATTTTGACCGGTGTTCATAGGGCAGGCGTGTACCGGTTGCTGAAAGTGTTGAAGGCGATGGGTTTCGCCATGAGGACTGCGAAGAAAGGGTAGAATATGCGACAGGCACTGGTCTGCGGCGCCGGGGGCTTCATCGGCAGCCATCTTGTTCGGCGTCTCAAGCAGGAAGGCTTCTGGGTACGGGGCGCCGATCTGAAATATCCCGATTTCTCGGAAAGCTGGGCCGACGACTTTGTCATTGGCGATCTGCGCGATCAGCGCGTGGTCGCCGCGGTCGTCGACCGTAGGTTTGATGAAGTCTACCAGCTGGCCGCCGACATGGGGGGGGCCGGCTATATTTTCACTGGCGAGCATGACGCCGAGGTCATGCATAATTCGGCGACCATCAACCTCAACATGGTTGAGGCCTGTCGTCTTGCTGGGATCAAGCGTGTCTTCTACTCGTCCTCTGCGTGCATCTATCCGGCCTATAATCAGGAAGATCCGGATAATCCCAACTGTGCCGAGGGCAGTGCCTATCCTGCCGCGCCTGACAGCGAGTATGGCTGGGAAAAGCTTTTCAGCGAGCGCATGTATCTCGCCTATAACCGCAATTACGCCATGCAATGTCGCGTCGCCCGCTATCACAATATTTTTGGACCGGAAGGCACCTATGATGGCGGTCGCGAAAAGTCACCCGCCGCGATCTGCCGCAAGATCGCCCAAGCTTCTTCGGGTGGCAGTATCGAGATCTGGGGTGATGGGCTGCAGACACGCTCTTTTCTTTACATTGATGAATGTCTTGAGGGCTCTCTGCGGCTTGCCCGCTCCGAGCTCGAGGGCCCTTTCAATATTGGCTCCGAGGAAATGGTTACGATCAATCAGCTGGCCGCGATGGTGATGGATATTGCTGGCAAGAAACTTTCGATCGAACATGTACCGGGACCACTTGGCGTGCGCGGGCGTAATTCTGACAACCGCCTGATCAAGGAAAAGCTTGGCTGGGCGCCGAGCCAGACGCTCAGGGCAGGTCTTGAAAAAACCTATGCCTGGATCGAGGCTGAGGTGCGCCGGCGCGCCTTTGCCAATCATCTCTCGGCATGACGCAGAACGCTTTCAATCTCGTCTATGTGGTTGATTGGCTGCCGCCCGAATTCGGGGCAGTTGGCCAATACGCCATGCTGTTTGCCCGCGAACGCGCTGAGCGCGGAGAAGCAGTGTGCCTGATTGGCCTTTCGCGTGGACAAGGCCACACTGCCACAGAGAGTTTTGCCAGTGGTGGGCGACTAGAAGTCCGCCGACTTAAGTTCCCGCCAGTGAATCGCGCCAATTGGCTCGGACGGCTCTTGTGGGCCATGGGCGCAAATTGGCGGCTGATGCGCGAAGCCTTGCGCACACCAAGGACGGCGGCCTCGGAGCTGCTTGTGACGGGATCCCCGCCCTTCATGTTGTGGTTTGCCGTTCCAGCTAAATGGTTCAGCGGCATGCGTCTGTGCTACCGCATCACGGATTTCTATCCAGAGGTCATCCTGGTCGCCCGCGAGCGCCGCTCGCTTCTGCTCGCGCTTCTGACACGACTGACCTGGTGGTTGCGCCGGCGCGTCGACCGCTTTGAGGTCCTGGGAGAAGACCAGCGTACACTGCTGCTACGCGGGGGCATTTCGGCGCAGAGGATTACGCTCAAGCGCGATCCTTCGCCGGTGGTGGTCAGTGGGGACGAGACGCCGGCGGACATGCCTGCGGCACTGCGCGGCCGTCGGGTCCTGCTTTATTCCGGCAATTACGGCGTCGCCCATGAGGTGGAGACGGTGTTTGAGGGCTACCGTCGTCATCACCGCAAGGGCTCTGGTCGCTTCGTGCTGTGGCTGAATGCGACCGGGGCCAATGCGGATCGGCTGGAGGCGCGTCTTAAGGCCGAAGGATTGGCTTATGCCCGCACCGACCCCTGTCCGCTCGAAATGCTACCCCATGTGCTGGCCTGCGCCGATGCGCATCTGATTTCCTTGCGCCCGGCCTTTGCCGGTTATGTATTGCCTTCAAAGGTTTATGCCTGCATCGCCTCGCGCCGGCCGGTGCTGTTTGTGGGTCCGAAGGACTCGGATGTTCATCTGCTGTGCGCACAGCAGGCCAGCTTGTATGCGCGCATCGACATCGGCGATGACCAAGGCTTTGCGGCGGTGCTGGACCAGTGGGCGCAAGAGGACCTCTGCGTTACTGATCACGCCGGTGCCAGGGTAAAAGAGTGAGTGATGTGATGGCGCGGGACAGCTTTGCCCTTTAGTCCCCGTCGCAAGAGGATTATAGAGCCCCCCTTTATGGGACGAGAATGGGCGAGCTTGGTGACAGGGCCCTGGTCCGCCTGCGACGGGGACCGCGTGTCTGTTGCGGCGCCTGGCTATGGACACCGCAATGAGGGAGTTGGCGTTGTCTGGGGCAGTTGGGGGCATAAGAAGGTGGAGATTTGTCGGGACACGAGCACATCGATAGCGTCCAGCGTCAGGGTCTGCGCGGTCTGATTTCCGGCTGGTTTGCCGGCCGGAAAGAGAGCCCTTTCCGCCGCCACCGGCTGCGTGCCGGTGAGCGTGTCTATGCGGTCGGGGATATTCACGGTTGCTCGCGTCAACTTGATGCACTTTTGGCCCGTATTGCGGCAGATCCAGCGGAAGGAATTTCCCGGCGGTTTCTCGTTTTCCTCGGCGACTATGTGGATCGTGGTCCTGATTCCAAGGGGGTCATCGAGCGGCTTCTGAGCCCGCCCGCGGGCTTTGAAGCCACCGCCGTGCGTGGCAACCATGATCAAACCCTGCTCGATTTCCTGGTTGATCCGGCGGTCTACGGGGTGTGGCGGGAATTTGGTGGGCGCGACACACTCGTGAGCTATGGGGTGGTTCCGCCTTTGTTTGACCAGATCGAGGATTTCGAGAGGGCACGCAATGATTTGGCCGCAGTCCTGCCGGCTGCGCATCGCCAGTTTCTGGAAGGCCTGGCGGGCAGTTTGCGCATCGGCGGCTACTATTTTACCCATGCGGGGGTGCGCCCCGGGGTCGCGCTCGAAGAGCAGTCGCCAGAGGATCTGATGTGGATCCGCGATGACTTTCTAAATTCCCGGCAAGATTTTGGCGCGGTTGTCGTGCATGGTCATTCTCCCACACCGCAGCCGGTCGTGCGGTCCAATCGGATTGGGGTTGATACCGGCGCCTATGCCACCGGCTGCCTTACCGCTGCCGTATTGGATGGAGATAAGTGCCGCTTTATGAGCGTGCACTAGTTCCGGTTGTGCAGCTAAACAACATGAAACTGGTTTCGTGCGTACGAGCGTGTAGCATCGGCATGACACGGAAGGCGTAACAGGAAGCTTTGATGCGTCTCTGGCGTGTACTGACGAAAGCCCAGTTTGGGCTCATTGTTGTGGCGGGGCTGATGGCAGCCGGCGGCATGGCGCTGGCCGCGGTGCCGCCGCCCGGGCAGGCTGTGCACTTCGCCACAGGCGCGGCGATGGCATCCTCGAAACTCTCTCCCTGTGCCGCGCGCTCAGATCTCAATCAGTTCGCTGATGCCTCTGCTGGGACAGCAGGTGCGGCGCCAGTGGCTGCAACAGATGCGGTTAGCGACGCGGCAAACGCTGGCAACAAGACCAAGGCCAATAAGGCTCCGCCCGATGCTGAGGCTGCCTATGTTCTGGGCACCGGCGACAAGCTCCACATCAATATTTTCGGCCAGCACGACCTCGACGGCAATTACCTCGTCGACGGCAGCGGGAACATCCAGTTTCCGCTGATTGGCCAGGTCAAGGCGGCCGGCAAAACTGTGCCGCAGCTGCAGCGCACCCTCACCGCAGCGCTGTCCAAGGGCTTTCTCGTCAACCCCAGCGTCAGCATCGAGGTCACCAGCAACCGGCCATTTTATATCCTGGGAGAGGTCAAGGCGCCGGGGCAGTACCCCTATGTGATGGGAATGAGTGTCATTACGGCGGTTGCGCTGGCTGGTGGCTATACCTTCCGGGCTGACGAATCCGATGTTTACGTGCGGCGGGCGGGGTCCGACAAAGAGGTAGAAATGCCTGCGAGCGAGAAGACTAAGGTGGAACCGGGTGACATCATTCGGGTTCCCGAGCGGTTCTTCTGACGTGGTGGGCCCCACGTTGTAATTATGTTATTGTTGCCAGAATGACTGTTTTGTCATCTTTCGTGTGCGACATTAACCTTTGCAGACAGATTGTCCGGAACCTTTGCAGACAGATTGTCCGGCACCATCATCCCTTCCTGAGAAGCCCTGTTTTTCGGCGTTTAAGGCCGAACTCTGCAGCCTGATCGATGATCCAGTCGCGACATAAGGGCGTAGATGGGTTCCATCCCGGGCGGCCCACTAGCTAAATTTGAAGCAGTGGACTATCGCAGGGCGAATTGTGCTATTATTGGCATTTCGGGTGACAATATCCGTTGTCGCCCATTGTCGGCAGGGGCCGAACCAGAACGAAAAGGGGCTTGCCATGATGCGGGCAAGACAGCGCAAAATCAGGGTGAGCTTGGGCGCCATCACGCTGGCGGTGGCCTTTGTCGCCCTGTCCCCTAGTCCGTTTACCAAATTTGCCCGGGCCGATGGCAGTGTGCTGAAGGCGTCCCAATTGGCCGCCGCAAAGCAGCAACTCACTGAAGCGCTCAAGAACATAAGTCCAGCCCTCAAGGGGCAGGCCCGGATCCAGGCGATCACCGAGGCAATTGCCGCGGTGGTCGCGGCAACATTGGCGAGTTCGGGTAATTTATCATTGTCGACGGTGGTGGAGGCCGCCGCCAGCCTCGTGCCGTTGACCATCGCTGTGCCGGCCGTGCTTTCGGCGGCGGTGACTTCGGGAGTGGCGGTTCCCATCGCCGTGGCGCAGGTCACGAGCGGAGCGGTTGCTGGCGGGGCGCCGCCGGCCATGGCGGTCCAGACCGTCATTGCGGCAAGCGCGCAACAGAATTTGCCGACCACAGAAGTGGGCTCGGGCCTCGGTGCTGCTGCGGCGACAGTGGCCCAGTCCAACCCAAGCGCAGCCATCGAGATCAGCACCACCGTGGCTAATGTGGCGCCCTCGGGCATGACCCAGAGCTATGCCACTGCGGTGGTTGTCAGCGGCGGTTCGACGCAGCTGGCAGATAAAAGCGTCCAACCGCCTTCGGCGGTCGTAGGAGGCACTGTAAATAGCGTCACTACGGTCACGTTGCCGGCGTCACAGCCTGCCGGGAGCCAGAGTGGGGCGACCGCGGCCGGCGGCCAAGGCTCTACCCAGTCGATCACCGGAAACCCGAGTGTAGGTACCAGTAACGCGGCTTTGCCGCCCTGTAACAATCCTTCTTGCAGCTAGGGCCCGGTGGCCCTCGTGGTTTGGTTAATTTTTATGACGTACCTTTCCCAAAGGTGCGGGAGATTGAGTGATGCGGACGGACTACGCATTAATGGCAGTGGCGGCGATGATGGCCGTAACCGCGGCCGGGCCAGCTTTGGCCCAGGTCGACGGTGGCCCCACGCAGCCGAACATGATGGGCAGTGCGTCCATCGGTTCCGGCTATTCGAGCGCAATTTCCGCCAGCCACTATACCGGGGCCCAGTTGCCGAGCGGCCCCTATGCGGTCAAGGGCCTGCCCATGGGTGGCTTTCGCATGTTTCCGTCGCTCCAGCTGGCGCTCTCTGGCGACGATAACGTGTACAGACGACCGACCGGGCAGATTGGCGACATTTTTTATTCCGAAAATCCGCAGGTCGCCATCGATTCGGAATGGGCCCGAAATGCCCTCGACTTTTTCGCCGGCTTTAGTGGCTATCAATATTACCGCCGCCATTCAGAGGGTCATAATGACTGGAATGCCGGCCTCAGTGGACTGCTTGATATCACCCGTGGCGTCACGCTGAAGGCAACCGGCAGCTACAACGTGCTCCATGAGTCCCGCGTCTCGCCGGACCAGCCCTTCGCGGCCATCGTTCCGACCCTCTATCACGTCACACATGGTGCCACGGAGTTCAGCTACCGGCCTTATTCGCTCGGTTTTGCGATCGGTGGCACCTTCGATCGCTATGACTATTTCAATACTCCCCTTTTCGACCTTCCCCCGCTCAGTAATACCGACCGCAACCGCACCGAATATACCGTCTACACGCGCGTCTATTATCAGTTTTCCCCTGGTTACTCGGTCTATGTGGAAGGCGCGGACGCGCAGGATGTCTACCAGCTGCACCAGGACCGCAACGGCTTCGATCGTAACAGTCATGGCTATGCCGCAAACGCTGGTATCCAGGCCAAGGTCACCCAGCTGATCGTGGGCACCCTTTATGCCGGATATCTGAAGCAGGATTACAACGCGCCGTTGCCCAATGTTGCTGGTCTCGATTGGGGCGCCAATCTCGACTATTACTTCGATCCCCTGTGGACGTTTCATCTAACCGCATCACGCAAGCTCAATGGTACCACCATTAGTCAGGCGTCGACCGAAGACGATCAGTCGGTACGTCTCGCTGCAGATTTCAGCATGCGTCAGAACATCATGCTGAATGGTTATCTCGGTTACACCGACTCGCGCTTCAACGGTACGCCTCTCGATGACCGGTATATGACCGCGGGTATCAATATCAGCTACCTGATGAACCACGATATGAGCATGAATTTTGGTTATGATTACCAGGATCGTGGTTCAAATGATCCGTTGCAGGCATTCACCGATAATGTCGCCCATCTCGGCATCAGTTTTTATCTCTAGCGGAGCCGCTGACGTGCCGACCTGCCATCAGCAAATCGCAATGTCTGCGGAGGCGCAAGCTGACGGGCAACACCGTCAGCTTGGCGTGGCGTTGAGATGAACATGGATCGGTCCTTCCTCCGCCAGCCCGTTCTACCGCTCGACCAGGGGGTCGAGGGAGGTGACACCGAGAATGGCGGGATCAATCTTTCGGTGGTGCTGCGGCTCTTCCGCATGCGCTATCGCCTGATACTGGGTACGGCACTGGCCGTCGTCGCCATTGCGGCGGTGATGGTGTTTCGTATGACCCCGATCTACGACGCCTCAGCCTTCGTGATGCTCGGGGGACAGCACAACAAGATGATGGGCATCGATGCCGTGCTCTCGGGCCTGCCCACCGACTCCACGTCGATTGAAAATCAGATTCAGATACTCCATTCGCGCGAATTGATGGGCAGGGTGGTCAAACAGCTGCACCTCGATCGTCCGAGTGCGGAACCGCCGGCCACTCCCAGCCTGTTCAGCCAGATCCGCGCGGCGATCAATCCGCTGCACTGGTTTTCTCACCCGCAAAAAGTGGTGCTAACACCGGCCGAACAGAAGCTCGAGCTGCGCGAGGCGGCGATCCAGCATCTGCTCGATTCGGAAACCGTGAATGAGGTCGGCGGCTCGACAGCGATGCAGATCAACGTAGCCTCGCCGATCCCTGAAATGGCGGCCCGTCTCGCCAATGCCATCGCCGAGCAATATGTGCAAGATCAGCTCGAGGCCAAGTTTGCCGCCACCAACAAGACCGCGAAATGGCTCTCCAGCCGCTTACAGCAGCTCTCACAGCAGATGGAGAGCGATGATGAGGCGGTCGAGGCCTATAAGGCCAGGCACGGTATCAACGACACCCCCAATGGGGGATCGGTGATTGGCCAGCAGCTTGCCCAAATCAACGCCCAGCTGATCACCGCCCGCTCCCAGATGGCGGAGGCGCAGGCCAAATATTCGCGCGTCAAGCAGCTGCAAGCCAGTGGCCATGCCGAGGATATCGGACAGGTATTTCAGTCCGGGATGATTTCGACTCTGCGGGAGCAGGAAGCCAATCTCATGCGCGAAAGGGCGCAGCTGGCAACCGTCTACGGCCCCCGTCATCCGAAGATGATCGACATCAATTCGCAGATCAAGAGCATCAAGCAGAAGATCCGCGAGGAGGTCAAACGTGTCGTCGAAACCGTCGCCAATGACGTTGACGTCGCACAGGCCCAGGTCAACTCCCTGCAGTCAAGCCTGGACAGTCTCGAGCACCAGACCCAGTCGCAAAGCCAGGCCATGGTCAAGCTTTCGGCGCTCCAGGCGAGGGCGAATTCGGCGCATCAGCTCTATCAGGCGTTTCTGAGCAAGTTCAAAGAAACCCAGGGTACCAAGAGCATGGAGACCCCCGATGCGCGCATCATCTCCCGCGCAGTAGTGCCCACAACGCCCAGTGCGCCGGCCAAGGGCCATGATCTGGAACTGGCGATGATCGGCGGCATCGTGCTTGGGCTCGGTTTTGCTGTCATCGCAGAGCGTCTTGATTTCGGCTTTCGTCGTGCGGCGCAGGTCGAGCGTGCTCTGGGCGTGCCAGTTATTGGAATTCTGCCGGAGCTGAAGCGCAGCGCGAAAGCAAAAGCTAAAACCAACGTTGCCGATCTGGTGATTGACAAGCCCTTGTCAGCCTTTGCTGAAGCGGTGCGGGGTGTGCACATGGGGGTGGCGCTGAGTAAAGGCGCAACCAAGCCCAAGCTCCTGCTTGTGACCTCATCCATTCCGGATGAAGGCAAATCGACTGTTGCCCTCAGCATCGCGCGCAGCGCCGCGCGTGGTGGCCAACGCGTGCTTCTGGTCGACGCTGACCTGCGTAATCCCAGCCTTGCGGAGGCCATTGGCTTTGGGCCCATCGAACAGGGACTGGTTGAAGTCGTGGCGCTTGGGGCAGACATTGCCCAATGCATCCGCAAGGATCCCAAGTCGAGCGTCCTTGTGCTGCCGGCGACTTCCATCAAATCCAACCCCCATGACGTGCTTGGGTCACGTCGCCTGGAACGGTTGCTCGAGGCATTCAAGCAGCAGTTCGATCTGGTGGTGATCGATTCGGCACCCTTGTTGCCGGTCATGGATACCAAACTGATCGCGCCCTTGATGGACGCAGTCCTGTTTGTCGTACGCTGGGAGAAGACGCCGCGAGAGGCGGTGGTCGGGGCGGCGCAAATCCTTGCGGGGGTTAAGGCTCATGTGGCCGGCGTGGCGTTGACCCGTGCGGATATTGACCGCTATCGCAATTATAGCTACGGCTATCAACGCTACGATCGTTACAGCAAATATTACGGCGAGTGATGGCAGCCTCCGCTGCGCTTGAGCGATTTACTCCCGGCCTCGCCTTCAGGGCCCGGCTGTGGCTGCAAAACCTAAGCTTCCTACTTTTTCTGATCACCCTGGCCTGGGCACCTTTTCCCCTCGGCAGCAACCGGCCATGGGCGTGGGCACTTCTCAGCTTTCTGATTGCGGCGAGCTGGCTTTTGTGGTGTGCCGGCCTGTCCTCGCTAACCCCAGTACAGGAACTCTGGTTCCGCCTGAAATTGCCACTGCTCCTCGGGCTCCTATGCCTGCTCTGGTCCTTTCTCCAGGCCCTGCCGGTTCTCCCGCTGCCTGTCACCAACTGGGTATGGCGCGATGCTGCAGGCCAGCTCGGCAACTGGACTGGCGCGGTGTCGATTGCGCCCTGGCGTACCCTCACCGAGGCGATGAAGCTCACGACTTATGGGCTCGCATTCGCGCTTGCCGTGATCTTCAGTACCCGGGGCCAGCGTGCCCATTTGCTCTTCAACGCGCTGATCGTGATTTGCGGTAGCTATGCTGCCTACAGCCTCGTCATGGCGGGGCTGGGCATGCCGCAGCTCGAGCTCTTCTATGCTGGTCACCGTGATAGTCACACGCTGGCTGCA
>JAKBAU010000072.1 GCA_021808875.1 Pseudomonadota bacterium | reverse complement strand
TCGGGCTGGCGCTGGAGCCCGGTTCCAGAGCGTCAAAAGCCGCGCGAGTGGGCGCGGGTGTATCTGGTTTGTTCGCGAGTTCGGTAATGGTGGTTGCGGGGACACACAACCATCTTAACTTGCTGCTCCAAGCCACACTCCGGTGAACCGATCCGCGACCCCGACGTGCGAATCCGCGTCGAGTTGCCGCGCAGATCCAAACCTAATGGTGTGAACCGGCACCGCACACTGACCATGGGAACATATCTTGAATCAGCTACCTATGATGCCGATCGGCGTTCGGACCCCGCGCTGAATAACACGGAACGGCCTCGGAGGACCTTCGAGGCTCACATCAAGATCCCTCATACCTATAATTTGGGGTAATGCGAATTCGACGAACCATCCTATCGCGCGAAAATCCCCCCCGAAGCATTAATAATTTATCCGCAACTCGTCGATAAAATAACTTCTTTGACATCGTTTTGTTGTTATAGGTAAAATTATGATAATATATGTCTTGTTCATCCATCGCTTTTGTTGTGACTTTAATTTGCTCTTTAAATGCTTCCATGTATGAATAATAATCATGATCATCGATCTTGTATTTCATTTCACGAAGAGCAGTGCGCGCCCGGCGATCATATGGCAAAAAAATCGCTGGGCAACATGAAAACGCGAATTTCGAAACAAGGGACGTAGGTCGCCCCCGAGTTCCGTTAGAAATCCGACCCTCAGCGGCAAGCGTTTCTACTACTCGCAATGGCTCACTGTTATTAATAGAATTACAAATTGTACTTCGCGAATATTCAAGAAATGTGCGCAGTTCTTCTCTGGTAGCACGCGGACAAGTACGTGCCAGCATCCAATATTTTAGCCATCGTTGTAACAATTCCGGCGTTAGCGTCTCTGTTCTTTGAATTTCTTTTGACAGCGGCCCTTCAGACTCAAACCACGTTATCACCGCCACACCTGCAGCAATTTCATATTCGTTCATTTGTCTGTCAGCTCCATGAAACCCTATTTCGGACGTGATCATTCGGGCATGAACAACGGCGCGTAGTTGGCAGAAATCCAGGCAGACTGAGGCTGGGCGCCATGTGTTGACCCCACAGAGGCGTGTCTTATCAGCAACTTATAATGACGATGGGCGTTGTGACCCTACGCCGATTAACACTTGGGTTTGATCAAGAGGCGGGTGGCTGCTGCACATGCGAATCGAATCGTGCTCGCCTGTCTCCGGTTCGGCAATCCCCCGTCGCAACGAATTCTGACGTGTTCCGTGATATTGACGGCTCTCCACCACCGGGAGGCGCCTGCGGGTGGTCCAGCGCCAAACAGGCTCCGGCGATCCTGCAGAGAAGCAATCATGCACACTACAGCCTGCCATTTTTTGTGCTATAAAATACAGATATAATTTCATCGGTATTAAAATATCTTTTGACTTTTGATTGTTGCGCATTACACAAATATTCTCCAAATCATGAGGCAAATAATTATGTCTAGAATCGACTTCCCGAGCACCCATAAATACAGAATTGAACTTGAGATCAGAGTGACGTCGGCGATTGCGCTCTCCTCCGGCGAAATGTGCGACTTGGTCAGCCTGGGGTTGTTCGACCTCGACCACGAGGGCCGGTTCCTGCCAGGCATAACCGTGCCGAACAACGTTTTCAGACTTCTCAGCACTCGCGCAACGCCGGCTGGGTATGAACGAAAGGTCAGCCTGCGAGAGTTCGAGGCCGACAATCACCGCCGTGCCGCTCAATCGGTTCGCGACTGGCGGTCCGCGGCCGACGCGAAGCTGATCGAAGACCTTGAGGTCGCGCGTAGTGATCTGACCGACTGCTTTCGCGAGCAGCGCATGCTTCAGGCTCGTGTCGCGGCACTGGTCGAGAAGCTGGAGGCAATTCCCGATATTCCTCACGAGGAGCGAGCCTACGCCGCTACACTCCTCGCGGCAGTGAAGGGGATGCTCGAGACTCACGAATCTGTAACCAAACCGGTCCTGTAGAAAAAACTTTTCGGTGGCTCACTTTTTGGGCCACCGTACGATCATGCAAGCAGCGCAAACGATGTGTGTCGGGCAAATCTGCGTGAATGTTATTCGGCGAGGGATCCGACCTCCGATCGGCATTCCAAGCGACTGATTCATAATATTTTCCTGGGATCAACAGCCGGCTCTGACGCATATGTGGAACGGCCCTCGACTACGTGTGGTATCAGTCATTTATAATGCCGATCGGCACTTCGACCCCACGCCGACTCACACTCGAAGGCCCGAAAGCCAGCGCAATATTTCTATACTCGCCCCTCTCGTGCCCGCTTTCTATTTCAGCACCCTTTGGTATATGTACTTATACGACACCTTCCTGCCGAGCCTTATTCAAAATCTCGATTAATACCGCGCTTTGGCGCTCGGTCGGTATTTTGGCTGGCATCTGCGCTGCGATCTGTAGGATGCCCACCTCCTTCGGCGTCAGCAGCCGGCGGCTGGCACATTCACGCAGGATCATTGACCACTGCGCCGGCGGCACTTCGAACACCCGCCGCTGCACCTCAATCCCGTTGTCGATCTTCTGTGTCTGTCGCGCGGCCTTCGTCTCGTGCCGGTTGTCCTCGGCCGAGGCGAAGCTAGTCCAGAACTCTTCGGGCAGCAGCTCCGCGATGTGGTCGGCCCGGTCGAGCAGCCGCGTCCAGCATCCGTCCCGTTTGCACCATTCGGAGATGTTGGAGATGCCCTGCGGCGGCTGGATGATGTCCTCGTTCACAGCCGTCGCGATGATGGCGAGCGCCTGGGCCGACACATCGTCAACCGCCTGGGCGGCCCAGATCCGCTGGTAATCGATGGTCATCTTCCGTCGCTTTGTGACCTCGCCGAGCATGGAGAGCGTGTACGCCACGATGTTTGCCCGGTAGCCACCGTTGTACCAGGGCTGTGCCGAGACCAGCTTCTCAACCGCACGGAACAGGATGCCGCGGGCAATCGCGCGCTTGAAATACAGCTCGTTGAAGCCGTCGGGGGACTTCGCCCATTCCTTTCCGATCCGCAGCGCATAGCGGGCGAAGTTCTTCTGACTGCCGAGGTTGACCCACCGGGGGTGATCGTCGAAGACGTTCTCGAACTTGGCTAGGTCCGTCTTCGTGAACATCTGCGTCTTGGGATATTCGGCCCGGAAGCGCTTCTGCTCGGCGATGGTAAGCTTCGACTGCGCATCTGCATACTGGCCGCGCGCCCGCTCGTAGAACCATTTGGTCTCCCGCTGGGCGCCCTGCTGGGCGGGTGCCCAGATCCGGCGAGAAAAATCGGCCATGCGGACGTGGAATGGATGGTTGGAGAAGAAGTCGGCCGCGTTCACCCGGTTCTGCGTGTTGGCATATTCCGAGATGCGAGGAACGACCATCTCACTCTGCTCACTGTCGATCACCGACAGCTTCATCTGGACGAAGATGCTCGACAGGTCGGCCTTGTCGCGGCGCTGAGTATGGAACAGCGAGGCAGTCGTCTGCCCCCCGTTGACGATCTGGAGGTCCTTCATCCGGACGATCTGGAGACCGCTGTCGGTCATACGCGTCTCTACCTCCTGCGCCGTAGCCGTGATGCCATTGTTGTAGGCGAAGAACATTTGGGGCTCGTTCAGGATGGTCGCGCGGATGCCCTTGTTCACCTGTGCGCGGGCTTGGAGGAAGGTGCGCACGTTCTGCTCCATCAGGCGGGCGCTGTAGCGGTCGTAAAGCGCCGCGAGGGTCGGTGCCGGCATGACAATCAGGTAGGACTGATAGGAGTCAGAGCCGAGGTTCGCGGGCAGGCAGGCGATACCGTTTCCGAACATCTCCACAAAATCAATGTTGAGCGGCTCCTTGTGACTCCGTGAGCTGCGCTGGCGCTGGAAACGCGCCATGTCCCAGATATGGTAGGTGGCACGGATGCCGCCGACCTCGCCGTCGGGAAACGCCTGGAAGCGGTCGCTGAGCACCCGCTCGGACGTCAGATAGAAATTGACCTGACGCAGCCTCGGACACCGGTCGGCGATCTGGCGCATGAGCCCGTATTCGGGCGTGGTGACATCGGGTTCGAGCGATCCCTGGAGGCTCGCTTCGAAGAAATTGACGACGCGCTTGAATGCAGTGTCCACGTCGGTACGCGTGAGCGTCTCCAGTTCGCGCCTGCAGTCGAAATCTGCGACGAAGATGTCGAGCGCGCCTTCGTCATTGAACCAGTAGCCGTCGACCCGCATGCCGCGAGGAGCCCGATAGTGGCAGTGCTCGAAGCCTTCGACGAAGCCGGTCTCGATCAGCTCATTGGAAACCGTCTCCATGAAGGCTTCGAGCTGGTAGGTGCTGTTCGCCTCAGCGCCCGCCAGCATCTCCTGGCGGAAGTCGTGGAAAAACTCCTCTACCGTCTGCTCCATCAGTTCCCCCTGAAAACTGCCGCCCCCTCGCATTCAAAGGGTGCAATGGTTTCCAGCCGGATATCATAGGAAACCCTGTCGATGCCGGCTGGGAGCCGCGAGCGGATGAGCCGGGGAAATCCTTCGAGCACGCAATGACTGGCCACATCGCTGATCACGAAGCGCGGATCGTCATAGTCGGGAAGCGGCGCGTAACCGTGAACGACCAGCTTCCGGTCGAACGCCTCGATCGCCTCGGGCTCCCCGAGCCTAGCCTGGACCTCGCTCACAATCTCGTTGAGCGACCGCGCGGCGGCGGCTTCGGGAAGGTTGCTCAGCCTGTAGATACGCAGGAATAGCGCATCATTGAGGGCTTCGAGCTGATCCTCGGACGAAATGCGGACCGTGCTGCGCTCGGTGCCTGAAAGCGATTTGATCTCGACGGCCGTATTCCCGAAAATGAAGTCCTGATGCGACTTCTCGGGGCCGAGCCATGCCTCGACCGCCGCGACGGACGGCATACGATCCAGCAGCTCCAAAAGAAACGCAAGCTCGGCGAACAGCCCCCGGACCTCCTCGGGAGACAGGTGCTGCCCGCCACGACCGGACAGGAAGGTCTTCCACCGGCGGATATGGGCGAGCGCGATGGCAAGCGAGCTGGCCGAATCTCCGGCGTGCCCGAGCGCGAAAGCCAGCGTACGGCACAGCCCCTCGAACAAGTCCCGGTCGACCTCCTTCTCAAGCGTGAGGACAAGCCGCTGTTGTCCAGGCTCGCCCGCGCGGAGGTCGACCTCGATGCCATTCACCGTCACGACGTTCTTCCGGAACTGCACCGTATGGTCGCCGAGCAGCTCGACGATGAAGAGGCACGCACCGTTGACGTCGCGCCCCCAGAAACAGGGTGCCACCGCCTCGCCTGGAACCCGGCGGACATTGAAGTCCGTACCAGGAATCGCGATCCTATCCCACGGCGAACGCTCAGGCATCATAATCCTCCTCGACGTCCGGATCATCCGGGGCGCCTTGCATGCGCTCCAGCCAGACCCGGTTTGCCACGACCTCAATCTCGGTGTCGTAATGGCCCGGCGGGAAGCTGACGCCAAAGGCAGATATCGGCCCGGAGACGCGTGAATCACCATGCGGCTCGAGGCTGTGCAGCATGAGAAGCGGCTTGTTCCGGATTTCGCGGTAGTGCGTGTCCGATGGCGCCACCGGTTTATCGCCTGATGCGGCGAGAGCTTGGGCTTCGGCCTGTTGTGCGGGCGAGAGCCCAAGCTTCTCGTCGCCACGCGAGGCAACCCGATCCTTGTTCAGCCGCCACGCCGAGCCTTGGAGATCGTCTACGACACGCAACTGACCGTTCAGCCGGTATGGATCATCCTTGCCGCCGCGCGGCGAGATGAGGAGCACGTCTCCGACCGGGTGTGGGTCGGCCAGCGTCCGAAGGTAGGCGACGATATCGGCCTTACGATCGGCGAACTGGCTGTGCGTCTGGAATGAGAGCAGAAAATCCTCGATCTTCTCAACGGCTACATCGCGGAACATGACGCCCTTGCCGGTATCCTCTGGCGAGTGCCCGCCGAAGCCTTCGCGCCAAGCGCTGTCGACGAGGGCAAAATTGGCGGCGTTCACCTCACGGTCGGTGGAAACGATGTAGCTTTCCAGCATCCGCCCGCTGAAGTTCTGGCGGAACATTACCTTCTCGCCCGTCCGCATCTTGTTGGCGGCGGTTATCAGCAGGCTGTCCGGGTGGGTCATCACATACAGGCCAAACTGGCGCGGGCTCAGCCCGTCGCGGCGCATGCGCTTAACCTGCTGCGTTAGCTCCTCAGCCGCCTGCGCGATGTGCGAGTACCAGTTGATCGAAGCCCGCGACAGATAGACCCGGCACAGATCCTCGAAACCGGGGCGATAGCCGAACCAGCGACCCATCTGCATAAGCGTGTCATACATCTGGGTGTTGCGGTACATGTAGCTGACTGTCAGACCTTCGATGGTAAGGCCGCGCGATAAGCTCAACCCGCCGACCGCGACGGCGGTGAGCCCGACGCCTTCCTTCTCGTACTTCCCGTAGTCGAGCACTTCGTCGCTCTTACTGTTAATCACATACAGGTGGAGATAATCAAACACGCTGTTCAGCGCCGACTTCACTTCCGACCAGGTGAAGCCGGCGTCGGCATATTCGACGTCGAAGGCTCGCTTCAGGGCCTGCATATGGACGTTTGTCGAGGAGACGGATTCCGGCATCAGGTAGTTGGCGCGAACCGCCTCCCGCACCTTCTTCTCGCGCAGGCTAACGAAATCCCGGACGGCCTTCTGCACCGGAACGAAGCGGGAGACGTTGATCATCATCGAGCAGTGCTTGCTCGCCTGTCCGCGCAGATTGCGGATGGCGCGCGCGACGATGAACCCGTCCAGCGCCCGGTAGAGGCTCGGGGGCAACTCAGTGATCGGATGCTCGCGCTTGTGCTTGTGAGGGATCAGTTCCTCGCAGTCGTCGATCGGTCGCACGAATGTCTGGCTGGAATCCTCGTCCAGAAACACCTTCTCCGCGCCTAAATAGGTGGTCGGCGTGTCAAGGCAGTAGATGAAATCGCGGGGGAACAGCTCCTCGCGCACATCATCGTCATAGGCGTCCGGATTAATGAAGATATTGGCGAACGGCGTTGCCGTGTAGCCGACGTAGCAGGATTTGGCGAAGAGTCCCAGAATGCGCCGGATCATAGCGTTCGTCCGGGTCGGGTCCAGGTCTTCCTTGTTCGTGTTGATCGAGGCATTGTCGGCCTCGTCGTCGATCATGAGCATGGGGACGTCGCCGATGCGCCCGTCGCCCTGCGCATTCATCTCCTTCAGCCACTTATAAAGCGCCTCGAGCGTCTTCACGTTTTTCTTGATGACGAAGATGATAGGCTTGCTGAAATCGTTCAGCCGCCAGCCCCCCTGATCGGCGGTCTTCTTGCTGAAATCGTCGTTGACGGTGGTCAGCGTCACCGGATGAGGATAGTGCTCGTCGAGCCCGACACCGATCGTCCTACGGTCCTCGGGGGCGCTGGACCGGCCGATGAACGCCTCGTCTATGCGCTCCTGCGTCTGCCTACGCAGATTATTGTGGATGCCGGCGATGACGATGATGAACTTGTAGCCGGCATCCGCCGCTTTCGCGATCAGCCCGGTGTAGTTGGCGGTCTTACCTGACTGCACATGGCCGATGACAAGGCCGCGGCGGTTCCAGCTCGTGCCATCGCTCAGCGGATCCTGGAGGTATCCGAGAATTCGCGTGGTCACGTCGCTGAGCGACTGCACCATCCGCGGCGCCCAGCCTTCCTTGAGCAGAAAGATCTCGTAGGCGTTCGCATAGGTCCAAGCGATGTCCTCCCGCTTGTGGACCCACTGATCATCATGCTTCGCAGCGACATCGACCAGTGACACGCCAGCGCTCATCCGCGTGTCGACCGAAATCATTGCCTCGGTGATGACGTTCCGGAGATCGCCGGTGTAGCCGAAGATGGCGGCGATCTGCTTCGCTTTCTCCTCGACCTGTTCGCGCGTTGGCGTCTCGGCCATGTTGGCGAGACCTGAGATCAGCGAATTGGCGATGTTCCGTTCTTCGGTGATGATAGTGACGCTCATGCGAAGGCCTCACTGACAAATTTCTCGGCCGTCTCGATCTGACCCTCGAACAGGCGGGTGGAGCGCACGATCTGAAGGAATGCCTTGGGGTCGCCCGGACCATCCCCATAGAGTACCTGTTTGAGGCTTTTCAGCCGGTCCAAAGTCCGGGTTTGGTCCGCGGTCGCCTGACCCACCTCGCGCGGGTGTGTCGAATAATCGGAATAGATCATCTCGACCGGCAGCGAGGCGGCGATTGAATAGAGTACAATGCAGAGCGTTTCGGCATCGTCCGGCACCAGCCTTGCGCATAGGGAAGCGATGAGGGGGTGCTGGGCGTTGATCGCATAGCGGATGCCGCCGTGGTCGGCGTAACGCTCCCAGAACGGCGCCGCGGTCTCCTCGAACAGCTTCTGTCCGCGCCCCCGATGCACCGTCACGCTGCGGGCCGTGATCTTGGTGATGATCTGGCGTAGACGCTCCCGCACCGCGTGAGGAGGACGCGCTCGCGATTTCTTGATGTCGATGGTCCATGCTTCATCAAGGCTGTTCGGAAAGTCGATCTGGACCCGCGCCAGCTTGGTGGCCTCGCCCTTGGGCACGAGCCGGAACCAGTCGCCCCAGGCCATCAGCCGGCCGTTGCGATAGACATAGGCGCCCTGATTCGAAATGAAATCGCTGCGATCCTGGTAGAAGTCGTATTCGGATGCGGTCAGGCGACTGTGGTGCGGCAGGATGTAGGGCTGCATCGTGACTGCCACGTCGTCGACCCAGACGGTTTCCTCGGGCAGCATTTGGGTTGCCGCGTTTTTCCGGCAGAATGGATCGAACGGCGCGATCTGATGGCCATTGATCCGGATCGCCAGCTTCTTCCTGCCCTTAACCTCGCCGGCGAGAAAGCGGTGGAACACAAGCGACAGGTGCCGCTCGACGACGGCGAGCTTCTCGTTGACGATCTCGTCACGCTTCAGCCCGGTTTCATCCTCGAAGAGCCGGTCGAGGTCGCGCCAGATAACCAGCGTGCCCGTGTCACTCAGCGTGTCGAAGAATGGCTGAGCGGCGATCTCCTCTTGATCGAGGACGGAGATGAACCAATCGTCGTTATCCTCCACCTGCGCCAGATTCCACTCCCCGCCGGCCCGCTCGCCACGCTGTGTGCTGACCACGGTCAGCCGGCGGCACTGGGAGAAGGACGCGGTCTTCAGCCCCAGCCCGAAGCGTCCGAGATCCTTCGGCCCCCGTTTCTTCCGGGGATCGGTCGCTCCATGCCGCATTGCAGCTATCACTTCGGCCTCAGTCATGCCGCGTCCATTGTCGGCGATGACCAGCACCGAGGCGCTGCGACTCAAATCGCAGAATATCTGAATGTCGGTCGCGTCGGCCGAGATGCTGTTGTCGATCAGGTCGGCAATCGCGGTTTCCAGCGAATAACCGAGGTCGCGGAGCGACGCCGTGAGACTTGTCGCGCTGGGCGGGAGATGATGGAGTCTTGCCATTAGGCCTCCCGACGCAGCTCGCGTGAAAGTTTGCGGGCCACATCCTCCGCGTTCGCCTTCAGCTCACATTCCCAAACCGTCATGACGGTCCAACCGGCCGCTTTCAGGTCGGCGCGGTTGCGGGCGTCGCGGCGCACATTGCCGTCGAACTTTTCTTGCCAGAATTCGGCGCGGGTCGACGGAGTGGTCGCATTCCGGCAGCCGGCGTGACGGTGCCAGAAACATCCATGGACGAAGATCGCAGTCTTATATTTCGGCAGAACGATATCCGGTCGGCCCGGCAGCTTTTTCGCGTGAAGCCGGAAGCGGAAGCCGGCGCGGTGAAGAAGCGAGCGCAAAACCACCTCGGGACCTGTGTCACGGCACCGGATGCGTGACATGTTCCAGCTCCGCCGTTCACTGGTGACCGTATCGACCATCATCGCCGGCTCCGGAGGGCGTCGAGAACCTCGGCCACAAGCTCGGCGATCTGGGTGGCAAGCTGTGGTGGGACGGCGTTGCCCACCTGATGATACTGTGCCGTCCGCGTCCCCGCGAAGAAATAGTTGTCGGGGAAGGTTTGGAGCCGTGCTGCCTCGCGGACCGTGAGGCTCCGGCATTGCGCACGGTCATAGTGGATGAAGTAGTGACCGTCCTTGGAGATATGGGAGGTGACGGTCGATGACACATGGCCGGCGAGTTGCACGCGGAAGCGGTCCGAGAACATCTTGCCGGCGCGGCCTTCCTCCACGTTCTGATGTTCGGGCAGAAGCCCGACTGGGAAGTCAGAGAGCTTGGGGCTTTGGCCGGTCGTTGCGGCGAAAGTCGCCGCGTAGAAGTATCGGCGCAGATCAGATGCCATGTGGCTGCGCGCTTCATGTGCGGTCAGAACCGTCAGACGCTCGTCATACAGGCTGCGCAGGACGTCATGGTTAGGCCGCCGCATCACATAGCGGCTGGAAGAGTTGAAGCGCGGCGAACGCATATCGACCAGCTTGTCGAACTTCAGCTCCCGCGCCACGTCCGCGGCATAGACCGCCCCATTGAGCTGGTGGCGGATATTCATGCTAGAAATCTGGCGGATGGCGCTCAGCCATGCGTCGCGGCTGTCCTTCTCCTTCGACAGGCCACTCCGAATCGCCGGGAGCGAGCCGATCGTGTCGCGCACGGTCGGCGCGGGCATTTTCCTGAGAATCGAGGGCCGAACCTTGAGGTCGCTGCGGATGCCGACGATGAACATCCGGTGCCGCGCCTGCGGGACGCCATGATCCTCGGCCCTCACGAGGAAGAGGCGGGGATCGACTTCGCCCTCGGCCATCTCCTCGTCAGTGAGCGAATAGAGCCGGTAGGCGAGATCGGTCGGCGCGTCGGGAATGGCGGTTGCTGGACGTTGGAGGTCGCGGACGATCCGGTTGATGGTGGATTTGCCCTCGATGGTCGCCGACAGCAGCCCTTTCACGTTCTCCATGACGAAGATCGGTGGGCGGTGATCTGCGATAATCTGCAGATACTCGAGGTACAGCGTGTGCTTCTCGTTCTTCGCGAAATCAGGATCACCTTTCATCCTAGCACGCCCGACCAGCGAATAGGCTTGACAGGGTGGTCCTCCCACCAGCGCCCAATAGGCGCTGCCGGCGAGGCGCTGTCTGATGATCTGGCGCACTTCGGTGTGCGAGTCCTTCCCAAGCGAAATTCGAAGGGCGCTCAGCCTGGCGTCCGCATAAGCAGCCGGCTGGCGTACGAAAAGCTCTGCCTTCGTGATCCGTCCCGCCAGAAAGTCATAATAGTCGTCCGGAACCTCGCCATCGGGGAAGTGGCGGAAGAAGTGCCTGAGCAAAAGCGTTTCGTGCGAAAATGCATCGCGCTCAATCGACACCACGCTACGAAAGCGGTTCCGCCGGGCCTCATCGCGCGCAGTTGCGAAGCCCTCACCAAGGCCACCCGGCCCGGCGAACAGATCTATCACCGGATATGCGTGCTGTTCGGCGCCCCCGTCCGAACGGCTATTCCCAGTATCGGACGGATTTACCGCCGGCAACGAATACGGTTCCCCCCTCACAAGCATCCTCGACAATTACCCGTAGCGTACTGAAACCTGTTCGACACCCTTGTCGCTCTGCCTCGTTGGGCGATTGAGGCCGACAGCATACAGTCTTTGTCGCTGCTGATCGCGGACGCGTTCTGTAAATGCTGACGGGTCAATGGCCTTTCATATACAAGGGCGAATCAACGAGAGTCGCCCCTCATAGTTCCTTATCAGTGGGTAAAGTCGCTCGGCCGAATTCACAAGGGTCTCGGCGAGCGAACCGAACTGTCAGAGCAGTCGGATCGAATCGTCCCTTGCCGTCCCAACCTTGTCATAATGGCGCAAAATATTGTTCTGTAAGGATAATCCCTTGCGTGGAGAACGGGGGTCATCTGGGTGTCGTCTGCGATCGCGCCGATCCGGCCGTATGCCGGAACATAATCCTCGACGCCCGCCCCCAAGACATCGCCGACGGCCCCGCCGAGGAGCGAACCGCGCACGCGTCCTATAAGGGACGGATTATTCGTGCCGAGGGTCAGAACCTGGGTTTGATCAAGAGGCGGGTGGATGCTGCACATACGAATCAGATCGTGCTCGCCTGTGTGCGGTTCGGCAATCCCCCGTCGCAAGGAATTCTAATGCTGTTCCATGAAATTGAAGGCTCTCCACCACCGGGAGGCGCCTGCAGCCGCCTGCGGGTGGTCCAGCGCCCAACAGGCCTCGCAAGCCCCGTAGGGCCTTCAGTACGGCACGGTCACCCATCATTTCTTAGAGTCCATTTCGAATCGGATAGTCAACGAGCGAGGCGTCTCAGCAGGAGCACGCTGGAGGCGGCGTAGAGGAAGGCCTCGACGCTCTCGATGCTTGCCTCGAAATCCTTTGCCAGCCGTCTGTTGCGATTGATCCAGGCGAAGAACCGCTCGACGACCCAGCGCCGGGAGATGACGGCGAAGCCGACCTGGTTGTCGGCCTTCCGCACCACCTCGATGCTGATCGGGCTGGCATCCGCAACCCGAGCGCCAGCATAGCCGCCATCTGCGTAGCCCGGCGCCACGAACGGCCAACTCGCACGTGACGCACGGAGCAGCGGCCCAGCCCCGTCACGATCCTGAATGGCCGCCGAATGGGCCTGCAGCTTGAGCGCCCGGCCGTCAGTATCGACCATGGCGTGCCGCTTGCGCCCCTTGATCTTCTTGCCCGCATCGTATCCCCGGGGGCCGCCACTCTCTGTCGTCTTGACG
>JAKBAU010000001.1 GCA_021808875.1 Pseudomonadota bacterium | reverse complement strand
ACAGTGTACTCGTCCGGCGCATCGCGGGTCAGTCCGAATGTCCGGATCAGCTTGTCGGCAGTGCAGCCCGCAAGAAGCAGGACGGAACATCCCAGCAGAAAGGGTGCGGTCAGGCGCGGTTTGGACGGCAATGTTCGCATGCGACGCTCCATACCCATTCACGGCCTTGGGCCGCAAGTGTGCGGCGCCGATTTATCCCCTCGCGCGCTGATTCAACCGGCGTTTACGCCCCCGCGCACCCGCCGCCGCGTCCCCGCCGCCGTTTGGGTTCGGTCGGTATTGCGATCAGCATAGCCACAAACAGTCCGGCCGTCGCCGTCCATTGCGCGATCGAGAAGGCATGGGCATAGGCGCGCTCTCCGGTGCCGCCATCCAGCACGGCGAAGAACAGCGATCCGATTGCCGCCACGCTGATCGCCGCGCCGATCTGCAACGCGGAGTTAGTGATCCCCGCTGCCACCCCGGCCTGTGCTGGCGGCACATCGCCCAGCACGGTGGCGAACAGCCTGGGAAATGCGACGCCCTGACCCAGCCCGGCGAGGAAAACGGCGGCGGACAGCGGCGATCCGGTCACGCCAAGGGCAACCAGCGCGCCGATCGCGACATAGAACGCGACCTGAAATCCCATGCCGATGGCCAGCAGCTTCGGCCGCAGGCTGACGAACGGGGCGGAGATCAGCGGACCCGCGAACAGACCCAGCCCGTACGGAACAATCGTCAGGCCAACCGCCAGCGGTGTCAGGCCGCGGCCCTCCTGCTGATAAAGCCCGAACAGCAGGTAGAAGCTGGTGGTGAAGAAAAACAGCGTTGCCACCAGCACGCCCCGGCGAAAACCGGGAATGCGCAACAGCGCAAGGTCCACCAGCGGCATGCCGCCCTTTCGACTCAGGCGATTCTCGTACCACAGGAAAGCCCCGACGAGGAACGGGGCGCACGCCAGCGAGGCAAGCATCCAGGCTGGCCAGCCTTGCTCACGGCCCTCGGACAGCGGCACAACGATGGCGGCAAGGCCCAAAGAAATTAGCGCCGCACCGCCCGGGTCCAGCCGGACGTTCCGCCCGCCGCCGGTTTCCGGTACGAGCTTCCAAGCCGCCGCCAGCGCGACGGTACAAATCGGCAGCGGCAGCAGGAAGATCGATCGCCATCCAAGGTTCATGGGATTCCACTGGATCAGCGCGCCGCCGCTGAACTGCCCGATCGCGGCGGCCAACCCCATCATGATTCCATACGCGCTCATTGCCCGGGCCAGCGCACGCTCCTCGGGGAACAGTTCGCGGATGCTGCCCAGCACCTGCGGAAGCAAAACCGCGGCCGCGGTCCCCTGGACGACGCGGGCCATCACCAGCAGCATGGGCGATGCCGCCAGCCCGCACATCAGGCTGGCCAGGGAGAATCCCGTCATCCCGGCGAGAAAGCAGCGCTTGCGGCCATACAAATCGCCCAGCCGGCCGCCGATGATCAGAAACACGCCATAGCCGGATGCATAGCCCGAAATCACGAGCTGCAACTGCGCGGGATTGGCGCCCAGCCTTTCGTGGATCGACGACAGCGCCACGTTGACGATAAAGAAGTCCAGCGGCGGCATGAATCCGCCCGTCAGCAAAATGACCAGGGCCACCCAGCGAAGGGCACCGTTTTGTTCAATGGACACGCCGTCTCCCTCAACCGATCCGCCCCGGCGGCATGGTCCGCCATAGCCGCCCCAATGTACCGCTGTCGTGCGGCCCATTATCTTGGCGCCCTGTATTGTGCCGCCTTGCCGCCGCGAACCGGACCTAGCATCTAATTCAAATGCCGCCACCCCCGCCCAGCCTGGACCCGGAAGGCCATTACGCCCGCCTCGGCATAGATCCCGCGGCTTCCCGGGCGTCGGTCGTCAGCGCCTTCCGAACCAAGGCACGCCTGTTACATCCGGATGTGCCGGTGACGGGGAATGCCGATGCGTTTGTCGCCGTCAAGCGGGCTTACGACGTGCTGTCGAATCCGGAGTCGCGGGACGCCTATGACCGCATGGCCCGCGCGATCCCTCCGCAACCGGTGCTGGAGCCCGAGGTCGCGGCCGCCGTCCGCCGTACGGTTCACCGGCCGGCAGCCCCGCCGGGCGGCGATCCGGACCCCATGCCGGTGCGGCGGCTGTGGCCGTCAGGCGTGCCGCTTGGCGTTTGGGCTGGGCTTGGGGTGTTCCTGTGCCTGTCGCTGTATGAAGCGGGCAGCCGCCTGCTGACTCCGTTGCCGGTCAACAACGCCGGGATCAGGCCGAACGCCCAAACCGTCGCGCCGTTATCGCCGGCCGACCACCTGGCGGTGCTGTATGGGCCGGCGCCGATCCGGCTGGCCGGGACTCCCAATTTCTATGTCGTGCCGAACGGCGCCCCGGCGATGGTGTGGCGGCTGGACCCTGAACGCAACGCGCTGGTTCCGCTGGCACAACTGCCGCCATTCAGCGCGGTGCAAGCGGTCAGGATCGTCCGGCAGAGCGGCATGCTGGAGGTGCTGGTCGATGGCCAGGCCAACGGCTTTATTCGCGCCGCCAATCTCGCCCCCGGCGACATTTCCGCCGCTCGGGCCGCCTATTGCGGCTACAACTCCGGCCCCCCACCCACAGATGCGGAGGTGCTGGAACGCCGCGGCCAGGGGAACGCGACCATCCATATCGACAATCGCGCGATCGAACCCGCAGTGCTGAAATTGCGCGACACAACCGGTGCGATCGCCGCAGCGGTGTTTCTGAATCCGGGCAGCCACGCCGACCTGGGCGGATTGCCCGCGGGGACCTATCGGCCCGAATTTGCTATCGGAGAATTATGGAGCCGCGCATGCAACCTATTTACGGCGGGTATGCGCGCTCGGCGGATGAAGGACGCGATCACAGTGCCGGGCAACGCGCGTATCGGCATCGCGCCGGATGGCGCCGGAGCGGCGGATATATCCGACCGGGATTTCGCGAAGGAGTAGGCTGTGGCGGACTGGCATGGTCCGGGACCCCGGACCATGCCGATTCCGGGATCAGGCGACGGCCACGCCCGCGGCAGCCTGGGCGCGTCGGGATTGCCACAGCGCCACGAAGTCGATCGGCTGCAACAGAACCGGCGGGAAACCGCCGTCGCGGGTCACGTCGGCCAGGATATTGCGGGCGAACGGGAACAGAATGCGTGGGCATTCCACCAGCAGCACCGGCTCCACCGCGTTTTCCGGAATTCCGGTCAGGGTGAACACGCCGGCATAGGTCAGTTCCGCTACGAAAACGGTCGGCGCCGGCGCGGCGGCCTGCCCGTTGTTCTGCGCGGCGGCGTTGTCATGGGCCTCGGCACGGATCATGATCGCGACTTCGTACACGTCCTGGCCTTCTTGCACGCGCCGGGCCTGGACATCCAGGTTGATGCTGACCTGCGGCTGCGAACGAAGCTGGGTGTAGATCTGGGGTGCGCCGGGCACCTCGAAGGACAGGTCCTTCACATACTGGATGTTGACGACCAGCGGCTGGCCGGCGGCCTGAGGGGCGGGCGTTGTCTCGGACATTGAAGTCTCCGTACGGATAAGGGCGGCGCCGTCCTCGGCGTTGGCGCGCCGGGTAGCACGGTTGCCCGGCCTTTGCCACACGATAAGCGCGATCCGAACCCGGGCCGGCGGGTTCGGCTACGTCCTTATGCGAACCTTAGGCGTGCCAGACGAGTTGGGCCGGTGGCGCTGCCGCGGGGTCGCAGCGCAGCCATTGCCCGTTGGCGACGCTTTGGCCGGTGAGGCTGAGAATGAAGCCCCAATGCGTCACCACCAATGTATGGGCCCAGTCATGCTGAGCGGCGAGGGCGCTGCGAAACCGGGCTGCCCGGGCGACGATGGAGGTCTCGGGTTCTTCCTCGTCCGGCCACCAGACCGGGGCGATGGCGGAGAAATCGTGAAGCGGCCAGTCGCGCTCCAGCGCATGGCGGGGGGAGCCGATGTCGCAGGCATAGGCGTAACGCTCGCGCACGACGGGGTCGATCGTGACCGGCACGCCGAGAGCTGCCGCCACCGGCTGCGCGGTTTGCAGTGCCCTTGTGTAGGGGGACACGACGATTCGCTCGATTCCCTGATCGGCAAGCTGTGCCGCCGCCGCCCGGGCCTGTTCGTGCCCCAGCGGCGTCAGGCGGGGATCGACGATGCCGGGATCGCGGCGGGTGGCGCCGAAATGCAGGTTGAATTCGCTTTGGCCATGACGGAGCAGGATCATATCGCAGCCATATAGGCCGGCAAAAAGCGCGGCAAGTGCGCCGGGCCGGCAGATTTGTTTGTCAGAAGCGACCCGCGCGCCTATCTGTCTGACGAAGGAGTATTTTGCATGGGTGCGGGCGGCGGTTTTCCAATCGATCTGGTGCTGTTTGGCATGGTCGCGGCGTTTCTGGTTCTGCGGTTGCGCAGCGTCCTGGGTAAACGTCAGGGGTTCGAGCGTCCGGCCCCGCCGGTTCAGCAGGCGCCGCTGCGTCCGGTGCCGGGTCCTATGATTGACGCGAAGGCGGAACCGCCGATTGTGCCCGCCGCCGCGCAGACAATGCCCGATGCCGCCTCGCCCACCGGTCAGGCCCTGGCGCAGATGCGTGCTATCGACCCCGGGTTCGATCCCTCCCGTTTTCTGGCGGGCGCGGATCAGGCGTTTCGGATGATCGTCGCGGCGTTCGCGGCCGGCGATCGTGTGGCGCTGCGACCGCTGCTGGGCGATGAAACCTATGCGGCGTTCGAACAGGCGATAGCGGCGCGGGAAAAGGCCGGGGAAACCCAGGTCAGCGAAATCAGATCGATGCACAAGCTGGGGATCGAGGCGGCCGAGCTGAAGGGCCGGATCGGATCGGTGACCGCCAGGATCGTGTCGGACCAGATCAGCTACACGCATGACAAAAACGGCCGCCCGCTGAGCGGCGCGGACGCGGTGACCGAAATCACCGATATTTGGACGTTCGAGCGCGATCTGTCGCAGCGCGACCCGACCTGGCGTCTGGTGGCCGCCCGCAGCGGCTGATCGCGTCCGGCTGGCGTGGTATGGCGTTGTCACCGGGGCTGCGTGTATGCAGCCCCGTTTTCTTGCGATAGGGATTTGCGATGACCGCGACCAAGCCCAGGGTTGCCCTGTTTGTGACCTGCCTGGTCGATATGCACCGGCCCTCGGTCGGCTTCGCGGCCATCCGGCTGCTGGAAAGGGCCGGCTGCCAGGTGGAGGTGCCAAGGGCGCAAACCTGTTGCGGGCAGCCGGCGTACAATTCCGGCGACCGGAAAACGGCGCGCGATCTGGCGGTTGGGATCGTCGAAGCGTTTCGTGGTTACGATTACGTCGTGGTGCCGTCGGGATCCTGCGGCGGCATGTTGAAGCATCACCTGCCGCATCTGTTCGACGACGACCCCAATTTGCGCGCGCAGGCCGACGCGATGGCTTCGCGGGTTTACGAACTGGTCAGCTTCCTGACCGATGTCATGGGCGTGCGCGATACCGGTTCGGTGGCGTCAGCCGGCACCGTGACCTATCACGACAGTTGCTCCGGCCTGCGGGAGCTGGGGATCAAGCAGCAGCCGCGCGACCTGCTGAAGGCGGCCGGCGCGACGATCGTGGAAATGGCCGAACCGGAGATTTGCTGCGGCTTCGGCGGCACATTCTGCGTCAAGTATCCGGACATCTCGGTTCGGATGGTTTCCAACAAGACGGACGATATCGTGGCGACCGGGGCCGACACGGTTCTGGCGGGCGACATGGGCTGCCTGCTGAATATCGCCGGACGGTTGAAGCGGCAGGGCCACGCGGTTAAGGCGCGGCACATCGCGGAGGTGCTGGCGGGCATGACCGGCGATCTGCCGGCGATCGGCGAACCCCGGGGCTAGAAGCCGGCGGGGCTGGCTTTTAGAGGCCGGGCTTTCAACCGCGTCTATGAAGCGATCCGCCGTTGCTCCGCCCGCGCCTGCATCAGCCGAGCGGACACCGCCTGCCGGACGGGGGACAACAGGCCGCCAGCCCGGATCACCGCGTCGCGCATGACCCGCGCCGGAAACCGGTCATCGGTGAACAAGCCCACGGTCGCGTTGGTCGCCAGATACAGTGGCCCGGTCACCCGGCGATGCCGTGCCTCATAGGCTGCCAGCAGTGGGGCCGCGCCGATATCCTTGCCGGCGGCGAACGCCTCGGTGACCAGCCCGGCCAGAGTTCTGGCCCCTGACAGCCCGAAATTGAATCCATGCGCCGTCACCGGGTGCATCCCCACCGCCGCATCGCCGGCCAGTGCGAAGCGCCGCGCGACAAAGCGTTCGGCGTACACCCCCACCAGCGGGAACGCGACCCGCGGACCCACCAACCGCATCTGGCCCAGCCGGCTTTGATACAGCCGCGTGACCTCGGCGTTGAATGCTTCGGGCTCAAGGTCTTTCAATCTGGCGATTTTCTCCGGCCGCAGCGTAAGGACCAGGGACGACAGGTTGGGCGTCTCCGCGGTGCCGTTCAGCGGCAGGATCGCGATGGTGCGGCCATAGCCGAACCACTCGGTGGCCACCGACCCGTGCGGCAGATCGTGGGCCATGCGGCACACCATCATGGTCTTGCCGAAGTTCCGCATCCGCGCGCCGATGCCCATGCGCTTGCGCATTTCCGAAAACCGCGTGTCGGCGGCGACGATAAGCCGGCTTGTCAGCCTGGTGCCGTCGTCCAGCGTCAGGGTCGCGCTATCGGCATCCGTCTGGATCCCTGCCGCATTCCGCCGGTCCAGCACCGTTACATCGGCACATTCCGCGACGCTTTCGAACAATGACCGCCGGATCAGGTGGTTTGGCACGAACTGACCCAGCTTCTCCTGCTTCGGCCCGTTCGGGTGGAACCGCAGCGCATGGTCGAATGGCCCGTTCAACACCCGGGCCTCACCCATCGGGGACACATCGGCGGCGGGAATCCGGTCCCAGGCGCCTAAGGAGCGCATATGCTCGACGGATTCATGGGTCAGGGCGATTTCGCGCCCGTCGAACGGCGGGGCTTCCAATACGGCCCGGGGCGCGCGTTCCACGACCGCGATGTTCAGCCCGTGGCCGGACAGGGACCGCGCCAGCCCCAGTCCCGCCGGTCCGGCGCCGATGATGGTGATGTCGATGGTCATCGCAGGTCTCCGTGGCCGGTCGGCGGCGAACCCGGGAACGGGAGCCGAACCGCAGCGTTACGTGGGCAGCGTTGGCGTTTTCGCCAGAGCAGGCCGATGGGTACGGACGCCCGTCTGTCAGGTTTGTTCGTCCGGGGCGTCGATGACCATGCCGGTATAGGGTTCGATGTAAACCAGATGGTCATGCACCTCTTTCACACCGGCGGCATTTTCCACGACCACGCGGATTCCGTGGCGTTCCTGCTCGTTCGTGATCGTGCCCCACACGTCCACCACGCCCTCGGTCACGGTGACGTTCAGCGTGGTGGCCGGTGCCCAGGACTGAGCTTCCAGCGCCGCCAGGATCGCGGTGCGGATGGCGCGGTCGTCGGTCGCCATCGGCTCTGCCCGGCGCGTTCGGCCGATCAGCGCCCGCAGCAGATCCGCCCGGCTCACCACCCCGACCACGCGCCCATCGGCGGTGACGGGCAACCGTTTGATACGGTGTTTCTCCATCGTGGCCACCACATCTTCCAGCGGCGCATCCTGTCCGATACTCAGCACCTCCGCGGTCATCACGTCCCGGACGAACCGTCCGTTGGCCCGGGTGAAATCCAACGCCTGCTGGGCCGGGGAGGCCAGCAGGCGCAGCCACCAGGACCGGTTGCGCTGGGTGCCGAGTTCGTCGCGGCGCAGCAGGTCGCCCTCGGTGACGACGCCGGCCAGATCGCCGTCCTTGTCCATCACGAACAGGCCGGAGATATGCCGCGACAGCATAATGTTGACGGCTTCCTCCACCGTCGCGTTGGGGGCGATGGTGATGACGTTGCGGGTCATGACGTCGGCGACGATCATTGGGTTCACCCTTTGGTTTGCGGGGCTAGAATACACCCGGATGACGAAACGGTAAGCCATGCCGGGGTAGGGCAGCATTGCGGCAGGTCAAGCATCCGGTTTGACCCGGCCCGAACAGCCTTTAGGATGGCTGCCTTTCGCGGATGGGAATGAGCATGGGTCCTCTCGTAACAACCGAATGGCTCGCCGAGGCATTGGGCCCGGCCGATCTGATCGTATTCGATGCGACAAAATACCTGCCGAACGAGGCCAAGGACGGCCAGGCGGAGTTCCTGAAGTCCCATATTCCAGGCGCACGCTACTTCGACATCGATCTGGTGGCTGACACCGATACCGATCTGCCGCACATGGTGCCGACCCCCGGCCGGTTCGCCAAACTGATGCAACAGCTCGGTGTCAGCAATACCTCCCGCGTCGTGTTCTACGACCAGAAAGGTTTGGCATCGGCCGCGCGCGGCTGGTGGCTGATGGAACTGTTCGGTCACGACAACGTCGCCGTGCTGGATGGCGGACTGCCGAAATGGGTGCGGGAATCGCGTCCGACGGGTGATGGCGCGGGTGCCGCGCCCGCCCCCGGGGTTTTCCGGCCGGATTATCGCGCCAGCCAGGTGCGCGGCATCGGTGACATCCTGCGCAACGTGCTCTCCGGTTCCGAACTGGTGCTCGATGCCCGCGCCGCCGGGCGTTTCACCGGCGCGGTGCCGGAGCCCAGGGCAGGGATGCGCAGCGGCCATATCCCGGGGTCCGCCAGCGTGCCCTATACCGACCTGCTGAAACCCGACGGCACCTTCAAACCCGCTGGCGAGGTCCGGGCGCGGTTCGAGGCTGCTGGAGTCGATGGCTCCAAGCCGCTGGTCACAAGCTGCGGGTCGGGCGTCACCGCCTGTATTTTGACGCTTGGGCTGCGAATCGCTGGCTTTCCGGAAGGCGCGGTTTATGACGGGTCCTGGACCGAGTGGGGCGGGCGCCCCGACACCCCGATCGAGGTAGGCTGACCCTGATGACCGACGACACCAAACGCGGCTTCCGCACCACCCTTTCTCATATCGGTAGGGCAACGAAACGGGAGCATGGGTTCGTCAACCCGCCGCTGCTGCGCGGGTCCACCGTGCTGGTGCCGACAGTGAAGGAACGTCAGGCCCTGCAGGCCAAACGCGGGGAGCGGGTGCTGACCTACGGCACCGGTGGTTCGGCGACCCACTGGGCGCTGGAGGACGCGATCGCGGCCATCGAGGGCGGGACGCGGTGCTATATCGTCTCCACCGGGCTGGCGGCGGTGACCACGCCGCTGCTGGCGTGGCTGAAGGCCGGCGACCACATGCTGATGCCGGATCATGTCTATGGCCCGGCGCGCAACTTCGCATCCGGTATGCTGCGCGATTTCGGCGTGGAAACAACATATTACATGCCGGAGATCGACGAGGCGGGTATCGCCGCGCTGATGCGGCCGAACACCAGGGTAGTCTATACAGAAAGCCCTGGCAGCCACACGTTTGAGGTTCAGGACGTGCCCGCCATCGCCCGCGCCGCCCATGCCGGCGGGGCCAAGGTGTTCATGGACAATACCTGGGGCATCCATCACTTCCAGCCGTTCAAGCATGGCGTCGATGTGTCGATCCAGGCGGCAACCAAATACCCGGCCGGACATTCGGATGTGCTGATCGGGGCGATCACCGTCAACAACGATGACGACTGGCAGATCCTGCATGCCGCCGGCCGTATGCTTGGACAGTACGCCAGCCCGGACGATTGCTGGCTGACCCTGCGCGGCATACGCAGTATGGCGGTGCGGTTGCAGGCGCAGATGGAGTCCGCGTTGCAGGTCGGCCACTGGCTGCGTCAGCAGCCGGAGGTCGCCCGGGTGCTGCATCCCGGCCTGCCCGGGGCGCCCGGCCATGATCTCTGGCGGCGCGACTTCACCGGTGCGTGCAGCCTGTTCGGGGTGGAGTTCAAACCGAGCTTCTCGCCTGCCGCCACCCACGCCTTTGTGGAGGCGTTGGAGCTGTTCGGGATCGGCGCATCGTGGGGCGGCTACGAAAGTCTGGCGGTTCCCACCACCGGATTCGTGACCCGCACGGCCGGCAGCGGCCAGTTCGCCGGTCCGTTGGTGCGCATTCATATCGGGCTGGAGGACGTGGACGACCTGATCGCCGATCTGAAGAAGGGTTTGGCGGCGTTACGGGCGCACGCCGGGTAGGCGGCGTGCGCGGCCCCGGATGGCGGGCTTGCGGATCGTTGGGCACCGTAATCGATTTCATCCGCGGACGCGCCCGGGTGGCGGCATGACCGGGCAAAAAGGGGCGTTGGCCGCTCCGTTTGTCCCGGCGCTCGCCGTAAGCGGAATTGCGGGACTCCGCCGCTTGGTGTGCGGGGTCGTTCCCCCAAACACTACCCGCGTTTCGGGGATGTAACGCCGGCCTGGACGCCGGCTAAGGCGCCAACCGGTATGCCATGCGCACGGGCGCGGTTCGATAGGCGTCCAACGTGCGGCCGGGCGGAATGTCCCCCGAGATCGATGGCGTGCGAAGCAGGATTTTTGGCGCGTTCTCGCGGAAGGGAGCTGTCATCAGGTTGCGGTTTACGGTCGAGGGCCAGCCCGCTGCCTGCGGCGTCGCCCCGCCGGATTCGGCCAGCTTCCGCTCCTCGGGCCAGGCCGCATAAACTTTCGTCCGGTAATCGGCGCCCAGTTCCGTCGTGCCGGAGTGGTACAGTTCCACCGCCCTGGGCCAGGATTGGGTCTTGCCGAACAATTGCAGCAGCAGGCGCGCGGCGTAATCGGCATTTGCCATTGGATCGAACGCCTGATCCATGCTGGCGAAGGCATCTGGATGGTGAGTCAGGCTGATTTGCAGGCAGCCGACATCGATGGAGCGGGTCACCCGGGGGCGCATCGCGGTGGCGGCGGCGACTGCCTGAGTCTTTACGTCGTAGAAACTGCCCTGACCGTCGAAGTCGATCGTCCATGGCCACGGATTGTATGCGCCGGATGCCTGATCTTTCCGCCCGCTTTCCACCCGCGCAATCGCCGCCAGCAGATATGGGGGTATGCCATGTGCGCGTTCCGCGGCAACGATCGCCTGCCGGCACATTTGGTTCGGCATGGCCCGGGTGAGGGGCTGCGTATCCGCTTTGACCCGGACGGGAAGAAAAAGTGCCAGCAAGGCCAGGGGAAGACGCCAGTTCATGCCGGTTTGTTTAATCGAAAATAGTTAATAAATGGTTTATGCTTAGTGTTTACCGTTGCACCGGGGTGCCGGCCCGCAGGACCAGCGTCAGCGTTTCAGGCACGAAAATAAGCGCGGCGGCGCCGTCCAGGCATTTTCCCCCGCGCGCGCCGACCTGACACCAGGTCATCGGTTCAGACTGGTTGGGCTGCCCGAACCGATCGAGAACCGAGGCCGGAATCCTGTCGGGTTCGCCAGCGCCGCGCGCATTGAACACATAGCGGATTTCGCGCACCCGCCCGTCCTTCAGATCGATGGTCAAATCGCCGTCCCGTGTTCGCGCTGTCAGAGAGTCGTCGTTCGGTGTGACCGAAAAACCCTGCCGGCGCAGAATGGCGGTTGCCTCTGCCCGGGGAATGCCCAGGCGCAAACCGATAATATCGGCGCCTTGGGCATCGAACGCACCGGCCGGCGCCGCGACGAGCAAAAGCGCCATCGTCAGCGCCGGTATCGAGCGTTTCATCCCTGCCTCCTGGAAGTCCGTTCGGCAGTTTGGCGGCAAATTCCTAACGCGGGCTTAACGCGAACCGGAAATTATCCCATTTCGGCATACGAATCCGTCGTTTCCGGCATCGTCCCCGGCGTGAACTCGGCCAACCGGGCATGGCCGGCTCGGAAGGCCTCCTCCATGCTGACGAATGCCTCGGCGGAGACGAAAATCGGTTCGGACATGCTGTCCCGGTTGATTTCCCAAACAAATGGCGTCGCGCCACGTCTGCCGCGGCGGACGACGACCTTGATCGACAGTGCTTCTTTACTTAGGCGCATGGGTGCGGATACTCCCTGGCAAGCAGATTGCGTCGGGTCCTGTTCAAGCGTTGTCGCATCGATCCGGCAAGACACAAGTGTTACTGTGGTAATAAACGATTGCGTGAGCGTGGGGGTATGCCTGCGGTTTACGTAGCAGTGAACGTGACCGGCGTGGTTACGAGTGGCGCGCCGGATTGATGACGGGATGTTACAGTCGGGAACCGGCGGTTACGAAGTACGATGGCATAATGCGCGCCGCAGGGGCCGATGCCGCGCCGCCCGGCCGGCGGGGCCGGATATGGACACAGGAGTCGAGCGATGAAGTGGATCACGATGGGAGCGGCGGTTTTGCTGATTGGCGTCGGCAGTGCCGTCGCGCAGCCCCCGCCGCCAACCTATGCGCCGGTTCCCCCGCCGCGTATCGAAGTGGTGCCGCCAGCCCCTGCCGGCCCGGTCATCTGGCAACCGGGTCACTGGCGCTGGGACGGCTACCGTTACATTTGGATCGGTGGCCGTTACGTGCAGCGCCGCCCGTATTATGGTCATTACGTCGCGGGCCATTGGCGGTGGGCGCCGCGCCTGGGCCGGTACGTCTGGCGGCCCGCGCACTGGGAATAGCGGTCAGCCCAACGTGATCAACACCGGCACATGGTCGGAGGGTTGCGGCTGGTCGCGTTCCGCCTTGTCGGGGTCGGCGGAAATCAGCCGCTCCGCCAGGGCGGGCGACAACAGGGCATGGTCGATACGTAGCCCCATGTCGCGCTGCCACGCCCCGGCCTGATAGTCCCAGAACGTGTAGATTGGCCCCTGCGGATGCACCGCCCTGATGGCATCGGTCAGCCCCATCCAAAGCAGCCGGCGGTAGCGCGCCCGCGATTCCGGTCGGTTGAGCGCGTCATCCGGCGACAGCGCGCCGGGGGCATAGTCTTCATCGGTGGGACAGACGTTGAAATCGCCCGTGACGATCAGCTGGCGGTCCCGATCCAGCAGCGTCTGCGTCCGTTCGGCGAGGCGGTCCATCCAGGCGAGCTTGTAGGCAAAACCCTCCGCGCCACGGCTGTTGCCGTTCGGCAGGTAAATGCCGATCATGGTGATGTCCCCGGCTTCGATCTCGATATAGCGGGCCTGGGCGTCGTCCTCGGGCAGGCCGGGCAAAGCGCGATGAACGACGGTGAACGGAATACGGGACAGGACAGCCACCCCGTTATATGATTTTTGCCCGACCGCTTCGGCCGTGTAGCCAAGCCCGTGGAACGGCAGGGCAGGGAAGGCCGTGGTTTCGCACTTGATCTCTTGCAGGAACAGCACGTCAGGCTGGGCTTTCTGCAGCCATCGCTGCACGTGGCCTTCCCGCTGGCGGATCGAATTGACGTTCCAGGTGGCGATTTTCACGTCGGTTCACTCCCTTGGCCGGCGCCTTGCCCGGATAGCGTGCTTGTGGTCACAGTGCGGGTAAACCTTACGCAAGGGCGGAACATGGCGATCGAACTTTACACCTGGAATACACCCAACGGGCGCAAGATCAGCGTGGCGCTGGAGGAGATGGGCCTGCCGTATAATGTGCATACGGTCAACATCTCGAAAAACGAACAGTTCGATCCGGACTTTCTGAAAATCAGCCCGAACAACCGGATTCCGGCAATTATCGACCCGGATGGCCCGGGCGGGCAGCCGATCAGTGTTTTCGAGTCCGGGGCGATCCTGATCTATCTGGGGCAGAAGACCGGCAAATTCTATCCGGCCGACCCGCGCAAGCAGGTGCCGGTGCTGGAGTGGCTGATGTGGCAGATGGGCGGATTCGGCCCGATGCCCGGCCAGGTGCATCACTTCCTGCAAGTCGAAAACCTGGCGGACCAGCGGTACGGGCTGGAGCGGTATTCCAAGGAAACCGCCAGATTGTACGGTGTCCTGGACCGCCGGCTGGCGCACCATGAATACGTAGCGGACGACGTGTCGATTGCCGACTTTGCCATTCTGGGCTGGGCATGGCGGCATGAGCGGCACAAGATCGATCTGGCGAATTTCCCGAATGTGCAACGGTGGTATGCGGCGATGATGGCGCGTCCGGCGACAGCGAGGGGTTTCGAGGTGGCGCTCAGCTAGATTCGGGTTTGACGTTGGGCCGGCGCTTGCCTACAAGAGGATTTGCAAACGCCGTGTCTGACTCTTCGGGTGACCGGGGGGTTCAGGGATGTTGCCCAGGCGGAGGGGTGGCCGAGTGGCTGAAGGCGGCGGTTTGCTAAACCGTTGTACGGGGTCAACCCGTACCGTGAGTTCGAATCTCATCCCCTCCGCCAAATTTGCTTACAATCAATGGGTTAGACCGAGGCGGTCGGGACAAAAACCGTTAATCTATTTAGCGGTGTTTGTGCCTCTGTGCCGACCCTCTGTGCCGACCCTCTGTGCCGACCCATTCCTCAGGCCGCGCGCGCCGAAGTTCGCACAGGCGCCTCAGGCAGCGAGCCGAATAGGGCGGCATTCCGCGAATGGTGCCGGATGGCGTGCTGGTCCAGGAAGCGCGTGTATGTTTCGGTCGTCTTAACCGACGCGTGCCCGAGGTGCTTTTGCAGCTCCACGATACGGTTCGGAGCATCAATCACGGACGCAATGGCGAACGCGTGTCGCAAATCGTGCAGCCGGAAAATGCGCAGCGTTACCTCCACCCTGCCCGCAGCTTTAGCTGCCTTCGCCTCGCGCGCCTGGCGTTGCCGCTTCCACTGTCCGTAGCGCGTGCTCACGACTGCGCTGTCGATCGACAATCGCGCGAACAGCCTTCCCTTCCTGGGCAGCCGATCCAACAGTGCGGCCGCCCTTCCAAGTTGGATGGTGCGCGTCTTTTTTCCGGACCGCCGGTTGCCCTTGACGCCCCGGGACAAGGTGATGGCGAGCTGGTCCGGGTGGATGTCCTCGGCCATTGCGTGCAGCGCTTCGCCCAGCCGCATTCCGGTTTCCCTGAGCCAGACCATAAGGTCAGCCATGTCCCGAGACCACTCCGACACCTCGCGGACCATCTCCGCAGCCTCGGCATCCAGCGGCGGATCCAGCGCGTCCTCGTCCTCTCCGAGCCATTCGCGCTCGTAAGCGCGCAACTGGTTACCTTCAACCATTCGCTCCGATGCGGCAAACGACATTACCATCGACCATGCGGTCAAATCATTCCGGATTGTGCTGACGCTCGCACCTTCCTGCTGACGGGCCTTTACGTAGTCGGACACGGTTCCGGTCGTGATTTCCTCTAGTGGCGTCCCCTCCAGCACAGGCCCGAGCTGCCGGAGGGAAACCTGATACCGCTTGGCTGTCGAGGGGGAATACTTTTTCCCTACGTCCAATACGTTCACCAGGAATACGGACACCGCATCTTCCCAGATATGCACGCGCGCGATTGGCTTGCCGTCGCGCCTGTCGTCAGCAGCCTTTAGGAGCTTGTTTCTCTCTTTCCGCGCAGCCGCGACATTAACTGTCCGTAGCGAGACTCGGTGCTCCGTGCCCCCAAGGACGTAGCGACACCAGTAAACTTCGCCCCTTTTGTAGAGGTTGTGGTCCGGGTCTTCTTTGGCGACGTTGTGCCTGGGGTGCATGACGGCTGGGTCTCCTGCTGCGGCTGGGATAAGCCGCCGAATCGGGTTGGAATCACGGCTCGCACGTCGGCTTCGCGATATAGCCAGCCAGCGAAGCCGCGGATTTTGAAGCCCGGCAAATGCTTATCGACTGTCATTTGCAAAATCTGTCGCGGGCTGAGCGGAAGAATGCGCGCGACGTCGGCGGAGCGGATGTAATCGGCGGCGGGCCGTTGCCGTTTGCGCTTCAGAGGCCGGTTGTCCCAGGCGTCCACGCCTGCGGAGATGCGGGCAATGGCTTGCATCATTGTCTCACGACGTCCGCCTGGGCGGCGGGCAACGGGGTGGCGGGGCTCGTCGGGCGGCATGGCGGGCTCGTTTGAAGGTGGAACGACCGCAAACTATCGCATAACGGTTCCATAGCCAAGAAAAATCTGGTGATCTGAACAGAAATATTCTTGGAAAACTACACGCAGTACTTGTCGCGCAAGTCATGGGCGTCTTCTATGTCAATAACAACGCATCGCTCGTGTAAACAATGGATCTGCTTGCTGATGGCTTGGTTGATGGCTACCTCGATCCCTCGCTCAGCCATATACCTGACGGCCGCCTCGACGGCGTCCTTCAGTGCGGCCTCGACAGTGGCCGTTGGTTCCCCAATCACGGTGAAACGAGATCGGGATGCCTGACGCTGACGCGCTGAACCTCGGCAAAATTGATCTCGCCTTTACAGAAATAGCAGACATTGGCCGATGGCGGACCGCTGTTCGGACTGTCCGCGCGTACTGTCCAGCCCGCCAATGCGCCAAAGCGAACGTCGGCCTCCCAGGTCGTTTCCGTTTGCGGGAATGCGCGGCCTCCAGCAAAAGCCGTGACCGAGGCGGCATCACCGGTGACGTTTAGACAGCAGAATAAATCGTTCGCCACATCTTGATCTCCCGAATTCGGGTGCCTTTCAGTTATCAGAGCTCCTCTCGAGTCCGGTCGGACAATCTCAGCATTCGGCGGAGATGATACCGGAGCGCGTCTGCAAGTACCAGACGCCATCATCCGGCCCCCAATAATGCGACTGAGCCGTTTGGCTCGATCGAGGCACCTCCTTGCGCTAAACCCCGCCGCCGAACATGACCTCCATCGGCACGCCGCATTGCCCGGAGACGCCCGCGATATGCTTCATGGCGGCCACGATCTCAGCCTCGGTCTCGTAGTAGCCGACGGCATAGCGCTCGCGAAGGAGCCCTGGGATGGGGAGCGGCGCCCAGCTCATGGTCACCAGCAGATGAGGCCAGCCTTCATCTCCTGGAGCGTAATGCAGAAATCCTGCACTGGCGCTGGCCGGAAGCTGCGATCGACGCAGATTGGTCTTGTCGATGCTTTCCTTCATCAGGATAACGTTGTTCCGGACAACCAGCGGGCGGGACAATGCGTCTTCGACAAACCGGCGGTCTGCCTGTGTTTCGATGAGCACGGCTTTATAGCCGTCCGAGAGGCGGCCGCTGCTGCGCTTCGGTCCAACACGCAACTCATCGGGCACTCGTAGGACGAGCACGGAAGGCGTGTTCGGCAGGAAGCTCGGATAGAGCAGCGACGGCATCAGCTCCCGCAACGGCGTGCGGCGGACATGGTCTACATATTTCGCGAGGAAGTCGGAGAGCGCGGATGTGTGATCGGGGTTGCCCATAATGGGATTCCTTCAATGTTAAAGGGAGGGGGAAAGGTGCTCGGATTGGAACGGACACGGCGCTCGGTCAGTCACCGCCCTTGCAGGTGACGACGGCATGCTGGAATGCCTTGCGCGGGCTGGAGTAGGCGCGGAAATAGCGCCGCATCTCGGCATCCCAGCCGTCCCGGCACACCGGTCGTTCGGCCAGAGCCTTTGCGTGCAGTACCTCCAGCTTACGGGTCAGGGCGGCCGAGACCGAGACAATTTTGATGGCCCGCACGACGAGGCGATCCTCTGTGAGGATGAGCGAAATGCTTGCGCGGGACTCCTTGGTTAGCTCGTCGTCATGCCAGGGAAGTTCTCGGTCGTCCGATGGCTCGATGCGGGGACAGTAAGGCCCGTCCCAGGTCGCGACGCCGTCGCGCATCAGCCACGCATATCCATCTCGCATAGGCACCAGACCAAATTCGGACCCGATGATCTGGAACGCGAGGACGTCGGCCCGGAAGCAGTCGGTCGGCAGAAGATTGTGGATGATGCCGCTGGGCGTGTCTTGAGCCAGCATACCCTGGCTACGTGGGAGCACGTCCCGGTAAGGGTGTAGTTCACCGACCGCGTAGATGTCTGCGGAGGCGAATTTGGCCGCGGAGTTGGCCGCCGGATCACAGAAAACCTTGCTGTGGCCCTGTGTGCGGCCAGTTGATGGCTGCTGATTGAACGGCATCGGAAGCTCCTCGTGCTGGACCGGAGTGGTATGACCGTTCAGTTGTGGGCCGTAACGTCACGGGGGTTGCCTCGACGGTTACACCCCGCTGACCTGTCCGTCCCGCGTCGCGAAACGTGCCAGTGCGTTAGGCAAACCGTTTCTCGTGCTCGCACCTGCGCAAAGGGCGTTTCAGATGCCTGCGGGCACAGTTTCCGGCGACGAAACATCCATTCCCGACTTTTCATGGATAACCTATCGGACCAACTTATTTCGCCCGAGGAGACCGGCGGCCGACGCGGCTACTCAAGCGCCAGCGGACGTTCAACGGCCTGACGAAAACGCCATTGGCCGGTTTGCCCCACCATCGGAACGGCGATGCGCCTCATCACCTCTGATCCGGTTCCTGTGCTCCAGAGTATCGGCAGCAAGCCCGCCATGATTGCCACGACTGTCATCATCTTAGGCCGCACGCGCTCGACAGCGCCCGTCATGATCGCCTGCCGCAGGTCGGAGCGGTTCAGCCCGGTGCCCTCGACCTGTCGCTGGGTTCGAATCTCAGCGAGTGCAGGTCGAGATAAATCAGCATCACCACGCCGGTTTCGGCCGCCCCCCCCCGCGAGCGCGATGAAACCGACCGCCACAGCGACGTTTCAGGACAGGTCAGCGGGGTGAGCCGATATCATCCACCCCGATGACGCGACCTCGTTTGCCATTCGTGACATGTCTCCACTCCCACAACACCGGAGCCGATAAATATGACGGCAAGGGACAGGGACCAAAGCCCGAGGCAAGGCATCTCGCGCAATCGAAAATCGGCGCGAACGGCCGCCGAAACCGGCGAGCTTGTTCCGGAACTTGTTCCCCGGCCGATATATTGTTCCCGCCGTCATTCCAAAAGCGTTCACAGGAGACCAGTCATGTGCAATTTTGTCAGGAATTTGTCTATTTTCGGGCCGCCGGATCTTACAACAAAGCATAGGGTTCTGCTCGCGGTCAACATCCTCAAGAACGCAATTAGTCCGGCCGACCCGGATTGCTGGTCACACTTGGCCTTGCTTGGTGACGCTCTGGTAGGCATGCACCTGTATATGCAGGAAGGGGACAATATTGATGCGGGCCATGGTGCCCTTCGGGCAGTCGCGTGGGACATCATCAGGACGTTCCAAACCGACCTTGATCTGGACGCCGACTCGGTTGCACAGCTCCTCACGACGGCCATCGTTAATGTTGCCTCAAGGATGATGCTTGAGGGGCCGGACGGCAACGCTTGTTGCGATTGAGGTGCCAGCCCTCAGCGCATCGACTTGCGCTGAGGGCATTTTTGTCGAGGAATCCTGGTACAGGTATCAGGGCAGCGGCATTATCAGATCAAATGTCGGTCTCGGTTTGGTTCCTGGTCCAGAAACGAGGTCATGGGGATTGGGTGCGGCACGCAATCCCCATGACCTGCTTTCCGCGCGGCAATCGGGCAAGTGTCGCATCCGCAGGACACCGGGAGCGTTAGACATGGCGATCATCCGAAATGACAACGGGCATACGGCACGGACGGACCGCCAATGCCTTGGGTCAGTGCCGCTTACAACGCACGCGCATTCATGATTGCTGGGATCAACCTCATTTCTCGGAACGACGGCCTGTTTTCAAAGTAACTGGCGTCCGTTCCTGGCTACGCAGCTTCGTTCGTCGGCGCGGGACTGCCTGCGCCGGACGCGTTGTCTGTCGCTGTTCGACTTGCAGCGCGGGTCCCTTCATCCGGCGCCATCGCCGCGCGCGCCTGGAGCTGTCATCATGCCTGATCTTTCTGCCTATCAAACCCTTATCGCCCTGCGACGCGCCTGCGACACGTGGATCCCAACCTGGCCGACAGGCTCTAATGCGTGGATGCCCCTCGCTTTCCAGGAAGGCCCGGTCTTCGCTCCTTCGCGTGCGGACATCGCCGTTCATGGCGCGCGCCCGATCCTGCCCTGTTACGACTGGCGCTTCTCGGTTATCTTTCCGATCATCGGCGACGGCATGGAGCAGGGTGGCCTCGACGTCCACCGGATTGGCGCTGAGGGGCTGATTCTGATGCTCGTCGTGCCGGACCAGCGCGGTGGATGGGTGCGGTTTCCGCTTGCGAGCACGCCGCGGTTCGGTGTCGCCCCGACGATCACTGAGGCCGACGTCGTCCTCAGTGATTCCCACCTGGAAATCATTACCAGCGCATACGTCCATGCACTGTTGGCCCTGACTGCCGCACGCTGGCTTGGTGACGAGGTTGAGCTCGAGTTCGGCGACAAAGGTGTCTGATGGACATGCTCTCGCAAAGGCAACCAAAAGCCAGGTTCGTCTGGGTGCTTCGTGAGGGGCTCAACACATACAGGCTTGCGGTCGCGTCGGCACCTCCCTCGGAACGCCTCGGTGCCGCTATCGGCCACATCGGCCGCCGCCTTTGGCATGTCCTGGAGCGGGAAGGCTGGCGCGGCCTGAGAATGTGTATCCTGACCTCATGCCCGGTCCTGCGCGTTTTCAGGCGCATCGCCTTCAGGCCCTGGACGAGATGCGGTTCGCGGAATTGGGCGTCTTTCCGGCGACCCGCGAGATATGGCGCCAAGACCCAGGTTGTTCTTTGCCCTGTCAACGTGATCTGTCGATGGTCGATCGCCCCCGGCCGCGATTATGGCTGGTCACGCGCTCCAGATGCGCGACGCGAGCGCAGCCGTCGGGTCGCCAACCGGCTCATTTCGGAGTGGTCACGGCGACGGACGTGACAGATGCAGGGGCGGCGTTCGGCCGCCCCGCGTTTCTTCCTGCCAACCCGGCTGGATGCTCGTAGCTACACCGTGGGTCTATGTTGGTGGCCGTCCACCGCGATCTCATGGGCTCTCCCTTGAAGGCGTCAGCATAAGGCAACGACGGTAAGCCTGGGCCAGACCTTGATGCCTTCCCCCGCGGCCAGGGATGGATCCCACGCATCATTCATCGCCGTGCCCTATGTTCATGGCTGTCGCAAGACAGCGTCTAAGCCTGATACGTCGCATGAGGCGCGGACAGGTTCAGTCGTACCGACAAATAGCAGTGGCTGACCACTCTGTCGTAGCGCCCTGTCCCGTCCAGATGATGGAACTGATCCCGACCGCCCCCGGCGTCAGGACATCGGGTTCAGCCAAATCCACCAGTTACGGAAGCATTGGCCAGTTCTGGGGTCCGCGTCCAGGAATGGACTCTGGACAATTGGATTGGATGGCTAACGGCCAGAGGATGGCGCCTGCCGGAAAATGGCGGAAGGCATGGAGACTTGGGTGGATCCAAAGCGACTTGGCGGGCCGTAGCCGAAGGCGTCTCAACGGTGTCAGGCTCCCATCCCGGACGCAACTATGGGCATCTCCTTTCGATCACGGTCAGCGGCTTGCGGCCTGCATCGCCCGTCCGGCCGACCGACTTCACCATCCGGCTTCGGCCATCGTCGTTGGTATGTCGCCGCTGCACAGGAAGATGGACCGCCGCTATGAGATCACCACCGTTCCAAAGGGACCTTTTTTACAAAGGCTCGCCGAATGTCCTTTTTTTGATTGTTTTGCTTGCAGCAGCCCGAATTCGGATCGACGATAATACAGCCACGGCATCCCCGCGACGGGGGCGTTAGATTAGCGGAGACGGTCATGCTTGCCCATCCGACCCGCGCCAAAGCGGGTGACCAGGACATCGCACCAGCGACGGCGAAGCGCGTTTGCACGCCCAGGAAAAAGGTTTCGTCATCCCAGGGCGCGCCCGAACGTTTCGCCGACTGGGTCTGGCAGGCTAAGCAGAGTGCCCTTTATCAGCAAAAGTCCGAAGCCGCCCAGGAGGCCCGGCTTGGCCGGGCGGCACGAGCCCAGCACAAACGCGCCATGGCACCTGCTGACGGCATCGTCACTTAACCCGCAGCGGCCAAGAGCACTAGCCGCCATGTCGAAACCCGCCATCGCATCAGACGGCGCCTTGCTGATGGATATGTTTTCAAAGGCGGCACTGTTGGCGGCAATACTGCCTATGTCCGCGCCCCGTTCGTCTATCGGGGCTTGGTCAGCGAGGAACACCCTATCCTCCAGGCGTTTGTTTCGCGGGTGCCCCGGCGCAAGCGTCTTCGGGTCGGTGCCAGTAAGGCTGACGCATACACGCCGGACTCCAAACTTGAAGGCCTCGACGAGGCTTATATCGAGGACAACAAGGCCCTCTGCGGGATTTTGCGAGTCGAGAGCGACCATGTTCTGTCTCGGTATTCCATCGGAGCCGTTTGCCGGTCGGCTGGCGTTCCCCTGCCCAACATCATTGTTGGCTGGCGCGACGCATCCGGAAACTCCCATCGACCCCACCTGCTCTCGCTGCTGCACGATAGCGTCCCGTTGAGAGGAGCCAATTGCCAACGCTTCCTCAGCCTCTATCGAGGGGTGCTGCGTGGGCTGACCTTGGCGCTGCTCCCGATCGGCGCCGACCCGGGCGGCCTTCTCAATAGTCACCGCCATAAAAACCCGTTGTGCCCAGACTGGCACCGAGAGGTAATTGCGCAACAACCCTACGACCTGTCGGCTATCAAACGATGTGTCGACGTCACGGTCCGCATGGCTGACCTTGAGGGACGGGCTGCGCGGGCTGTTGATACGTTGGCAGCTCCGGGCGCGGACCATCCGGACCCGGTGATCGCTTCGGCATCCAATTCAGTGTTTCGCGGCCTCGCCATGTGGGCGCGGACGGAAGTCGGCAGACTACGGGCGGCGGGCCTGGGTGAGGCCGATTTCGCTGCCCACGTGGCCCGCCAGGGTCAGACTATAACCACTGGGATGACAGGCGACGCAATCCGTTCGGAGTCTGGGATTCTGCGGCTCGCCGCGAAGGTCAGCCACTGGACGTGGAATGTTTATAGATCAGCGGCCCAGGAGTTACCGAAACTCTCCACCGACGAACTTCACACTGTCCGTGCTGCCTGCGGACGAAAGGTCAGCGACGCTCGCCGGGATGCTTCGTTTGAAAAGATTGGATGGGTTGTTTCAAAGATCATCGCGACTGGCCAAAAGCCAAAACAGGCGGCGGTACTGGGTTTGGTCCGGCCCTACGGCATCACAAGCCTGAAGACGGTGTCGCGGCACTGGAAGGCAGTCCGCCTTGCCGTCGCCGCCAATCGTGCTTTCTCCCAACCAAGCAGACCCTGGATCGAAACGTCACCGGCTGGAGCCTCCACTTTCCCCGTCGTCCCCGCCTTCCTGTTCCCTGGAACCACGCCGCCGCGGCCGCTGCCCGCGGTTCCGGCATTCTTGAGGCGGGACGCCGGTGATGGTGCCAATCGACAACATGAATGCACCACTGGGAGCCCGACGGTGCGATGACCAGCAAGCGTGTGCAAGAATTTCACAAATTGACAAGGAACCGAGGGCACATCGGTTACGGCAACCCCTTTCGGTAGGTTAAAGACAACGTCAGGTGTTCGTGTGAGAAACGCTGCTTCGGCCTAATCCCGAGGACCTGACTTTCGGCGATCCACGACTTCCCTGACCTCCGGGCCCTTCCATGGGTCATCATGATGGTCCGCATCAAGACGAAAGTTGCGAAGGCACCGTTGACGCCTCTCGCGGGTGGTATCACACCCATCGAAAAGAGTAGCCGCCCGGCCCAGCTTCCAGGCGTCCACCACGTCAAGCAGCACCTGTCGTGGCGTCTCACCGCCTCCTTCCGTTTCCGGCAAAGCACCACCCCTTTTCTTACCAAGTTTGTCACCAGTACGGCAGACCACTCGCAGATGCTCAATTACCAGTGCAACGGTCCCACCATCCGTCGTCATAGGTCTCTGATCGGGCTTCCAGGCACAAAATAATTCGAGGGCACCCGTTGCAAGAACAAGATTTGCCGATGGTCCGACGAATGCGGAAGGCGCAGAACCATTGCGCAATCTTACGAGAGTATTCCTGGCCGTCTCTAGTAAATACGCCCTTGTGCCCTTGTTCCAAAGCTCGCCCGGAATACTTTCGGCGATCTTCTCCATCCTCGTCCCGACGTCATCGGGCAGCGAATGATTGCGGGCGGCCACGACACATTTCGCCAGCGAATCCGGCTGCGAAGAATTGCTCCTTACTCTGCCGACTAAATTAACGGCGCGGCGCATGAGCATCGCACGTGAGATTGGATTGACCAGCATCTTCACGCGATCGGTCTGTTTCGCGAAACGGCTCACGGCGGCTATCTTGGGACTCACCGTAAGTAGGGGGCGTAGGGCTTTGTCGAGCGCAGTCTCTTCAACCAGCATGAGGGCGTGAGGTCCCGCTCCACCGATCAACACCTCGGCAATCCTTCGCTCCGCCGCCTCAATCATTTCAGCCTCAACGATAAGCGTTTCCAAAACTTTACGGACCGCCGAACTGGTAAGCGGCTTCTGGTCAGCGCCATTGTTGACCAGGTCGCAGGCGACGTGGAAGGCGGCAGCGACAACCGATGCATCCTCAATAGCGCGGTTCGCGTCCGTGCCGTCGCTCTGAATTCCAAGGGCGTCCAAAATACCCGACTCCCTTAAAGTCGCGCGGTCTTCCGACTTGATACTGTCAACCTTTCGGCAGGCATCAATCAGTGCAACTGCGTCAGTTAGGCGAGCAGCAGATCCTAAACTGCGGCTTATTGCAGTTTCCTCTCCACTGTTATCAGCCATAAACTCTTGATCTTCAGACATGTTGAACCACCGGCCCAAACTGTCGGTCATCACCTTCACGTTGGTTTGATATCATAATCCGTTCTTTCCACCTCGGGACCGGTGTCCCCGGTTTCGAGGATCGGCTCCCGCAACCCGTCGTAAAGCACACAGGCTCCTAGCCGGTAAACGGGAAACGCGGGGCCGCACTGATTGACTAGGTTGTCTGCATTGAGGCGAGGCCTCTCCTGGCGCAACGTGGCGCATTCCCGTTGCCGCTGCGCTGGGATAGGTCAGCAGGGTAGGGCGACAAGTGGCAACCCCAATGACCTGCTCTAATCACCAACGCATTGCATAGTCGCTCCCACGCAACCACGGGAGCCTGTCGGCATGTCGGATAATCCCAGCGGAAACAGAGGATATGGACGGAGCGCGGAGGAATGTTTGCGGGCTCTGCTCCTCCTGTTCGGCGACATCGCGATCGATTCGGGCATGCCTCCACCGAACCATCGCCGCTTTTTGGGCGCGAGGAGCCGCTACACGGAAACGGCTGTCTGCGTAGCCTACGCTCACCGAAATCCCGATGCCGAGGACCATCGGTTGTTCAACGAAGCGCTCTTCCGGCGTTCTACTAACACCTTCTATCTGGCCGGTGAAGGCACGGAGGGTAGACCTCGGCGCCATTGGTCCCGCGAAGGAGCCAACGAATGCAGCCGCGCCGGATTTCTCCCCCTGAGTGAAGCCAATGTCGCTGTTGCCTCGAACCCGGAAAACTCTCGGCCGCCCATGATGAGCTTTTTGGTAAACCCGAGAAGTCGGCCAAAAATCTGTAATTTGGCATAGCAAGCCCGTCTGCTTAAAACTGTAAAAGATTGTCGTCTAGCTGTGTTCAGATAATCTATTCTAAAGGCGTCGCGCCAAATCTCCGAATATCTGAAATGCAATACTATCCCAGTCAAGATGTGAGGCATGATCATGTCGTCCGTGAACAATCACCGCGCCGTTCGGCTGTTGGATGCTTTAGTGGAACATTATCCCCATTTGTCTCGCCAGCTTGATGCGCTGCTCCAAGGCCGTGGAAAGGAACTTCCGGACTGGCCGAGTTGGTGCCTCATGCCAATGGCCGGTTGGGCAACGATCGTCCGCCATCATCATTCTTCTGACCCGGTTCGTATGGTTCTGGACACAGGAAGGCTTAGCGCCATCGGCACATGGCGCTACTCGAAAGGTATCTATCGGTTTGACGCGGATTTTCTGGCTGCCATTGCGGACAGCACGATCAATGGACCTCTTCCCTCGGAGCTCCTGTTTCGTTTGCCCGAGTGGTCACTGTATGTCGAAACCCCCGGCATGACCTTCGCCGACGAGGTGTTGCATGGATTCTGGGTGCACCTCGAATTTGATATTGCACACAAGCTGCCAGAGCTGCGCCTTCTCCTGGATGGTGAACACAAACTCATGGCTTTCCCGCTCCACATCGGTCCGTGGACACTGAAGGAAGCAGTGGACCGAGTGCTGGTCCGGGCTGCCAGGAGCATGCCTTGCATCCTTACAGATGATCTTAAAGCCGATGAGTTGGCGAGGATGTTTACGCCGCTGGTCTCCATCATTCTGTATTTGTGCTCAGACCAGCCCGAGATTGACGACAGCCGGTGCCCCGGTCATGGCCCCATGCGCGCCGCCCTTCGAAAGACGAAGAGAGGCTGGCGGATGTTCCCCGCGGACCGAACCGTCCATTTCGATGTGGGTTTGAATACTGGGGCCAAGTTGCGGCAAGCGCGTGAGGTATCGGCAAAGGCAGCCGCCAAACCGGGACGCACTGTCCGCCCGCACCTTCGTCGCGGTCACTGGCACGGATTTTGGGAAGGTCCGCGGGATGGCGAACGGAGGTTCAACGTAAAGTGGCTGTCACCGCTTATCGTGGCCAATATCACTGAAACGGCGGAGATGGAGTTGGCAGTGTAGAGCGAAAGTGCCCGCTTAATATTGTCCACTATCTGAAATCGCGCACCGTTTCGATCGCAGGGGCGGTTAGAAATTAATTCATCAGGAACAAAGATTATATAGTGGGGATAGGATGATTTTCACCATGCTGCCGCAGAATGTATCGAAATAGCAAAATTTGTGGGCATGACGGCTCTGCTTGTGACTTAAGGCATCCCGGATATCCGTGACTTGTGCGACGACATTCGGCCGACACATATCTCTTCTGGGAGCACTTCCATGTATGTCAACGACCACTTGCAGCCTATCATCGACATGTCGACGCAATTCACGGAATTTTTGAGCACCTAGTTCGATGTCGCCAAGTTGCACGTTGAGCACCTGATCGATAACCTGCGGCGTTATGAGTTTCCGCTGCTTGGTGAGCATGATGTGCAAGTTGGCGAGTTGAACTCGTTCGTTATCCGATTGCTCAAGTCAAGCGGCGGAGTGATGGAACCGACCGAGTCGCATGGCTCTCTTTTTCTCAAAAGCGGATATCGCGAAACTCGCGCCGTCGGCCTGGCGGTTCTCGACCGATTTGGTGTGAGAGGCACGATCGCGATGCATGATGTTATTGCGTCGATGCTGAACGATATGGCCGTGTCCGAGCTTTCGGCCGCTTGGTCCGGCATCGGCGACTGGCAGGACCGAGTAAAAGGAGGTGCCCCCGCGGAATTACCTTTGACGACTACACTCAGGAGAGTCGAGCCGAAAGCGGCTATCGCTGAAACCGCGAGCTGTTCACTGTCTATGCGGTGCCCCACCATCGTGTTGGAGGGTTAATGTTAATCCTATACGGATAAGCCGTATCTACGTGAAATGGCTTGGCGCCACGCGTTTGCTTCCTCCCGCAAGGTGCCCGAATATCTCATGCCCAGCATGCACCGATCTCGGCGCGGCGGTGCCGGGCGTCGTAGTGTCGGTTCTCAGGCCGCCTTCCCAGGTCCCGCTCGACTGTCCCTATCTGGGTGTCCCGGCGCGGCAACATGCATTGAGTCAGGAAAGGCGGCGAATAGCGCATCCCGCTGATCGGGCGAGAGGCCGTAGCCGAGCAAGGCAGACGGAAACGGTGCGGCCGCCGTCCCGTCCCCAAAAGATATCCGGCCACGCAGCAAAACTATGTCGGCGATCCCCGGGATATGACCGTGCCACCAGGCCGTGTCGGTTCGCGCGGGCACCAGCGCCACAACGCACCTGGCGTTACCAACATCGACTTCGCGACGGGCCTTTTTCAGCCACCGGCCAACAGTCCGGCCGTAGGGCGGGTTCATCCACACTGCCCCGGGCCAATCGTGAGCGAGACCATCATCCAGGGCGGTGAAGTGGAGATTGGCGCGAACCGCAGACTTATCCTTGCCGGGACTGCACGGGTCAGTATCGAACGGCCCGATGACGCTTTCGACCAGATCGAGGAGCCATGCTGGCGAATACCACTCGGAATCGCCAGTCGAATTTCCCGCGGATACCCAAAAATCGGGAGATGTCCCTCTCGGCACAAGGCACAGCCCGGCCCCGACCGCCCGGGCGAGGGCCTCCAGGCTGGCGATATGACCTGTGCCTGTCCGTTCAACGCTCTCGATTGCCGGAATGCTAATGCCCGCCATTTTAGCAGCCGTCCGTCGGCTGAGACGGCGGCGCTTGCGCAACGCGAGCAAACGAACACCAAGATTTCCGGCACTGGGCATGCCTTTACCGGCAATTTCCAAGCCAAGGGCATCCGCAAGAACCTGAACGGTGCTGACATAACCGCGCCCGGCTTCGACGGCGACAACAGCGTTGCGGTGTAGCCCGGAGGCAGATGCAAGTTCCGATTGACTCAGCTTGGCCTCCCGGCGCGCCTTTCGGATAGCGCCGCCGAGACCAGACCGATGCACACGCTTCCTGGCAATTTTGGCGGCCTCAACATCCTCGTTTGCACAGGAATCCTGCTCGGACGGCGTTCTTAACAACTGGGACTCGGATGTCATTGCTGAAAATCAAACTGTTTGAAAGAGGTGGCGTAGTGATAGGTGAGGCTTATCGCGATTTGTTACGGTTCTGTCGATGAATTTCGGAGGCTGCTCCTGTCACACGCGCAAATGTCGTTCCGTTAGCCCAAGCCACTCAGTCCAGTTCGGCCTTCGCTTATGCATGGAACGGACCCAAAACCAAAAAACATCCTCCAGGACGATTTGACGATGATCGCGACGGTATCACCTCAAAGAACTCTTCCTCGTCGAAATCGCCGAATCGGCGTTTAAACTGCTCAGGGACGCGATCGCGTCTGGCGTCAGCCGATCCCTATTCGTGCCACCGTTTCCATAGCGGCGACCCTATCCATCCCATCCGCTTTACGGCGATCTGGCTGGCCAAACTGAGCGCCTTCAAGTTGCCAAAGGGATGCGGTCGGGATCGTCGATCAGCCAGTTCCAGGCGTCCCTGCAAGCCTCGAGGATATCGTCGTAGCTGTCCCAGACACGTGCGCATAATTTGTTCTGCCGAAGTTAGTCCCAGACCATCTCAACCGGGTTTAGCTCGGGCGAATAGGGCGGCAGCGACAGCAGGCGGACGGTCTCCGGGACGATCAGGCCCTTGCCCCGCTGGTGCCAGCCTGACCCGTCGCAGACGACGACGGCAACCGAACCGGGCGTTACCTGCGTGGCGAGCTCCTTCAGGTGCTCGTTCATCGCCTCGGTGTTGACGGCGGGCATGATCACCGCGGCGCCAGCGCCCTGGCCGGGCAGATCGCGCCAAAAATGTGAGCGGAATCATGGCGGTTGTCGCGGACCATCAGGGGCCGCGAGCCGATTTCGGCCCATACGTAGGCGTGCCCGCCTTTCTGCCAGACCCGGGCCTCGTCCTGGAACCAGACTTTGACCGGCGTCGATACCGATGTCCGACAACGCCGCACTTTGGGCAATGTTCGGGTTCCGGCGCGTAAGAGGCGCCAACGGCATACTCGTCATCCGAGAGCGTGACATCAGCCACCTCCTTCAGCACGTTCACCGACTACTGCGCGGAAACGCCCTGCTTTAGCTGGGGGTGGAAGCGCGCCCGGTCGGCTGACTCAGATCGGTTGACCAACATCTATGTCTGTGTCGACAGCATCCTATGCTGCGGTGTGCCAAAGCCAGGCTCGTTGGCGGTGCTCGCCTGTCGCATGAACTGCGGCTGCTGGGCGGTGTCGTAACCGACGAGCGGTGCACAGCGGTGGACCACATCCTGGGCCAGTGGATCCACGCCAGTCAGCCAGTGTCCAGCCTGGACGTCGTTCTCTAGTCGGCGGCGTTAGCGCGGGACGTAGTCGGAGAGCTCCGCCGCGTTCAGGCAGCGCAACTCGCGCCGCCGGAGCGGAGCGTCCTCGGCTTCAGACCCGCCTTGGATTTCATCTAGGATGCCCAGGGCCTCTGCGACATAGGTCACAAGGGCCTTGCGTACGCTGAATTCCGTCTGGCCCTTGTGCATCCCGTAATCTTGCTCGACCACCCGCCGCTGTGCCGGGCTCAGTTCTGGCGCAGGCACCAGGATGATGACGACCTGCTCATGCCAGAGATGGTCGGCCAGGCCGTCGATCCACGGGTAGTCAGGGCATGGCCGCACGGACACGATGCGGCCGACGACGAAATCGGCGAACCGGCTGCGCAAGCTATCCCAGGCACGGACATGGCAGCGGTGGTTCGCGTCGACCAGGTGGTGGGGACAGATGGTCCTCCCCGATGGGCCGTCCCGTGACAACGATTGGTATTCGATGGCCAGCGACCGCTTGGCGTCGAACGCGCTCAGCAGCCCCGCCATCACATCCCGGTCGGCCCGTCGGCCCGGGACCGGGACCCGCTCCAGCGGCAAGACCGGGGCGTTCTCGGACATCTCATGAGTAATCCAGCGGAACGGGTCCTTTGGGAAGAAAGGCTCTGCGGACGCGTCCCGAAGATACGCCTTCGATGACGGATCGAGCTTGGCCAGACCAGGCCGAATGTGTTGGTATGCCGAAATGTCCTGCGAAGCCTGCTGCGGCGAAATCCCGAAACGTTCGACAACCTCCGCCCGCCTGAGCGATCCGTGCCACCACAGCCGGTCCTCAATCCAACGCAGGCGCCGAAGCACCGTCGGCCGGTTCCTGGACCCCAGGAGATGGTCTAGTAACTTGACCGTCTCCGGCTTATGAGTAGCATGGACATGATCCAATGATTGCTCTATCACCAGCGCCTCACTTTCGCGGGTGACCATGCCTCAAGCCGATCCAAATGTCACGGCCCTGTTGATCGCCCGCGGTCTGGTCGATCTGCATGAGCGCGTCAGCGCAGGCGAGGGCGTGGTGCAGCAGGACGCCACCATGCCGCCGCGCCTGCGGCGGGGGCTGGCCCTGCTGTCCGGCCTTTGCGTCGGCGCAGGCGTCGAGGACCTGGGCGCCAGCGTCCATGTCGCCATGGGGCGGGCATGCCAGCCGTTCGCGGAGTGGGGGGTGCCAATGTTCCGGGCGCCGTTCACCTATGCCGACGTCAACCTGATCGACGGCGAACTCGCCATCCCGACGACCGACTGCCGTGAGATGGCGGCGCTGGGCGGCAGCGAGCTGTCGGCCCAGGAGGACATAGCGCACGAAGCATTGCGCGCGGCCGTCGGCGCTTTCCCGCTGCGCCGCCGCGATGCGACCTACACCCTCATCCGCGAGTTCATCGTCCGGCACCCGGCTTGCCCCTATGCCGAGCGCGAGCAGTTTGTCGTCGGCAACGGCCTGGTCGCGGCGGCCCGGGCCATCGCCTCCTATTACCGGCCGGTCCCGGCCGGAGCGCTGTTCGACGGCGTGGCCCGGCAATGCAGCCATTGTGGCTCGCTGCTCTGGCCGGATCGCGATCAGGCGACCTGGCCCGACGGCCGCTGCCGGATCCGGCAATGCCGCCTGGCGCATCCGCACGCCCCCGCCGGGCTGGTGATCGCCAACCCCGCCGAGTGGCAGTGGGCGACCGGGGCGGTCCTGGCCTACTGGGTGGGCCCCGGCCTGGACGAGATCCGCATCCATGATGCGCTCATGGCCGCAGGCCGCAATTCGGTGCTCTACCCCATGGCGGACGCTGCCGACGTGGGCGTGGACGGTGCGGAGGTCGGCATCGACGTGAAGACTTATGCCAGTCCGGTCGTGCTCGGCGCCAAGCTGTCGAAGTCGATCGGACGCCTCGCCGCATTCCGCAGGCGCATCCTCGCCGTACCGGACGACAAGCTCGCCCTCAACCCGCGCTACCTGGAGCAGCTCCGCGACGTCTACCGCGGCGAGCACCACCTCGAGTTCATGACCGCGTCCCAGGCCATACGGGCGCTCGCATGAGGACGCGTGCGGACGGCTTCACCGGCGACCTGCGCGTCCAGTGGGTCTGCGCAGCCGTTCACCACTTCCTGGGTGAGACCACACTCGACAGCATCCCGGCGCTGCTGTCGGGTTTCGGCTCCTGCCTGGATCGGCCAGGCTTTGCGGATTTCGCCGCCGCCGCCTTTTCCCTGCGCCAGCTCGGCGTGTCCGTCGGCTCCGGCATCCAGCTCCGTCAGGCGGTCCATGACGCGGCAATCTGGGAGGAGGACAACCGCCTCGAACCCGATTACAGCGAGCCACCCTTCCGGGTGGATGCAGAGCGTCCCGGCTACCCGTTCCGGCTGCGCCCGGGCGCCGAGCTCGAGGCGCAGCGGATGGCCGACGCGCTGCTGAACGGACTGGCCTTCGCGCCCTGGACGCTGCCCGTTGCCGACCCTGATCGCCCGATGGCCGTACTCGAGGCCGCCGTGGACGGCGCAGATCGCATCACGGTCGAAATGGACGGCATCGCGGCCCCAGCCACGCCGGACCACCATGACGTCACGCGCCCGCCGCGCGGGCCCATCGTCATCCCGCTCGCCGACCTGGAGGCCGTGGCGGCGCGGCTCGACGCCCTCGACCAGGCCGACCCTGTCCGCCCCCGCGGCAACTGGCTGGCACGCCTGCGCGAAGCCGATGGGCGGCGCAAGTTCGAGGTGCTCACGCCGGACCGGGGGCGGGGCGTCCTGCGCGACACCGACGTCATCCGGCTGGAGGGGCTGAAGCACCTGATCGGCCTGCCGGGGACTGGCAAGACCACGCTGATCGTGCTGCTGCTGGTTTGGCTCGACGAGCACGGCTACCGCACGGTTGTGCTGCTGCCGTCCATCGAGATGTCGCTCAACCTGCTGGCCGATCTGCGCTTCTACGGCGCCGATGTCGGTCTGCTCGTCGGCCAGTCGCCGGAAACCCGCATCAACCATGCGCGCAAGCTGGCTGAACGCCTCGGCGCGGATGAAAGCCGTGGCTTCGGCCGCACGGTGGCGGGCGCCGACCTGCTCGGCCTGACCTGCGCCCTGGCAGCCTTCGACACCGACCCCGAAGGCCATGAGGCGTTCCCGCATCTGTCGCCACCCTGCACCCGGGTCCTGCAACGGCGGCTCAGGCAGGACGGCACGCCGGTGGCCCGCGAGAGCAAGCACCTGTGCCCGCTGTCGGGCGCCTGCGGCCGCCTGAAGGCGCCGCGCGAACTCGTCCACCGCAAGATCTGGCTCGGCCATGTGCTGTCGATGGACACGCGCATCAGCCCGCACTTCGCGGACGATCAGCTCCGCTACTTCGAGGCGGCGGCGATGGCGTCGGACCTGGTCATCGTGGATGAGGCCGACGGCGCCCAGGCGTCGCTGGACGGCAAGGCGATCGCCTCGCTCAACCTGACGGGCAGCACGGACAGCTACGAGCACCACCTCATCCAGGACCTGTTCTCGCCGATGGCGGCGGGCCGCAACAACATGCTGGCCAGCAACGTCCAGAACTACAGCTCGGCCGCGTCCGACTTCGCGACGCTGAACCGTGCCCTGGTCGCAATGCTCCAGGACGACCGCCGCCGCAACGGCGCCGAAGGCCCGATGGCGCGGTTCAAGGACACCTTTGTCACCGGCAACAACGTGCTGACCACGCTGTTCTGCCCGCCCGACATCACGGTGCTGCCGCCCACGGAACGCGTCGCCGAGGAACGGCGCTTCAACGCCATCCAGGTCTTCTGGGACGGCTGCCTGCGGCGGGCGCTGTACCACCGGACGGAAACCGACGCGACCACGGACGAATACGAGTTCGACCGCGACCGGGTGGCCCAGGACCTGGGACGCACGCCGGAAGAGGTCGATGCGGTCGGCCTGGTGATCGCATCGCTGACCCGGGACTGGATCTCGGAGCCTTTGCCGACCCGTCGGCACGGGCTGATGGACGAACTGCGCCAGGCGACATTCGGCCTGATCGAGCCGCAGCCGCATCTCGGCCCCGGGGAGCGGACGGAGCTGTTCCAGTTCCTGGTCGGCGTGACCACGGTGATCCTGCGCTTCCTGTCGCTGGTGCCAGCCCAGCAGGCCATGGTCGCCGAGGGCATCCACCGCGAGCCGCTGTTCCGCCAGGGCATCTCGGAGGACTTCGCCCGCGTGATCCCCGAGGCGCTGCTCGGACGTCTCTCCGGGCTGCGCTTCCACTATGACGAGTCAGGCAGCCGCCCATCCGTTCGCCTGCAATACGTGACGTTCCGCGGCGCGCCGCGGGTGCTGCTCTACCGCTTGCACCAGCTCCTGCGCCACGAGGGACGGGACCAGGGCCCGGCGGTCCTCCTGGCCAGCGCCACCTCGTTCCTGGCCGAGAGCCCGACCTTTCACATCCCGGCCGGACCCGACCTCATCCTGCGGCGGAATGAGGAAACAGCCGCCTGGCGGCGCAGCCGTTACACGTTCGCGCCCATCCCGGACCCCGAGGATCCGGCGCGGCCGCTGCGCTTCAGCGGCGCCCCGCTCGGCAGCCGCGACCGGATCCTGCGTGCGATGGTGGACCACTACGCGTCCGGCGAGACGCCGCTGCTGGAGCGGATGACGGCCGACTTCGATCCGGGCCGCAAGGTCGGACTCGTGGTCAACAGCTACGCCCAGGTCGCGCTCATCAAGGACTGGCTGCGCCGCCGCCATCCCGCACTGGGCGAAAGGGTGATCGCGGTCACCAACAGCCCGCCGGAGCGCAACGAGGGCGACTGGATCACCGCCGCCCAGGTGGAGCGGATTGGCCTGCGGGACGACTGGTGTGCGCTCGTCTTCCCGATGAAGGCGCTGGCGCGCGGCGTCAACATCGTCTTCGAGCGCGGGCCGCGGCGGCGGGATGCGCTGCTCGGCACCATGGTGTTCCTGACGCGGCCGCATCCGGCGACGGAAAGCCTGGACCTTGTGGCGGGCCTGGCAGGCGAGGCGACGCTCAAATTCGACATGCACGCCTTCCCGCCCGGAGCCACCCATGCCCAGGTCACGGCCGCCTGGGCGGTGGCACGGCGCGACCTGAACCGGACGGCCCGGCGGCTGCTGCGCTTTCCGCTGATGGCCAGCCGCCTGGGGCCGCTGAACACGCCGTTCACAGCGGACATCATGGTCGACGTTCTCCAGACCATCGGCCGGGCCATGCGCAACGGCTGCCCGGCGCGCGTCATCTTCGCCGACGCGGCCTGGGCGCCGAACTCGGCCTACACGGAGCGGCGCCGCGACAGCGGCGAGACCAGCATGCTGGTCAAGATGCGCGACATCCTGCGGGCGCGCCTGGCCGACCCTGACCCGGTCGACCGCGAGATCTACCGCTCACTCTACGAGCCGTTCCTGCACCCGTTGGAAGGCTGCGACGGGGTGAGTTTCTCAGACGGAGCAGAAGACGATGAGTGAAGCGCCCAATCCGCTGTTCCTCCGGCGGTTCAAGATCGGGGCCGAGCGTCGCGAATCCGTCGCCTGCGCGTTGCTGTTCGAGCCGACGGAAGCCTTGTCGGTCGCAACGACGCGCTTGGCCTGGAGCGGGCTGATGGGAAGCCGCCTGCGCGAGATGGCGCGCGCCGCTTTGGACACAGGCAAGCCGGAGGGCAAGTCGCTGCCCTATGCATCCCTGCGAGCGGCGATCCAGGTTCAGTTGCCGGATTGCGTGATGCTGGCGCGCGATCTCGGTCGCCCCTGGACGCGCGAGGACGGCTTCCCGTTCATGCATGTCGCCGAAGACACAGCAGGCGACAGCGACCAGCGGCTCTGTAGCGTGCTGCGCACCTGGGTGGGCACGGTGCTCCGTCCGTGGGCCGAAAGGCTGGATCTCGACGAGGCATTGGTGGACGGCATCGACGATGCCTGCGACCCGGGCCAGGCCTTCACGACGGAGCATGGGCAACCAGACCTGCTGCGTCTGCCCGAAACCGCGCAGGATTTTGACCGGCTGCGCCATCCTGTCCTCCAGGAGGTGTCGCGGCGCCTGGAAGGGCTGGAGCTGTTCCCCGGCCTGGGCCCAGTCTACCGAATTGTTCGGGGGCGCAGCAGCGGCAACGAGGTCCAGTTTCAGTCATGGCCCACGGTGGCCAAGTCGGGCGGTCTCTTTTCGATGGTCGCCACGCTCGCGATCGAAACCGCGCCATACCTGGGACGGCCGCTGCTCACCGTGCGCGCCTCGCGGCGGCGCTGGCTTGATGACCTGCCGTCCACGGCCAAACTGCGCCGCCAGCGCTCACTGACCGGCTATCTTATGGGCCGATCAGTGGGAGGCGGTGGGCTCGGCGGCCCGATGGCGGTCGAGTTCGTGGTGCCCGTCCGGGCAGGCGTCCTCGAGGAGCCCGGCTCGCCGGAATACCTGCACCAGGCGATGGCGGTGCGGGCCGATCTTGCCAGGCCGATGGCCGAGATGGTCCAGGCGCGCGGGCAGGACGTGTTCATGGGCATCCCCTATTCACCGCAGCGGGACGGCAGGGCCCATGTCGGTGCGGGTGCCAGCACGCGCGACCAGCTTGACCTGTTGGATGTCATCGCCGCGGCGCTGGCGCCGATGGGCATGCGGCCGCTGCCGTTCGGGGAGGCCGCGACCCGGCGGATCCCCAAACGGGCGCTGGACTACCACAAGGCGATCGAGGCCGAAGGACTGGTCGCCGAGTTCGCCGTGGCCCTGGGCAGTAACGAGCTCGGCCAGGAGGACTTGGTCGAGGCGGCCCGCATGCTGATGGACGGCGCCGAGCCGCCTGAGATTTCTCCGACCTCCGCCGACAAGGCGCGTCGCATCCTCGTGTCGCTCCAGGACGCCAACTGGAAACGGATCCGGCGGGCTTTCGGCGACTCGCTCCCGACAATCGTCATCGTCGCGCGCCGGGAAAGCGAACGCATGCTGATGCGCGCCACCATCAACGGCCTGTTTGGACCGCGGATCGTGGTCGCCGAGCGCCAGTTGCCGCGCGACGTGCACGGACCGCGCGCCACGCTGCCCCAGGCCGACAAGAAGGCTGCCGAACGGTTCGCGGCCCGCGTCGAAGCCTGGAGCGGGCTCGCGGCCGACCTGGCGGCGAATTACGACGGGTGCCACGCACTGGTCCAGGCGGACGAATGGTATGACCGCAAGCACGACGATGACGTCAACAAGCCTGCGGGCCGCTATGCGTTGGCGATGGCAGGCAATGCCAACGTGCAATACCTGCTCCCCGCCGAGGGGGGCTGGCGAGGGCTGGCGCGCTATCTCCATCGCATCCAGGCTGCCGTCTACGACCTGATGTTCGGCCATTCGGCCCTCGTCTCCGAAGTGCAAAGCCTGATGGACGCCGATTTCCCCGTGCCGGGCACCCGGCCTCGCGGCATCATCGGTATTTCGCTCGTGACGCAGGCCCGTCTGCGCTACGGCGGCAAGGGAGGTCAGATTTGCCTGGCTTCGCGCATCGACGTCCGGACCGGGCAGACCACGGCGCGGGTTGGCTGGTTCGACCAGGCCATGCAGTGGACACCCGATTGGGTGCCCTTCTTCGAGGCCATGAAGCAGATCGCGGGTCTCAGCGGCGCGGCACTGGGAGCAACCATCGACGTCCAGCGCCGCTCCTACCAATCCTTCGTCGCCGAGATCGTGGACAGCGCCGTGGCCGCTGGCGACCAGCCGGTGGTCATGCTCGATTCGACGAGTGCCCCAGGGCTTTGGCCATGGCTGACCGATGCGAAGATCGATGGGCCACCGGTCATCGGGCCCGAGAACATGAACAAGTCGGGCGACTGGGCACCGGCGCGCTTGGTGCGCATCCGGACGAAGCGGGCTGGGCGGGTGCTCGAGAGGGCCACAGTCCGCTATGAGACGTATGACCAGACGCGCATGGCGTTTGGGGGCGAGACGATCCGCTACTGCCCGACCGCCGTCGCCAAGACCATCGAGTTGCCACGCGCCAAGCCCGGACGGGCGCGGCACTACTGGGTCACCGGTGGCTACCTGGAACAGACGCCGCGTGGTTTGAGCGTCTACCGAGTCCTCAACACATTCGTTCCCGCCGACAAGGTCCGCGGTCTTGGCGCTCCAGTGCCGGTGAGCGCCAACACTGTCGTCACCGGGCTGGCGTTGGACATCTCGGACGAGCCCTACCGGCTGCCCAACGCGATAGATGTGACCGTTGCGTTCCTGACGCCGGGCGATGACCCGGCGTCCATCGCTCATCTGGTTGCCAGCCTGCGCTGCGGCTACGGCCACTCCCGGCTCGATACGACGCTACCCGCGCCGCTGTTCTTCGAGACCAAGGCGCGGGACTACATGGCCCGCTTCACCATCGACGAGCTGGACGCCGAGGATGACGAGGCGGCCTTGCCGACAAGCGAACCGGTGTCGGACCTCGAAGACGACGCCGAGCCCGCCGGAGCTGGAGAGGAAGGGCTGCTCGACGCTGTCGAGGCCGAAGACGGCATGCTGGCGGTCCTGACCCCGGCGACCGGGAGCGGGGAGGGCATTGCGCCGACGCAGCGCATGCTGGAGAGTCCCACTTCACCGCTGACGCTGCTCCCGCCGTGGTCGCGTCTGCTGCGTCCCTCCCTGGCCGTGACCCTGGTCAACAGCACGTCGCTGAGCACCCCGGCCAGAGTCTCGGGCGCGGACATCGCGCCCGGCGCAAGGCGATTCGAGATACCTGGTTTGCTTCCTGGGATGCGTGACCCAGCAAACGGAAATGCCGTCGTGCGCACAGGCGCCGTGGCCCAAGCAAAGGAGACGAGCGTGCAGGGACAGGACGAGAGCAAATCGGGTTGGCTGGAGGCGGCCAGGACGGCTCTCGTGCCGGTGCCGTCCTTCGTCGATGCAGGGTGGTTGTGCGGCGTGACGAGCCTGCCGAGCAACAACCAAATCCTGAAGGACGTCCAACGCTACCGCGCCATCATCGGCAAGGTCTCCGGATACGAATGGCCCGAGCAGAGGCCCTTTGGCGGCGAGGCGGCCGAGGCCATCGTCCGGTCGCTGGAGCGTCCTCTCGCCTTCCGCGTGATCATGGACGTGGTCTACCTGTCCCTGGAAAAGAACAAGCAGCGGAAGTTCCATCCCTTCAGCATCCTGAACAACCGCCTCCATGCCTATCGTTGGGAGTCGGAGATCGGGAAGACGGCGCATCGTAGTGCCAAGCGGAAGGAGCCGCGCAAAGCGTTCGAGGTCGTCCGCCTGCTGGCAGATAACGGTCACCGGCAGGATGCGCTCTCGCTCGCCTACCTTGAGGTCCTCAGCAAAGGCTGGACCAAGGGGATGGCCGACACGGTCCGGACGTGCGGCTTGGACGAACTCAGCGCGTTCATGGGTGCAATGGCAGAGCATGGCGCGACATCCGATATGCAGCATGATGTATTCCCGGCCGTGTGGACGGCCATGCATCATCGCAAGCCAGGCGGTGGTGACCTGCCTCCGAAAGAAGTGGACGAGACTGGGTCGGTGAGCGACATCTGCGATGAGGATGGCGACGCAACCACTCTGACGGGTGCCAGCACCGAAGATCCTGGGAGCGATCCGGCGGGCACGGAACGCCCTGGCGAGACAGGCGCCGGTTCACCCGAGCCGGACATCGAACCGACCCAGGCCGAGCATCCCGACGCAGTCACAGCCTTGGTGTCAGGCGGACTGCATGCCGATATGCCCGGACCTATCGCTGCGGAGCCGCACATCACCGAGGCGGCATCCCTTGCAGGCGACTCCACCGCGGGTGCGCTAGCGGCCTGGCGCAGCGCGATGGCGCTACTGGCTCGGGCAGCAACCGAAGCGAGGCAGGGCGAGCCAGCCGCCGAGGCCTTGTGGGCCGCCATGCCGCCGCTCCGCCAGGCGCGGGCGGCACTCCGGGCCTGGCAGGCCGCACAACCCAGGCTGGTGGACGCAGCACCGCTGGTCCACCGCGGCCAGTCCGTGATCAAGGGCCTCGCTGCCCTGCCCAAGCCGCTGGCATTCAGCATGTCAGGCGGTCTCGGCCCCCTGTCCGGCAGCGTGATGGTCGAGCCGGGCATCTTCGAGGAGGCGGCCTCCTTGATCGGCGATGCCGAGGCCAACCTGTCCGAGGCGCAGGAGGCCCATGCCCGTGTCCTCTTCATCAAGGCCGACGACGCCCGGCTGTTCGCGATGTGGGGGGACCTGAGCGCGTCCAAGAACGCGATGGAGGGCGCTATTCAGACGTCTGCCACGCGCCTGGACGCCGCCGGTGCCATCCTGACGGACGGTGTCCAGAACGCGGCGCACGCGGCGGCATCGGCCACCCGTCCTTCGCCCGCTGCGGCGCCGGAGGCCGCTGATAGCGGGTCGACGCCCCGGATGGGTGAGACGGAAGTCCGTGCCACAGTGGCCGCTACGGTGACGGAACTCGGGTGTGGCCAGCCGGAAGGCTATCGTCCGGACGACACTGCGCAGGACCAGCCGGACGATCCCGGCCTCGAGATGATTGAAGAAACGAAGGCGGCTGATGCTGCCGGGCCCGGAGCTGTGGAACCGGTCATGTCCGACAAGGCGCCCGTCGGCGGCGGTGAGCTGCTGCCAGCGCTCGGCAGCGAGGGCAGCCGGACGATGGCGGAGGTCCGGGACGCCGAGGCGGAGAGGAGCGCGGAGGCGGCTGAGGTCGATCCGATGAAGGCGGCGGTGGCCGACAAGCTGACCGATCTTGTCGCCGCACAGGCGTTTGGGGCCGCGTATCAGCTCCGGCGCGCTGCCAATGCCGTCTTCCCTGGAATGGAGAGCGTGCCATTCTCCGCGGCGGAGTTGCGGTTGGCGGCGATGGCGGGCCATATCGGCCACGTAGCGATGCAGGGCAGCCCGCTGCTGGAGCGCGTCGTCCAGGCGGCGATCACCGCGGTCAACGAATGCCAGGACGACAACGAGGCGACGCTTGCCCGGCGGATCATCCTGTCCGCAGCCTGTGCCGAGCTCGCCCTGTTCCATCCGAGCCTGCCCGCCGCATTCGGCACGGCCGCCATCGAGGACACCACGGCCGAGCTGAACGAGGCGTTCCGCGATCTGCGCGCGGCGGTGGCGAACAGTGCCCGGTTCGGCTCCATCACGCCCGCGCTGCTACGCACCGTGAGCGAGGAGATGGCGGACGACCGCTACGTGGAAACCTGCCGCCAGGCGGTGCTCAACAACATCGTCGCCTTCTCCAAGATGCACTTCAACTGGGCGCCCGCGAACCGGATCCGCGCCAACCTGCACATGCGAAACGGCGTGATCGGTGAATACCAAGCCCGGATTGCGGCCAACGATGTAGCGGCGGCCCGGGCGTTCACCGCAGAGTATCGCGACCGGGGCAAGGTCATGACGCTGGCCGAGCGGATCGATGTCAGCCTGACCATCAAGCCCAAGCCGCTGGACGGCGCCGCCCGCGAGCGGCTGCTCTCGGCGTTCGAGGAATTGTCCGCCTTGTCGGCCGAGTATGTCGACGCAGTCGACGCGCTGTCCGCGGCCCGGACATCGCGACACAAGACGGCGGTGCAGCGGATCGCCCAATCGGTCAGCAGCGGTGCGGAAAAGGCTATCCACGCGCTCGAGAGGTTGGCCGTCCAGGCCGGACGGCTTCCCGCTGCCGCCTGCGCATTCGCCATTTCCGCGCTCACGCGGCTCAAGAACGCGGCCGACGGACGCTTCGTTGCGGTCGGCATTTATGACCATCAACTCGCGGTGCATGGCCCGCTGCTCTGGCTGCCCGGCCTGCATTATGGATCGAGCTGGCTGCCATCGCCGTACCGCTCCGAAGCCATCGTGAACACCATGCTCGACCTTCCGGCCCCGGCTAACCCGGAGCTGCCCGGCAACGACGGGTTCGACGACGCCGTGCGCGCCCGCGTTTCCGACGGCTCATTTATCGCGGCCCGCCTGCTTATCCAGGCGGGGGTGTTCTACGGTGTAGATGACGGCACGCGGGCGCAAATGGCGGACCATTGCGACGCCAACCTCGAGACGTGGCGAACGAACCTCAAGGACAGCCTCGACGACACGCGGCGGATGATCGACAAGGTCCAGCGCATGGGCAGCCTGGTGCGCATCGACCAGGCCAGCGCCATCTTCGCCGTGCTGGACCGCATCACCCCTGACACGCTGCCCGCCGAGGTGTCGCTCGAGGCGCGCACCGAGGAGGTCGAGCCCGAGCAGATTCTCGACTTCGGGTCGGCACGCGACCAAATCCAGGACGTGCGGGACCGCGTGAACGGCCTGCTCGAGGAGCCGCGCAAGGCGCTGCTGGCCCGGCTGCAAACCCTGGGCGGCACGGTGCGTGAAGCTGACATCGACCGTGTCCGCGGGCTCATTGCGTCGTCCGACGACTTGGTAACCGCGGGCGAATATGTAGGCTTCCTGGAAGAAGGCGGCGCGCTGCCCGAGCGTGCATCCGGGAACCGGCGCTACCACGCCTTCTTTCCTGTGGTTCCCGATGCACTGGTGAAGCTCGGCAAAAGCAGCCTGGACGAGGTCAAGCGCGCGATCGAGACGGGAACCGACCTTCCCGGGCTGCCCTACTCGCATATTCCGGCCGCATCGCGTGCGGAGGCCGTGGAGCGGCTCGACGTCTGGCGCGACCTGCGCCGGAGGGTCGAGCGGGGCGATCAGGCTCAGGCGGTACAGCCTTTGCTCGATCGGCTGTTCACGGCCGCCCGCATGTCGCCGGTGGTGCTGTCGCCCGCGACGAACGGCCCAAAGCTGCCGCCCAAGACCTATGTGGCGGAGATGCGGCTCAGCCTTCCCCAGGACAAGGCCAGCCTGCTGCTCCCCGACTTCGGCAGCCTGGTCGGGTTCAGCTACCGAATCGCGATCGCGCCCAAGCTGCCCAGTGATGGTGAGATGGCGGCGCTGTGCCGCGACGCTGGCACCTTCGGCACGATGGTGGTGGTGACCTCGGTTATCGACTCGGAGCGCCGCCTCCAGTTGCAAAAGTCCTGCCTGGAGCACAATAGGCGGGTCCTGGTGCTCGACGAGGCGGTGCTGTTCTATGCGCTGAGCGAGGCCGAGTTCCGCCCACTCACGCTCATCGAGTGCACCCAGCCCTTCTCGTTCGCCGCCCCCTACAAGGACTACGGCAACTCGCCGGTGCCGCCAGAGATGTTCTTCGGCCGCGAGACCGAGATCCGCAAGATCGTGGATCGCATGGGAAGCTGCATCGTCTATGGCGGCCGCAGGCTCGGCAAGACGGCGCTGCTGCGGCATATCCGCGCCCAGCACTCCGACACCGAGAACGGCGGCAGCACGGTCGTGGGCTATGCCAACATCCGCGACGGTGGTGCGGCCCAGAATCCGATTTGGGAGGCGGCGTCGCGCGACCTGACCGCCATCTTCGGCACCCCGGTCCGGACCGGGGCCGAGTTCCGCACCCGGATCGAAAAGTGGCTCGAGGAGGACAGCAAGCGGCGCGTGCTGTTGCTGCTCGATGAGGCCGACCAGTTCATCGAGGGCGATTCGAAGCAGCAGTTCACTGAGTTCAGCGAGCTGCAACGGCTGATGGACAACAGCTTCCGGCGCTTCAAGGTGGTGCTGGCCGGGCTGCACAACGTCACCCGCATCGTGCGTACCGAGAACTCGCCGCTCAAGCAGATCGCGTCGGACCCGCAGCGCATCGGTCCGTTGATGGACAAGGAGCTGCCCGACGCGGAGCGCCTGGTCACCCGCCCGCTCGCGGCGCTCGGCTACGAGTTCAAGAACCGCAGCGACGTGTGGCGCATCCTGTCGCACTGCAACTACTACCCGGTACTGGTGCAGACCTTTTGCGCTGGTCTGCTGTCGAGCCTGATGGAGGCGACCGTCCGGCGTACGCGGGGCGGCACGGGCGAGATCACCGACCGTCAGGTGCGGGATGCCATCGAGAACGAGGATATCCGCCGGGAGATCGAGGAGAAGTTTGCCTACACCATCCGCGAGATCGACCCGCGCTACGAGCTCATCACCTGCATCGTGGCCGAGCAGATCCTGCGTGACACCCAGTCCGGGCGCGCCGACGAGGGCATGACCGCGGTCCAAGTGCTGGATGGCGCGGCCACCTGGTGGCCGGTGGCTTTCGAGCACCCCAACTCGCTCGAGACGGTCAAGGACCTGCTCGACGAGATGGTCGGGCTCGGGGTCCTGCGCCAGACTCCCTCCGGAGCATGGGCGCTGCGCTCGCACGCCATCCTGCGGCTGCTGGGCGACGAGAACCACGTGACGAGCAGCCTGCTCAGCTTCGAGAAGCGTCCGGCCCCGCCCGCCTTCGACCCGCGCTCGATGCGTAAGACCCTGTCTCTGCCGAAGGAGGAGCCGAATTACCCATGCCCGCTGACGTGGGGTCAGGAGCATGACCTGGGGACGGGGACATCCGCCCTGTCGGTGGTGTTCGGCAGCACGCTCGCGGACGTGGGCTATGTCGGCGAGGCGCTGCGCGGCGCCGAGGCGTTGTCGCCCGAGGGGGTGAAGAAGGCGGTGGTGGTGCGCTCGTTCACCGACCTCGCTTCGTTCACCGGGATGATCCGTTCCCTGGCGCGCGCCGGTGCGCCGACACTCCTGGTGGTCGATCTCCGTTCGCAGTGGGACTTTGCCTGGCTCGAGGTCGCAAGCAAGCAGGGGGCGGTGAAGGACGGCGTGATCCGGATCGTCTTCGTCGGCGGCGCCGAACATGCATTGCGGTGGGCGTGCAACCCGCGGAAGGCCAAGCTGCCGGGCGTGCAGACCGTCTCTCTGCAACCCTGGGCGGACGCCTATCTCGGCCACAAGCTGGGCGAGGGCAACCTGCCACCGGACCGCTTCGCCCGCGACATCCGGCACATCACCGGCGGTTACAACCGCCTGATGTCCTGGGTGTTCATCGGCTTTAGCGGGCACAATCACGACCGCTTCGCCAAGCACCTCGAAAGGACCGAGGCGCGCATCGCCAAAATCCCAGACCTGCTCTCCGAGGCCGGGCTGACGGCGTCCATGGCCGACCTGTTCGCCCGCCTCGCAGAATGGGCGGATGGGAACGGGCGGATCGGGACTGAGGAGATCCGGATCTGCGCTGAGGAAGCGCCGGGTGGTCTCGCTATCACGGGACCCCAGGCCATCCAGTTCGGCGTCACCATGGGTCTGCTGGAGCCGGTGGCGGCCCGGCCCGGCGAGGATCCCGAGCACCGGGTCTACGCCATCGCACCGATTGTGCTGGCGGCGCTCAATCAGCGCCAAGCTCGGCTCGAGGTGGCCTGATGGCGGAAAACATACTGCGGCTGGGCAGATCCTGGTGGGGCCTGCCGGGCCCCGACCGCTTCCTCCAGCGCGTTGCCGATTCGGCCAACAAGCCCTCCGGCGTGGTCGGCCTACTGCTGCCGCGGCCCGAGCCCGAGGGATGGCTCGAAGCCGTCCGGGAGCGCCTGGACGAGCAGGCGTCGTCGCATCCGGTCTTGGTGGATGCCTCTGCCGGGCTGCGTGGGCGTTCTCCTGTCCGGCTCCTGGCGACGGCCGCAGGGCTGGAGACCTCGGGGCTGCGGGTTATCGGGCAGTTCCTTGACGAACCTGCGCTCGCCGACGCGGTCCTGATCGTGCACGGAGCATCGATCGGAGACTGGCGCGATTGGAGCTTGTTCCTGCGCGCCTTCCGCGCCGACCGGCTGCGGCTTGATCGCCCTGGGGCGCCGACGATCCTGTTCGCCGTTCCTCCATCCGTTTCGCCCGGGGACGCCCGTGCCGCGCTGGGCGGTGCGCCGCTGCGCTGGTCCGGCATGGTGTCGCGGCTGGATACACGCCTGTTTGTAGAGGCGATGGGCGGACGCCAGGACGACAACCTGGTGGGCCGGGTCGCAACCGAGACGGTGATCGAGCTGGCGGGTTGGGATAGACCACTGGCGGTGGCAATGACCCGGCTGCCGATCGAGACGCGACTGGAGCCGCTTGGCGAACTTGCCGCCCACGCCGCGTCATACACCGGCCTGACACCGAGCTGGGCCAATGGTCTGGTCGATGTGTGGGACGGCCAGCCGCATGTCCATTCGCTGGTGCTCTTGGCGGCCGGGGATCGGACGACCCTGAACGGGCGGCTGTGGAGTGCCCGGGTGCGGGCCCTGTTCCCGTTCCTCAACACGGTGCGGCTGGCCTTCGTCGCCCGCTACGAGGAGGCGCTGCGTGCCCGACTGCCGATCACCAAGACCTATCACGACCGCCATTACGTGTATGAAGATCCCTACCGCCTGGAGATATTCGACCTAAAAAGCCTGCTGGAGCAGATCATCTCGCAAGAGGAGAGCCTGCTGTTGGACGACTGCCTCAGGTTGCGCCGGGCCATGGCGCACGCCGACCCGGGAGACGCCTACCGCATCGTCCGCGTCTCCGAGCGTTGGGAGCGGCTCGAGGCCGATTTCCCAGCGGCCAGCACCGGCTGGGACTGGCCGCGATGCGGGCAGACGATGGTCGTGCTGGTCGGGCCGTCCTGTGCGGGCAAGTCGACCTATGCCCAGGCCCACTACGACCAGGCCGACATCATCTCGTCCGACGTGATCCGGCAGGAGATCTTCGGCAGCATGGAAGCTGCGGGCGATCAGGCGCCGGTGTTCGAGCGCCTGCGGGCCGAGGTGCGGGCGCGTCTGGCCGCGGGGCATCGCGTCGTGGTGGATGCCACCCACATCAAGGTGGCCGATCGGCTTGCGACCGCGCGACTGATGCCCGTCGATTTACCCGTCGAATACGTGGTGCTGGACCGGCCGCTGGCCGACAAGGTGGCAACGGCGGGCTGGCGGGCGGGCAGGCCAGGGCTGCTGGAGACCCATGCGGAGATGTTCAGGTCGAACCTTGGGCAGATCATGGCGGGGGACGGGTTGCCGAATGTCACCGTGACGGCGCTGCTGCCACCTGGCGTTGTGGACGCTGAGGCCGCCTGAGGGCCTGAGCCAGAACAATCAAATTGGAAGGAAAGGATCGGGAGCCGGATAAAAACGCAACGCAACGAACGAATCAGGGAATTGGCGTGCCTCGGCGGTTGAAGCGCTTATCTTGACGGAGTGATTGACGGCGCCGCCATCAGGGCTCGCTTCGAGGCGCTCAAGCCCGTTCTGGACGAAAAAGAGCGCCAATTGTTCGCGGCCAGTGAGGCGCGTGCGGCCGGACACGGTGGGATCGTTGCGGTATCGCGTGCGACGGGGATTGCGCGCAGTATGATCGATCGCGGTCTGGCAGACCTGTGTTCGGGCGCGGTGTTGTCCAGCCTGCGGGTTTGCCGACAGCGAGGGGTGGCGGCAAGCCAGCGACCGGGACGCAGCCCGGGCTTTTGGAAGCCTTGAACTGCCCTGCCCATGGATGGTGGAGGACCACGAACGCTATGCGCGGCACCACCCTAATTTTAGGCAGTCTTGAGGCACCGAAGGCCACTCTCGAGCTTGCGGTGCTGAATCATGCCACAGGTGACTGACTTTCGCACCGGCGGCCTGATGTTGCTCTCCGGCGGCACCGGCGCGCTGCTTGCCAGCCTGATGATGACCATTGCCAGCGGCAGCCCCACACTGGCTGGCTGAAATCGCACTGTGCGAGAATGCCCCTCAACCCGATTGACATTGGTAACATTGGCTGGGTTTCAAACGTTCAGCGTCCTTGATTTAGGCCAGCTTAGGCGCCACTATCTACGTTATCGAGTTTCGTAGATAGTTAGGGTTACCCGGTCCGTGACTGGCCCACTATCTACGAAACCCGATAACGTAGATAGTGAGGATAACACATGGCCATTCGCGACGTGAAACGCCTTCCCCTTATCCATCAGACGATGTTTGCCGAATTGGTCGCTCGCGGCATGGATGCCGATTTCAGTGCACAGTTTCCTGAAAATGGGAGCTTCAGGCTACTGGAATCGAATGGGCGTTCCTACTGGTACTATGTCGGGTATAAGCCAGCGACGGTGCCGAACGGCAAGCCCACCCGGCCGCAAATGTATGTCGGCCCTTTTGACGACCCTGAAATCACCGCTCGGGTGGAGACATTTGCCGGGATAAAGGCCGACTACCAAGCGCGACGCAAGATGGTGGCTTCGCTTAGGAGTGCTGGTTTACCAGCTCCAACCGGGCGGGTCGGAGAAGTGGTCGGTGCTCTTGCCCGGGCTGGTATCTTCAGACTTCGCAGCGTCTTGATCGGCAGCGTCGCCTTTCAGAGCTATTCTGGATACTTGGGTGTCCTGGTCCCTAAAGCGTTATCTTTAACCGGGGATGCTGATTTCGCCCAGTTTCACTCCATCTCAATTTTGGCTGGTGACTCAACACCCCCCATGCTTGATGTGCTCCAAACGGTAGATCCGACATTTCGCGAAGTGCCGCACATCGAACACCCAGTGATTGGTACCAAATACAGAAACGCAGACAAATTCTATGTGGAATTCCTCGTTCCAAACCGGGGGTCTGATGATTACCAGGGCAAACCCACCAAAATGCCCGCGCTTGGTGGGGCCGGTGCCGAGCCTATGTGCTTTCTGGATTATTTGATCTATCAACCAGTGCGTTCGGTGTTGTTGCACAGGGATGGCATTGTTGTTTCTGTGCCCGCCCCGGAGCGATATGCCATTCACAAACTCATCGTGGCCACACACCGGAAGGACGACGATAACGGCAGGTCGAAGGGGAGAAAAGACGCTATGCAGGCGGGTGCGCTTATTCAAGCACTCAACATCGAGGGCCGTGGCATCGATGTTGGCTTCGCGTGGATGGAAGCTTGGGATCGTGGTGAGCGATGGAAGAGAGCACTGGGTATCGGCGTAAAGCGCCTCGATAATGATGAGCGCGAAACGCTAAGGCATCTCGTTTCCGAAGCATGTGAGGCAGACGGCAAAGACCCAAGCGATTACGGGCTCGCCGAGGGCGCGGCGGTCCCACCGCCGCCCTGATCCGGTGGCCCGCCGACGCCCGAACCGGATTTCCGTGTTGAATCCGACGCCAGCGAATTCATTGGGCGTGACTGGCGGTGGGTGGTCAGGCAGCGAGGGATTCCTTGTTGTCGGCAGATTGAGCTACTGGCGGCATCGAGCGACGGCGAGCGCGTGTACAGAGACGTGTCGTCAACAAAGTAACGTCAACATCTTTGCTTCGACGAACGCCTTTTCTTTCTTGCCTTGCACGCTCATGCGACATATATTTTGGCTCTTATGGCGTTGATTGTTGATATGGGCCAAATCCGATAGCCCCGAAGATGAAATCGTCGGGCATGATCTTTTGGCCCAATGCCTCCAGAGTACGTCTCCAGCCAAGGTAATTGGGCAGGTTTTTCGTCGCGACGCCATGGAAGGGACGCAGCCATTCCTTGAGGCGGCTGTGGTAGGCATTGACGCTGTTGATGTGAAAATCGGGCGCTCGAGGGTTGGGCTTGCCGGGCATTGGCAGGATGTGCGTCGGGATGCCAGCGCTACGGGCAAAGGCAACGATCGCGGTGCCACCATCGCAACAGAATTCGTTGGCTGACGTGACGATCCCGCCAAGCGCGGCTGTAATCGATACGCGGTTCAGTCTCGGCAGCACCGCATCCGTGGTCGCGCCATAACGGTCTCGTGCCACGATAACCGGAATCTGTTCGGCGGAAATCCCGCGTTTGGCGGATTTGCCGCCTCTCTTGCGAGCCTTGCGTGGCATGCCGGAGCGCTTGCCTTTGAACGATTCCAAAATGAAGGTTTCGTCGCCTTCGACGATCCCCGACAACGCTTCGGGCTTGTCACCAGCCAGAGACGCCAGAAACCGATGTCTCCAGCGAAACGCCGTTGTGTAGTCTACGTCGCATCGTTTCGCAGCCTTGGCGATGCTGACGCCGTCGATCATGGCCTCGGCCTGTGCGGGCCATTTGTCCTTCATTCGCAAACCGGCCAATGGCGTTTTCGTCAGGCCGTTGAACGTCCGCTGGCAGCCTTTACAGCGGTAGCGCGGCAGAGCGCTCGCCTTGCCCCAACGCACGACATCGCGGCTGTCGCAATGCGGGCAACCGATGCTTGCCACGCGGCGTTGCCCAAGTTCAGCAACAACGTCGGTCCCAAGCCGGTTCAACGGCCGCGCCAGCGGTAATGGCGAGGCGATCGGCGGCTGGTCGGGCGGTACCGCCGGACTGCCGGTGACAATGCCCACGCCCTGCGGCGGACCGGTCTCGATGTCCTCGCGATCCGAAGCTTCGGACAACGCCAGCGTCTGCCAAGCCTGTCGCCGCTGTGACGGCGTCAGTGCCGCGATCACACTCAGCCAGCCTTCAAACCCCGCCGCGTCCATGCTGCCCTACCTACGTCACCGGCATCGATAATAGCGGATATCAACAACCAACACCATTAGAGCCTAAAACAATGGCACTTTGCATTTTCACGATTGACAAGAATCTTGCGATGGCAGAAAGAAATATTTTCTGGCACTTTTTTGGAGATGCAGATGCCTGCTAAGCTGCCTGCACTTATTGGGGCATCAATGGGGCTGATGTTGTTGCCTCTGATTTCGGTGCCATCAGCCAACGCGGCAAGCTTCAACTGCTCCAAAGCTTCGAACATCGTCGAGACGCTAATCTGCACAGACCCCAATCTGTCCCAGCTCGATGAGAAGATGGATGCTGCATACTCGGTGGCTCGTGCCCAGTCACAAAATCAGCAGCAACTCCTACAGGATCAACGAGCTTGGGTTGCGAGCCGAAATCAGTGCCAGACGGCCAAATGCGTATCCGACGCCTACAACCAACGCTTGGCAGCGCTTGCCGGTCAGCCGAGAGCAGGTGGTACTGCCTTTGATACCTCTCAAACTGCTATGACAACCGCCGCTGTCTCTGCGTCTGCGGCTCCTTCCGCTGTTTACGCCACGACGCCTGATGGCAAAAAAATCCAAACCATGATGGCGGACGGCATGGGCAGCACCATTGAAAGTGCATTGCAAAACGCCGCAGAGAACGCCTTGAAGAATGTGGTTGGGAGTTTTGTGACTTCTGAAAAAATGGCAGAGCGCTATTCCCAGATTAGTGAAGGGGTGCGCAGTGAGACCAAAAAACTCTCATCGCAAACCCACGAATATTCTCAGGCCGTGTCCCAGCCCGTGGTGTAGCAGCGGTGGGTAAGTGGCCTGCCGGAGCGACCGTCCAGAGTCTGGCGCAGGCAGGCCACTTACCCACCGCTGGCCCCGCGGTTGCGGTGGCCATCGTCGATCTCCGTGTAAGGTTCGAGGTGCGAACTTGAACCCTTACCCTGGAGACAACGATGACCGACGAGAGAATGGCCCTTGCCGAGCTGATCGAGAAGGGCGCCGACGCCGACCTGGTGCGCGAGATGCTGAGCTTCGCCGCCGGGCGGCTGATGGAGGCCGAGGTGCGCGC
>JAKBAU010000071.1 GCA_021808875.1 Pseudomonadota bacterium | reverse complement strand
CGCGGAAAGGCTCGACGTGCACAACGGCCTCCTCCTCTCGGCGCTGTGGGATGCCGCATTCGACCGCGCGCTTGTGACCTTCGACGACCAGGGCCGGCCGGAGTTCTCGCCGAGTCTCAGCGAGCAGGCGCGCGGCGAGCTCCGCTGGAATTCACCGATTTCGCTGACTGACGAGCATCGCCGGCGGCTTGCCCGGCATCGCGAGCGGGCGCGCGGGCCTAGTCATGATACGGGTCCGTGACGACCCAGCCTGATCTCCGCGACCGCAGAAACCAATGCAGTGTTGAGCGCCAGCATGGCAGCTTGCAGGTGCGACAGGCTGACATAGGCTTCGAACTCAATGGGCGCGTCTCCCGCGTCGATCGGCGTTCCGTAGTTCCCATAGCGGAATGCGGTCGAATTTGGATCGATGGCGGCCAATTCCTTCATTCGCCTCACGATCCAGACAGGTACATCTTGCCCATATTTCTTTTTGACCATTTCTACGAAACTGTCGGTGAGCCCGGTCAAATCGTGAGTTCGCTTGGAAGCGGGCAGTGCGGCTTTAAGAATGAGTTCGCAGGAGTGCCGATAGAGGAATAGGGCTGCATTGCCGACCTGATAGTCGGCAATACGCTTCTCCTTGATCGCGTCGACCAGCTCATTGGCGGCCGCGAAGTATTCTTCGGCAAGGGAAGCGGTGTTGGCCTGCATCATACCGCCGATGGCGAAGCCGTGTGGGCCGGACCATTCGTCCTCACGAGCGTGATCTCCGGTAAGCTCCTCGAAGAGTGGCCGGGTCATGGTTTCTTCAGTAAAGATATCAGCGCGCATCTGAGTCAGGCCTCGCCCTTGGCGTCCCCCGGCTTGGACTCGGCCATGGAGTCGAAGCCGAAGACGGCTGGAACCTTCTCGCCCTTGACAGGCTCCCGGCCGGTTAGATTCTCGACGATCACGCGGGGCAGGCCATAGCGTGCCGGGTCGGGTGTGCCCGGCGTCGGGAAAGCCGGAAGGGACAGGGTCTTGCCGTCGATGCATTTGTCCTGGGAGATCGACGGCAGGAACACCTGCAGCACTTCGTTTCCGTAGGCGAAAGTGAAGAAGGCGTAGGGGACCGCATCAATTCCCGCGCGACGCCGCATAAGCATGAGGACGATGAGGTCGTTGCGCATCGGCCCGGGAATGAAAGTCCGGAACACCGGAAACTGGGCGACGAAGTTACGCGCGTGGTCGGGATCGCGAATCCACTCGTAGGTTTCGCGGAAGTGCTGGGTCTCCGCCTCAGGAATCAGGGTTAGCCCGATTTTGACCAGGCCCTTGAGCGCCGCCACGGGGATGTAAGTGTCCCGGTGAAGCTGGAAGCGGACCTGCTTGGCCTCATCGTCTACCTCGAAGAACGGCTCGTCCTCATACTCCTTCAGTTGGAATCCCGTGCCGGAATATTCGACGCGCCAACCCTTTTCGGGACCGGGCTTCTTGATCGTCGGCACCCCGCTGCGACCTCTGATCCGAGAGAGCGTGCGCATCGGCTTGGTCCAGTTGCCGAGATGGTTCTCGATCCCCTCGCCGAAAAGATGATTGCAGGCATCGCATTCATAGTTGCTGAACAGCCCCGTGTTGCCGAATGCGGCCGGAAGGGCGTGGGCCTCATCCTTGAAGGTAACTGCGGGTTCGTCCTTGCCACAGAAGCGGCAATGTCGCGGACGCTCGCCGCTCCCCAGCGTCAGCTTCATGCCGGGTTGAAGAAAGATAGGTTCGGCACCAGCATAGTGCCGGTCGTAGAAGGCGGCGGCGGCGATGGTCGCGGCTGGCAGATCGGTCATCTTCAGAGCATCCCCATCATGCCCGCCGCAGCATTCTCTCGATGCGCACGCGCTGGTAGCCGTGCGCATGCACATGCTGGCGGAGCTGGCGGATGTCGCGCACACCAAATGCGACGGCGGCCTTCAAGGGGCTGGCGAACGTCGCGTAGTAGCACCAGCGGGCGTCCTCGGGGAGCGCGGCGTTCTGGCGACGGTCGGTAAGAACCACGTCGCGCGGATCGCTCGTGTTGCGGAAGGCGTGAAAGGTGATCCAGTCGGCGCGACGATAGCGCGCCGCCTTGCTGAACGGCACCGACTGGACCTTCACGTCGCTCTGGTCGAGCACCCAATCGCGCTGCTCCAAAATCTGCCGGACCATATGACCAACCATCTGCTTCACGCGGTCGGCCAGGACCTCCTCGCGAAACTCGGCGAGGAGGTGCTCTTCGATGCCTTCCACGGCCGGCTTGCTCAGCTCCGAAGCCGTTTCCAGGCGCGCGACATTCTCCGGCGTCGTCAGGAACGACCAGATGCGTTGACCGAGATCCGTCGCGTAGAGCGAGGCAAATTTGTCAGGGTTGTAGGCAAACATGAGAGGCCCTCCTTTACCGGGCAGATATGGACGGTTATAGATGCTTGTCAATGCGGCGCAAAGAGGGCGGTCCCGGGTGCCAAAAGGCGCTAGAGGCCGATACCCTGGCGCGCACGTCGGACTTTGGGAGGGGCTGTGAAGATCCATTCCGTCGCGATTGAGAACTTCCGCGGCATTCGCTCGACGAAGCTCGTGCTGCCGGACCATGCCGTATTGATCGGCGACAACAACACCGGGAAATCGTCGGTGCTGGAAGCCATCGACCTGGCGCTCGGACCCGATCGACTCAGCCGCCGTCCCCCCGTGGACGAGCACGACTTCTACGAGGGGAAGTATCTTCCCCCGGCCGGGGGAGACGGCGCTGGCGGGGAAGCCGTGGCGGCGGAGCCTGCGGTGCCGGCGGAGGTGCCGAAAATCGTCGTCGAGGTGACCATCACCGGGCTGTCTCCGGAGCAAGAGGCGCGGTTTGGTGGCAGCGTTGAGTGGCTCGACGTGACAACCGGCGCTTTCTACACCGCTGCAAACCCGGCGGGTGTCGATGCCGCGAACATCAAGGCCGCCCTGCGCGTCACGTTTGTCGGCGCATACGATCCAGACGAGGACGACTTCGTCGCTAACACCTACTATTCGCGGAGTCTCACCGAGGAGGAAACCCCAACGCCCTTCTCCAAGAAGGACAAGCAACACTGCGGGTTTCTCTTCCTGCGATCGCTACGGACCGGATCGAGGGCCCTAAGTCTGGAGCATGGAAGCCTCCTCGACATCATTCTCAGGCTCAAAGAAATTCGGCCGCAGATGTGGGAGGGCACGATCGGCACGCTGGCGGCCTTCGACGTCGCGAGCGATCCGGCGATTGGAATATCTGGCGTCCTCGACAGCATCGACAAGTCGCTGAAGAAGTATGTGCCGCGCGAATGGGGCGTGAAGCCCCACCTCAAAGTCTCCAACCTGACCCGCGAACACCTGCGCAAGGTCGTCACCGCGTTCATCGCGACGGGGGATGGCGACCACGCCGCGCCCTTCTATCGACAGGGCACCGGAACGATCAACATGCTGGTTCTGGCGATGCTTTCGCAGATTGCCGAGGACAAGCAGAATGTCATCTTCGCGATGGAGGAGGTCGAAACCGCGATCCCGCCCTATGCGCAGAAGCGTATCGTCCACGAGCTGCGCAAGCTGGCCTCTCAGTCGATTTTCACGTCGCATTCGCCTTACGTCTTGGAGGAATTCAAGCTCGACGAGACGGTCATCCTCTCGCGCGCGAACAATGGCGTCCTGGCCCAGGCCGAGATCAGTCTGCCCGACAGCGTCAAGCACAAGCGCTACCGGCAGGAATTCCGCACGCGGTTTTGCGAAGGGTTGCTGTCGCGCCGCGTTCTGATTGCGGAAGGCGCGACCGAGGCGAGTGCTTTCCCGGTGGCGGCGCGGCGGCTGTCAGAATTGAACCCCGCCGTCTATGCGTCGCTGGAAGCCTTGGGCATTTGCGTGATCGACGCAGGTAGCGAGACTCAGATTGCGGACCTGGCCGGCATCTACAAGGGGCTCGGGAAGCGGACATTCGGGCTTTGCGACAAGCAGGCCGATCCAGCGAAGGCGGACATCGAGGCGCAAGTCGAGCGCCTCTTCATGCATGAGGAGAAGGGTATCGAGGACCTGATCCTGAAGAACACGACCGCCGCCGCGCTTGAGCGCTTCGCGGATCAGCTCGATTGGCCGCCGCACCTGACCGCGAAATATCCTAATCCGAAGGCCAACGCGGTCGCCGCGTTGAAGGAATACTTCGGTTGGTCGAAAGGCAACTGGGGCATCGCCGACTTCCTGGCCCAATGCTCGGAGGCCGAAATACCGTCGTGGATTCGGGATGCCTGCATCGCGCTCAAGGCCATTTGCGATCCGCCGCCGGCACCCCCGCCACCTCCGAACGCGGAAGGCGATGAACCCGCCGCAGAGCCTGCCGCGTAGAGGGCGCCATGGTCGATCTCACGGAAGCTCAGAAGGACGTCCTGAAGGCCGAAGGCCATCAGCTCGTCGTTGGAGGACCGGGCTCCGGGAAGACAACGGTATCGATTCTGAAGGCCGCGAAGATCGCCCGTGAGAAACTCAAGCCAGGCCAGCATATTCTCTTCCTGAGCTTCGCGAGGGCAACAGTATCTCGTGTATTCGAGGCGATCGACGAAGAGCAGTCGGTTACCAAGGAAGAGAAAAAGCTGATCGAAGTTGATACCTATCACTCGTTCTTCTGGCGCATCCTGAAGGCGCACGGCTACCTCGTCGGATTTCCGCGTCGCATGACGATCCTGACACCGCCGAACGAGGCGATCGCACTTTCGGTAATACGCAGCGGGTTCAAAGCAAATTCGAAGCTGTCGCCCGAGGAAAAGGCGCAGAAGGCCGCGCTGGAAGTCGCGGAGCGCACGCGCCTGGCGACCGAGGAGGGGAAGGTTTGCTTCGACCTGTTCGCAGAGCGCGTTGCAGTTATTCTCCACGGGTCGACGAAGGTCCGCGACCTGGTGTCGACGATGTACCCATTCATCATCCTGGATGAGTTTCAGGATACCTCCGCCGAGCAATGGCGCGCGGTCGAGGCGATCGGAAGGAGCAGCACGCTCATCGCGCTCGCCGATCCCGAGCAGCGGATCTTCGACTTCATTGGCGCCGACCCGGAGCGCCTCAACCACTTCATTGAGGCGTTTAAGCCGTCCACCCACGATCTGGCGGGGGAGAACCATCGGAGCAAGGGAACGGACATAGCCTTGTTCGGCAACCATCTCCTGACGGAAAAATTCCGCGAAGAACCCTATCAGGGGATCGACTTGGAAGGATTTGCGTCCAATCCAAATCAAGCCTTCGCATCGTTGGTCGCCCAGGTGCTGAAGGCGCGAAAGCGGCTCATCGAAGCGGGGCGAAAAGACTGGTCGCTCGCCATCCTCGTTCCAACGAAGCGGATGACCCGCCTCGTTTCCGACAATCTGCGTGAGCCGTTCGGCAATGTGCCCCCAATATCGCACACCGCGGCCGTCGACATGGAGGGGCCGATCCTGGCGGCGGAGGTGATCGCGTTCCTCCTGCAGCAGCGGAGTCACGATGGCTGCTTTGACGAGTTTGTGGAGGTTCTATGCAGCTTCTTCCACGGGCGCGGCGGGGCGGCGCCGACCAAGGGAGACCTGACCGAGGCCGCTCGGTTCCGAGCCGCCTTGGTGAAGTGGAACGACTGTGTCGCCAAGGGCAAGGCGATCCCGGCTAACAGCGTCCTTCAGGCGACGTTTGCGGTCCATCAGGCTGTCGCGGCGGTAAAGCTGACTGGCGACCCCGATGCCGACTGGATGGCGTTGAGGGCCGTCCTTGAGGCTGGCGAGTGCGCACGGCTTGCCGAAATCGCCAGGGAGGCCCGCAATGTTCGATTGCTGGAGCGGGGTACGCAGCTTCGCCAGGGCCTGTCGCAAGACTGGCGGGATTTTGGCGGCTATCGAAACGCCCTCGCGGTGACGCGGCAGGCGTTTGTTCAGGAGCATTTCGCCACGGCGCATAAGCCTGAATCAGGCGTTGTCGTGATGAACATGCACAAAGCGAAGGGTAAGCAGTTCGACGAAGTCATCATCTTCGAGGGGTGGCCGAAGCGCGTGAAGGGGGAAATTGTCGGGAATCCCGACCGCATCGTCGGCGGCAACTATCGCGACGGAGCGATGACGCAGGCCAGGCAGAATTTTCGGGTTAGCGTCACGCGCGCGAAATCTCGCACAACGATCATGTCGCCGAAGGACGACATCTGTGTTTTGCTCATCCCAGCCGTCTGACGCTGGCCTCGCTTGCCGCCCGCAAAGGGCAAAGATGGAATATTGGCGGACGCGTACACCGATTTCGATCGCCCTATGCGGCAAGGGGGCGTTGCTCCCGCGGACTGGCTTCATCCTCGCCAGCGGCTTTCATTAGGAATCTGGCCAGGGCTGCCTTTCGCGAGCCTCGGTCGAGCGCGTAGGTAGTTTGCTTGAATTCCTTCCCGTCGAGCAGGCCTTCGATGTAGCCGGCGATCGTGTCGGCCGCCATAATGAGGGCGGTATCGAGCGTATGGATATATTTACTCGTGACGGAGCCTTTGGCATGGCCGACCAGGGCGGCGATCGTCACTTCAGTGAAGCCGAGATCGTTGCCGACACTCGCAAAACTATGTCGCAAGACGTGGGGCGTGACATCCGAGAGCGGCGAGCCCTTGAAGATCTGCTCCCAATGGTTCGGGAAACTGCCGAACGCGTTGTCGTCGCCGTACCCGGGGAAGACATATGAGCCAGAGGCCGCCTCGCGGCGCGCCTCGAGAAACTCGACAACGGGTAGACCGACGGGACGAACCGAGGTGCCCTCCTTGCTGTCGACCAGCCGCAGGCAACTCCCGTCGGTATCTGCTTCAGTCCACATCAGGCCGATCATCTCGCTCCGGCGACAGCCAGTCAGCGCGATCTGGCGAATGATCTCTACCGTCGTCGCGTACTTCTCCTCCCTCTCGGCTGCGCGCAGCATCTCGCCCAACGTCCGGTACTCCGCCTCAGTGAGCCGGCGGGTGCGGACGTTGTCCTTCGGCTTCCGCAGGCCACGGGCAGGATTGATCGCGATGATCCCGGCTTCGACAGCGTAGGTGAGAATGCCGCCGAGAAGCCCGACCGTGCGCGTCGCCGTTCCGGCGCCACCGCGTACGATAGCCTTGCCGCGCAGCTTCTTCGTCTTAACCGACACTCGCGTCTTGCCGGCCATGATGTCCTTCAGGACCTTGTTGATGTCGGCCTTGGTCAAGTCCTTCACACGGCGCGTCCCCAGGAGCGGGATGATGTGCCGCTCAATACGCCCAATGTCCGTCCCGACCGTCGTCGGCTTCTTGGGCCGCCCGCCCTTGCCGAGGATGAGCCCCGCGTTGAGGTCATTGACGTAGAGCGTGCAGAGCTCCTTGACCGTGATGGCCTTGTGATCGAGCTGGCGCTCCTCGGCGGGGTTGTCGCCCTGAGCAACGCGGCCCAACTGGACCTTCGCCTCCTGCCGAGCGCTTTCGGCCGTCCAGACGCCATGCAAGCCGATGGTGTAGCGGCGCGAGCGGCCCAAGGCGCGGTATTGAAGGACGTAGCTGCGCTTGCCAGAAGCGAAGACGCGCAGGCCGAAACCTGGTAGCTCGTCATCCCAGATGACGTAGTCTTTCTCGCGGGACTCGGCAGCGTCGACGAGGCGCTTTGTGAGCTTAGCCATGGGAATTCTCCCGTCCAAACTCCCATTCTCGCGTAAGCACCACGTAAGCAGCCGGACGCAAGTCGGAGCGTGTCCGAGAGTATGCCGGACGAGCCGGAATTTCAATTTGTTTAGTGATTACAGTGGCATAGCGCATCGGAGCGAAACCCATCGAAAAGCGTCGAAGGGCAGGTTAAATTGCTCCTAAGGCAAAGGTCACGCGTTCGAATCGCGTCGGGTCCGCCAATAAAATCATACAGTTAAAGTCGTTTTACATATCTGAAAAAAGAGGCCTAGCCAGCAGATAGCCAGTGACTTAGTCAAAACCCACTGCCAAAATGACGACTTGCGCCCCCTAAATTGGACTATTTAACTGCTTAAGCATTTTGGTTCCACAGCGTTTGGACGCTATCCCGAGCTGCCTAGTCAGGTGCTACCATGGGGCAATAGCTTCGTGCGTTAGACACACTTGGGGATTTTGTCCGCGCCAGGACTGCATTCGGTGTTGGTTGCGATGTAGAGGCGATGGGCTTCATTAAGTCCGAGGAAAGTAGTTGGGCGGCCCCCTAAAGCCTCGTCAGAGTAGGCGGGCGCAGGTTATATTGACTTTCATGCGATTCCTAGAAAATGGGCCAAATATTCCCCGGCATCTGCTTGAGCAACAAGCACTCGGGAATGTCATCTTTTTTTGCGGCGCAGGCATATCGCTCCAAGCTGGCTTACCAGACTTTGGGGGGCTCACAAGTAAATTGATTTCCGGACTGCGGGCAGAGACGGCTAAGAAGGCTCTCGATAACGGCGAAGGCTTAGATCGCGTCTTCAGGGCGCTTGTCGAAGAATTTGGATTCCAGGAGATTGATCGACAAATCTATCTCGCTCTAAAAACGCCAAACCAGCCCAAACTCCAGCATCACAAGACAATACTGGAACTTTCGCGTAGCCCGTCAGGCAGCCCCCAGATTGTCACAACAAATTTTGATCTTTTGTTTGAAAGAGCGAGCCCAGGGATCAGGAGATTTGTTCCTCCTTCCCTACCCGAAATTGCCCTCGGGGATAACATTCAGGGCGTCGTATATCTCCACGGCCGCCTAGCCAAACCAAACGGACACACGAAAGCTGGCTACGTGATAAGTAGTGCGGACTTTGGGCGGGCTTATCTGGCAGAAGGCTGGGCAGCCCGTTTTGTCAGGGCCATTCGGGAGAGTTACACGATCGTTCTCCTTGGGTATTCAGCGAATGATCCGCCGATGCGTTATCTCCTTGAGGGGCTGCATAGCCGGGAGCATACGCGTTATGATTCGCCCATTTATGCCTTCGCATCAGGTAGTCCCGGAGAGATTGAAGAGCAGTGGCGAGACAAGGGGGTAACCCCTATTGCCTATGCCCCATTGGATAAGGATCATTCCGGGTTGTGGGATACGTTATCGCAATGGGGTTCTACATCGGTTGATCCCGAGACTTGGAACAGCAAGGTTGTAGCATTAGCCCAGAAATGCCCGTCAGAATTAAAGCCTTATGAGCGAGGCCAGGTTGTTAATCTCATCAGCAGTAAAGCGGGTGCTAAGCTCTTTTTAGAGACATCGCCGCCTCCACCTGCTGAATGGCTGTGCGTTTTTGACAGAAAGGCCAGATACTTCGAAACGTCTGAGGAGCTATTTGTTCGAGATTCTCCGGGAACTGACCTACACACTTTATTTGGTTTAGACGATGATCCCTCTCGCCCCGCTCCAGATTCGAACAGGCAGGTAATGCTTGTAGGAATTGACTATCTGAGTTGGATGTCAGGGGACACAACATTTCCAGAACAAACTCGATTGGCTACGTCAAATCGGGTGTGGACGAATCAGTTGCCGGAACGTCTCCATTATTTGGCTTATTGGATCGGCATAATTTCCCATGAACCCGCCGCAGTTTGGTGGGCTTCAGGGTTCGCTTCGCTGCATCCGACACTTCTATCCTTCGTAAGAAATCACATATATGAGCGGCCACAATTTCCCGATACGCCCAGAAAATTCTGGGAACTTTTTATCGAAGCCAGTCAAGGGCCAAAAATTGACGATCGACATTATCAGTGGTTCGAATTTAAAAAGATAGTGAAGAAAAATGGTTGGTCGTCATATACCTTTCGGACATTCGAAAGGATTCTGGAGCCACTGGTAGTATTCAAGCGCTATTCTCACGGGGTGCGTTTTATGTCGAAGGAGGGCTGGCAGGGATTGCCACTCTCAAAGGTTGTCGAAATGAAAGTTCACGTATTGGACCGACATAATACTGATGAGCCGATCCCTAACGAACATCTTCCGAGAGTAGTTGAGATTATCAGAGAAAGCTTAGCGCGGACGGCACAACTTCTTGGCGAAGCCGAGACACTATGGTGGCGAATCTCCACATTTCATCCAACCGGGCAACGCGGGGAAATACACCATACGCGAAAAGAAAATCTTTTATTCTGGTTCATAAGTCTATTTGACACTCTAAGAAGCACCAATTTGACGGCCGCCAAAAATGAAATTAGGTCGTGGGACCTCAACGACCCATTCTTTTTCGGGAAACTGTGCCTTTTTGTTCATACGGATGAGAACCTAACCTCTGCCAATGAGGCGGCAGCAGTAATGACTAGCATTAACGATGATATTTTTTGGGACTCCTACAACCACAGAGAGCTACTTTTTACTCTTCGGGCGCGATGGGAAAGATTCAATTCACGTCAACGGCGAAGCATCGAAAGGCGGATCATTAAAGGTGCGCCCCGTAGCAGCCATTTGAAGGCGGCCGATTATCGAAAGAGAAAAGCCTCGATAGCAGCCTCAATGCTGCGTTGGTTGCAACTCAACAACTGCAACCTAACATCAAAAACAGAAACTCTATTGCCCAAACTCAAAGCCGCCGATCCTCGATGGACGGACGAGTGGGCTCTTGTAGCGGATAACAGCCGTGGGCCTAGAGGAGGATTTGTAGAGACGATAAGAGAGTTGAGAGGGCTTGATGAGCTGCCTATTGGCAAAGTTATCGAGGCGGCAGATAAAAGGTCTGAAGACGACCACAATGATTTAAGAAATTTTCGGCCATTTGAAGGCTTCGTAAAAGAATATCCATTCAGAGCGCTCGCCTCTCTTAGGTCCGAGGCAAAACGCTCAAATTATCCCATTCGTTATTGGCAGAATCTTTTGTCTGATTGGCCGGACAACGCACCTGCAAAGCTTAGATGGTTCTTGGCTCATAATCTTACAAAAATGCCCGATGATCTTGCGTATGAACTGCGGTACAATGTGCCTCGTTGGCTCAAAGAAAATCTTCACAAACTCGCCGAGCAAAATCTTGTATCTGCGTTAAACGTATTCGATTCGATATTTGCTAAATATGCTTCCGCTCCACCGGAGATGATGGAGAGTTCCCGAGGCACAACAACTATCGGGGGAGTTGCACAAAAAGAATCGGAGGTTTCGTACGGAAAAGCGATCAACAGCCCCTCCGGCGTGTTAACAGAATGTCTCTTTTCGCTTCCTTTTGAGAAATCCACATCCGGGATTTTTCCGGAATATATCGAAGGCCGCCTAGCAAATTTGTTTGCACTTCCTGGCGACGCTGGGGGTCACGCCGTTTGTGTTACCACGGTACGCATAGCATGGTTAGATAGCCAATATAAGAGCTGGTCAAACCGTGCGCTTATACCGCTTTTTGCAATCGAGAATGAAAAGTCAGAAGCTGCATGGCATGGTTGGGCATGTGACCAGCAGTGGCTTTCAGAAGGCACATTGAAATCAATCTCTCCTGATTTCGTAAAGATTTTGCTAGGAAAATCTTCTTGGTCTTTTGATAAGGACGAATATCGCTATTGTCTTCACAGGTTCATTTTCTTGTCTCGCAAGGTTGGCAAGAAGTCGCCGATATTGTCGTTTGATCAAGTTAGAACAGTGCTTATGGCCATAGATGTAGATGGACACGCGGAAATATTAACTGCGCTGACCCAGGCCATTTCTCGTGAAGGTGAATGGACAAATTTCGTTAAGCCCATAATCGAACATGCTTGGCCTCGTCAGTTAAAGTATCGTAGCGAGGAAACCTCAAGAGCTTTTTCGCGTTTGATTACGGAAGCTGGGAATGATTTTCCGGATGCCGTAAATGTTGTTACACCATTATTGATTGCGATTCCCGATGTAGAAATGACAATATATCGCATGTTGCACGATCTTGGTGATAATAAGATCGACGTGGCGAAGAACTATCCAGATGCCGCCCTTTCTCTACTCGACGCGCTTATTGCCGATGATCGCCGGTTAATACCCCACGAATTATCCCGTGTCTTAGGGGTTATAGGTGAGGCCAACCCTGCCCTCCGACAATCTGGAGCGTGGCGGCGTCTTCATGGTTTAAGCAGCTAGGGCAGTTCCGCCTAGTTTATGGGTGCCTGTCCCATAAGCTGAGTTTGCATCCGATAACGGCCATCGGGTAAACGCTCGTAAGCAAGAACTTGATAGCTACCCCCCAGGAAATCGACTTCAACAGTGCAAGCCCATCCAAGAGTGGTTTGCGCCATTTGCCAGTTGATTAACTGCACAACTTGCGGCTCTACTCCGCCACCCGGAGGGGCCATCGCGCGCTCGATTGAAGCCCTCAGCGATGTGCCATCCGCAACGCCGCACGTTTCTTTTGCCGTAGCAGTAGTTTCGCCAGTTGGATTGCCCTGCTCTTTCTCAGACTGCACTTCACGATCATTTTCGGCCTGTGATTCTTGTTCTCCACGAAGTGCCGCTGCGTAGCAAGCGCTACCTGGCTGAAGTTCAGCCAGCACGTCAGATTCGCAGGGTTGAGCACCGGGCGGCAATGTTTGGCCCGGAGGGGTATCCTCAATTATTCCGTCATCTGTGATGTAAAAGGGAGGTGAGGGCGCTTCAGTTACGAGGTGCGTCGCGGGATCTATGTAAAAGCCGCCGGTTGCGGGAGAGGGCTGTGCCTGGGGTTCAGTTTGACCATAAGATGCCAAGTTATATGGATATGCCGTACATCCATAAAGAGCCGCGGATACTGTGATGGAAATGATAAAGTTCGAGACGAATTTCGCCCTTTTGCCCATTGTCTACCCTGCTGCTTAGCCCAGGCCTGGTGCCGGGGCGGTTGAACATGCGCACGCAGGGCAACGCACCTCCCGTATTCCCTCGGAAGGTGTTTTATTTCGGGAGCCGCCCGACATAGCGGGGCTCCCTGCGTTGAGCGCAATGCGCATCCAAGCCGGTGTTCAAGCCGAATTGGACAAAACTGTCCCCCGTCAGGACCTTTGAGACAGATTTGACATCTTGAATAACGGAGGATTTCGGGCTCATCGTCACGCCGAAGGAGAGCAGATGAGCCCGAAATCCTTGAACC